>DUEN01000033.1 GCA_011176545.1 Caldilineae bacterium | reverse complement strand
GCGACATTGCTGCGCCAGCACGAAGATGTCCCGTCCCTGGGTCAAGCTATAGTCGAACAGATCGGGCACGGGGACGGCCTGCCGGATGCGATCCATGTCCCACACGCTGAAATCGTACCCGGCGTGAATCATGGCTGCCACGATATGCATCATCAGGTTGGTCGAACCGCCGGTGGCCGCATGGACTCGCACCGCGTTCTCGATGTTCTGCACAACGATATTGCGCACGCTGAACGTCGCGTCGTTGCAAAAGCCCAGCATGGCATCCACAGCGGCGTTGACCTGCTCCTGCGTCGGTGGCTCGGTCAACAGCTCGACGGCTGGGTGCACCAGCCCGAAGGCGGAGACGACGTGGCGGCTGGAATTCCCGGTGCCGTTGAAGGCGCACACGCCCCCCTTCGCGTCGCACGTGTTCACGGCCAGCCGCTTCTCGAAGTCCTTATGCTGCGCGGCGGTGATCAGCCCCAGCTCGCGGGCGCGCATGAGCACGCCCTGGAATGCCGTGTTGGACGAGCACTGCAGGATGTAGGCCATGGCATCCCGCAGATCATACGCGATATCATCGTACCCCTTCGCCTCGGCCTCGACCGCCACCGCCTCCAGCTCGGCCCGCAGGTCATCGGGGATGGTCCCCCCGCGCAGGACATGAGCCGGAGCGAAGGTGGCGAAGACGGGCGGCTCACCTCGCTCCTGCCGGACGCGATCAAGCAGCACCAGCGCGGAGACGATGGCCAACGGCGTCTTATCGCACCCCTGGATGACGAAGGCGCCGTGATAGCATTGTCCCTCCATCTGGCTGATGACCATCTGAGTGACGGCGTTGCGCGATTGAAGTGAGTAACTCATGCCCATAGTGCTCTGCGCGGTGCCGTCGCAGATCACTGGGATGCTGAAGTAAAAGGGCACGCCCCCGCGCTGCCAGATGCGATACGCGGCTCTCAGCGCCGTCTCCAGATCCACGATGTGGGCCGGATGATCCCACGATCCGCCGATGATGGCCACCCGCGGCGCGTTGGCCTCCAGCCGATCATAGATCTCATCCAGCGTCCAGGTGATGTCCGTATAGCCGAGCACCTGGCGGACACGATCGAGCAGGCCGGCCACCGTAATAGGCTCATTGGCCTTGGCCTGCACGTTGTCACGGTAGGGATTGATGTCGCTCCTGATCACCAACGTGATGGATGCCATAGGTTCCTCTCCAGGGTTTCATACTCTCGCTCATGGTTGGAATAGACAACACCATTCCTTTAAAAGACGTGTTTTGTAGGGGCGCAGCGCTGCTGCGCCCCATGCGCATCAAGTCAAGCGATATGGGAGCATGTCCTTACCTCCCCGAGTAGTTCGGGGGAACGCCCCCCTGTAGGAGCGGGTCTGAGATCTGCCCCTACAGCTCCGCGGGGCCATAGACAGCCAGCCTAAAACATCAACCATGCAGGTGAAAGGCGAGAAAAAGCGTTTCTCTGCGAAGGAGATCCCCCTCTGCACTATCCAGAGCATACCAACTCCTGAACGGTGAAAAATCGTGAGTGAAAGCCCTCGCCTACGTCGTTGGCTTGATGCGCATGGGACGCCCATAAGGGGCGCCTCTACCATCGTAAACTTTTGACAGGTGTAGGCGTCCGGCTATACTGGACCTGGCGCCTACAGGCACATCATCCTATGAGGGAGGCATACATGCGATTGGTAACGTTCATCCAGGACGGGCGGTGGCGGCTGGGAGCGGTCGTAGGCGATGAGATCATCGATCTGGCGGCCGCCCATGATGCGCTCCTGGGCGGCTATCACATCCCCTCCGACATGCGCTCGCTGCTCGAAGCGGGCCCCGATGCCTGGAGCGAGGTCGAACGCACGCTCCAGGCCGACGATCTGACCCCGTTCGCTCGACCGTTAAGCGGCGTCAAACTGGCAGCTCCCATCCCTAATCCATCCAAAGTAGTCGCCATCGGCCAGAATTACATGGATCATGTGAAGGAGCAGGGCGCGGAGCCGCCCGATCATCCCATCATTTTCGCCAAGTTCCCGACCAGCGTCATCGGCCTGGGCGATGAGATCCGCTGGGACCCGGCGTTGACGAACAAGGTCGATTGGGAAGTGGAGCTAGCCGTCGTCATCGGACGGGAGGCCCGCCGGGTGTCGGCCGATCGAGCCTACGACTACATCTTCGGATACACCGTCGCCAACGACGTCAGCGCTCGCGATCTCCAGTTCGCCGACGGCCAGTGGGTGCGGGGGAAGTCTCTGGACACCTTCTGCCCGTTGGGGCCGTGGATCGTCACGAAAGATGAGATCCCCGACCCGCATAAGCTCCCCCTGCGCTGCAAGGTGAACGACGAGGTGGTGCAGGATTCCTGCACAGACCAACTGATCTTCAAGGTGCCCTATCTGATCGAGTTCCTATCTCACGCCTTCACCCTGCTGCCCGGGGACGTCATCCTGACGGGCACGCCGCCCGGGGTGGGCCATTTCCGCACGCCGCCGCGCTACCTGCAGGACGGCGACGTGGTGACTGTGGAGATCGACGGCATCGGCGCACTGAGCAACCCCTGCCGCACGGAGGGATAGGCCGATTGCCCAAGATTATAGCACGGGCCGACGCGGGGAAAAAGGGCTAAAGACGCTCCCCGGGGCTTCCTCCCCTTTGTCCTAATCGTTTTTCAGAACGAGCGGAAGGCCCTGTTGCCATGTTTCCCCCAGGATGGCCCACAGGCCAAGATGGCTCGGCATGGCGATGAGGGTGTTATTGGACGCATCTACGACGCTGGTAGGCTCCTGCACCCAGCGTGAGCCATCCCAGGCGTATAATGCCAGCGTGTTCTCAATCGCCGGCCCTTTCTCAGCATCAGTATAGTGCACGATCATGGCATAGACCTGGTCAGGCACCAGTTGGATTGGCTCTTCTGTATCTGCGCAGAACGCGGTGAGCTCGAAGGCGTGACCGATGTCCAGCAAATGGCCCGTATCCTCAGCGCTCCACAGGTGGCGGTAGGTGAGCGTTACCGTCTGCGTAAAGGCGCCAGTGGGGAAGAGGAACCACGTATCCTCGGCGGTCGATCTCAGACTGCCGCCGGCGGGTGGGATCGAGGTCGTCACCTTGTCTCGTAACCTGCGCAAGATGACTAATCCTCCCTTATCATCGGCCACATAGATGTAGTTTCCACCCGCCGTCGCGCTCTTCGCCGAACCTATGGTGCTGTAGGAAGTGACCTCAAAAGGGGCCACCGGATCGGTGACACCGATGACGATCACACCATCGCGAGTGGCGATGTAGGCGTAATCCTCTGCCACCGTCACATCACTGGCGAGATTTATCTCATAGAAGCCGAGCTGAGCGGGTGTAGTGGGATCGGCCACATTGATAATGTGCAGACCGGTCGAATCTGTGACGTACGCGTAGTTCCCCACCACCGCCACATCTTGGGCCTCCCCCGGCGTGTCGAGGAAGCCGATTTCGCGCGCCGCGGTGGGGTACTTGACCTCGATAATATGCAGGTCGCCGTTCCCATCAATGACATAAGCAAAGCTTTCCGCCAGTGTCACGGCTCGAGCCCCTTCAGGCGTGTGATAGAGACGAACGAAAAACGGATGCGTCGGATCGGCGACGTCCACGATGAGAACCCCTGACCGGGTGGCAATATGGGCATAACCGCGTACAACCGCTACATCCTGGGCGCCTGGCGACGTGGCATAGTCGGCGGTCTTGTGGGGAACCGAAGGCGTAGATACATCGATGATGTATAAGCGATCGCCATCAATGATGTAGACATAGTTATCGTCCAACGCTAGGCCGGCAGCATGTGGTATGTGATACACGCCGATCGTGGTCGGAGCGGCTGGATTGGAAACGTCTACGATCTTCAAACCTTGTCGGTCGGCGAGGTAAGCATACTGGCCCATAAGGACGACGCCTGCTACCCATCCTGGCGTATTATACGCGCCTACCTCGGTCGGGTTCGCTGGATTGGACACGTCTATGACGCGTAGGCCTGCATACGCATCAGCGACATACGCGTGGACTTCTCCTGGTCCTGTCGGGGGAATCGCGGTCACCGCGACTTCCCAAGCGTCCCCAGGTGTACGATAAAGGCCGGCCAGGACGGGCATAGCTGAGTCGGAGATGTCCACAACATGCAGCCCCCATCCGTCGACCACATAGGCATAGCGACCCACCACGGCTGCGCTCTCAGCCCACCCCTGTGTGATATAGCTGCCGACCTCCCTGGGTGTCGTCGGGTCGGAGATATCAATGACCCGCAGCCCACGCCAGGCGTCGAGAAGATAGGCATAGTTGCCCGCCGCCGTTATGCCCCGGCTGTATCCTGGCGTGTCATAGTTCCCGACCTCCCTTGGCGTCGACGGGACACTGACATCGATAATGTGCAGACCGCTGCTCCCGGCCGCGATGTAGACGTAGGTGCCCGCAACTGCCACATCCAGGCCGTCATACAGCTCCCAGTAGGCGCCAGCCTCCGTGGGCCTTGCTGGATCAGCGACGTCGATAATACGCAGGCCGTGCAGGCCATCGATGGCATAAACGTAATGTCCGGCTACTGCCACGGCGCAAATAGACCCCGGCGTCCTGTAAACACCGACCTCGGTAGGATGAGCTGGATCAGCGACGTTGATGATATACAGCACTCCCCCGCCGGTGACAACGTAGACATAAGCCCCCGCCACCGCCACATCCGTTATGACGCCAGGCAGGACGGCCGTCTGGCCGACGGCAACCGGATGGACCTGATCGGAGATGTCCAGAATGATGAGGCGAGGCCCAACACCGATGTAAGCGTGATTGCCTTGCAACGTGATGGCCTCCACACTCCCCCCAAACTGACCCACTAGATCGGTGTTGGAGGGGGTAGTAGCAACGGCGCCTAGTCGCTCTACGATCTCCCCTGGCTCCAGCTCCCAGGCAAGGACATCCGATATGTCCAGCATCAAGGCCAGGCCCACGATCATCGCGATAAACCACTTCGCTCTCATGATTTCCTCTTTTTGTCCGTCGCGTGAATGGAGGGCCAACTAATGTAGAACACAGAGGGGGAGCCGTTGATGGGCTCCCCCTGTTCTCAGGCCTATCTGAAAAGCCGGCAGAAATAGTCTCGGTATCTCTAGGTAGGTAGCGACGGCCAACCTATCGCTTCACGCGGAACGCCTTCATGCCAGGATAGATGGCCTGGTCGCCCAGCTCCTCCTCGATACGCAGGAGCTGGTTGTACTTGGCGACCCGATCCGTCCGGGCCGGAGCGCCCGTCTTGATCTGCCCAGTATTGAGGGCCACCACCAGATCGGCGATGGTGGTGTCCTCGGTCTCGCCGGAGCGATGGGAGACGATGGCCGCCCATCCAGCGCGGTGGGCCATCTCTACCGCAGCGATGGCCTCGGTCAGCGTGCCGATCTGGTTGACCTTGCACAGGAGGGCCGTGCACGCCTTCTCGTCGATGGCCCGCTGCACCCGCTCTACATTGGTGACCAGCAGGTCATCGCCCACGAGCTGCACGCGGTCGCCGATGGCCTGGGTGAGCATCTTCCAGCCCTCCCAGTCGTCCTCGGCCATGCCGTCCTCGATGGAGATAATAGGATACTGGTTCACCCAGTTCTCGTAAAAAGCAACCATCTCCTCGCTGGTGAGGGACCGCCCTTCCTTCTTCAGCACGTATTTGCCGTCCTCGTAGATCTCGCTGGAGGCCGGGTCCAGGGCGATCCAGATGTCCTCGCCCGGCTTGTAGCCAGCCGTCTCGATGGCCTCCAGGATAACCTCGATCGCCTCCGCGTTGGACTTTAGCGATGGCGCGTAGCCGCCCTCATCACCCACGTTGGTGCTGTATCCCCGCTTGGCCAGCACCTTCTTCAGGGCGTGATAGGTCTCGGCCCCCCACCGCAGCGCCTCAGAGAAGCTCTCGGCCCCCACCGGCATGATCATGAACTCCTGCAGGTCAGTGGAGTCCACCGCGTGCTTGCCGCCGTTCAGGATGTTCATCATCGGCACCGGCAATGTGCGCGCGCTGACGCCGCCGATGTAGCGGTAGAGGGGCAGGCCGACAGCTGCAGCAGCCGCCTTCGCCACCGCCAGGGAGACGCCCAGGATGGCGTTGGCCCCCAGGTTCCCCTTGTTAGGTGTGCCGTCCAGGCCAATAAGGAACTCATCGATCCCCACCTGGTCCAGCGCGTCCCATCCCAGGAGCTCCTCGGCGATGGTCGTGTTTACATTCTCTACCGCCTTGAGGACCCCCTTACCACCGTATCGAGATGCGTCACCGTCTCGCAGCTCCACGGCCTCATGTACACCGGTAGACGCGCCGGAAGGCACAGCCGCTCGTCCGACATCCCCACCACTCAGCACGACTTCCACCTCGACGGTGGGGTTCCCACGGGAATCCAAAATCTCACGTGCGACGATATCCTCTATGATCGTAGTCACGGTTCCAACTCCTTTAACTGAGGAGATTAGAGATTGGAGATTGTGTCAGGCTCGTTTAAGCTCCAGGACCTCATACAGCCGATCGAAGTCCATGCGCTCTTCCAGCATCTTGCTAAAGCGTTCGATCTTGTCCCGCTGCTGGAAGCGGCTGCGCCCGAAGTATCCTTCGACGATCTCCACAGCCGTCAATGTATCCTGTTGGCAGAGCAGCACGGGCACGCCCGCCTCCTCCGCGCGGGTGAGGATCATCGGATTCGGCATGATGTTCCCAGTCAAGATGAGGCACCGGGTCGAGGTCTCCAACGCGGCCAGTTGAATGTCCGCGCGATCACCGCCCGTGATGACCGCCTTATTCGGCGTGCGGCGGAAGTAGGACAGCGCGCTATCCACGTTCATCGCGCCTACCATCACGTTCTCGACCAGGGTTTCCAGCTTATCCCCACAGGCGAGGATGTGGGCCCCCAGCCCCTCGGCCAACTCGGAGACGCTGGCGGACTGAAGCACCCGATCCCTCGGCAGGATGGCCAGGACGGGGATCCCCTTGCGCTCCAGGAAGGGCCGGACCACTTTCTCCGCGTATTCCACCCTGTTCTGCGGCACCGTGTTCAGGATGACCCCGATCATCGGATCGCCCAGGCGGACCCTGGCGGTGAGCGCGTTGTCGATCATACGGGCCTCTTCCCAGCGGATGACCACCAGGGGACGCGCGTCGAGCATCTCCGCCACGCGCGGTGTGGACAACCCCACGATATACCCCTCGCGCAGGGTCGCGCCGCCCTCCAGGATCACTACGTCGCATCCTGAGCACACTTGATCATAGGCGGCACGGAGCACGGCCTCATAATCCGTGTCGTCCTCCCCACGCAAGATCCGGTCCGTCATCGCGGGGGTCAACGCCACCGGACCCAGGACCTCCAACGGCTCAGACAGGTTGAAGGCTTCCTTGATGAAGGCGACGTCATCATCCTCCGGCCCCTTCGGCCCCGGGCGGGCCGCCACGTTCACCGGCTTCATATAGCCGACCTTCAGGCCATCATGCCGGAAACGCAGCCCCAGTCCCACACAAACGGCGCTCTTACCGGAAAAGGTCTCGATCGAGGTGACATATACGTTTGCCATCGGCTAGATCCTCCTGCAGCTACGCGGCCAGCACCAGTCGTATGTCGAGAGCCAACGCCCCTCTGCCCTGGTCAAAGACCTTCAGGGGGTTGACATCCAGTTCCACGATCTCCGGGAAATCACTCACCAATTGCGACAGCCGCAACATGATATCGGCGACCGCCTCCAGGTCGGCGGGCTTCTCCCCGCGCACGCCTCGCAACAGCGTGTATGCCCGGATCTCCTGCATCATCTCCAGCGCGGCCCGGCGGCCAATAGGCGCCACGCGGAAGGTCACGTCCTTCAGCGCCTCCACATAGACACCGCCCAGGCCAAACAGGAGCAACGGGCCGAACTGCGGATCGCGGCTCATCCCCAAGATCACCTCTCTACCGCCCGCCACCTGCTGCTGAACGAGGCAGCCCCAGATCTCCGCGTTGGGCATATACCGCGTCGCCCGATACATGATCAAATCGAAAGCGTCACGTACATCCGAGGCGCTCAGCAAGTTCAACTTGACGCCGCCGATGTCCGTTTTGTGCAAGATATCAGGAGAGGCGATCTTCATCACCACCGGATACCCGATGCGCTCGGCAGCTTCCACCGCCTCCTCTGCGGAACGGGCCAGCTCCGATCGAGGCATCGGGATCCCATAGGCCTGGAGGATGCCACGCGCCTCCGTCTCACTCATAGTCACGCGCCCGCTGGAGCGCACCTTCTCGAAGATCCGGCGCACGCTCTCGCGGTCCGCCTCGAACCGCGGGACCTCGTCTTCAGGTTGCTCCAGCCATTGGCGATAGGACCACATCGCCGCCAGGGCGGCGGCCGCTCGCTCAGGCACCTGGTAGTTGGGGACGCCCCCCTTGTTTAAGATCTCGATCCCAGGCCCCACGTTGGCTTCCCCCATAAAGCATCCCAGGATCGGCTTATCCGAGCGTTGGGAAACGCGTACGACGGCCTCGGCCGTCTTCTCGATCTCCGTCATGAACTGAGGCGTGAGGATCACGATCACCGCGCCGACGTTAGGGTCATTAGCCGCGGCCTCCACGGCCAGCTCGTATCGATCGGCCAGGGCATCTCCCAGGACGTCGATGGGGTTCAACACGCTGGCCGCGGCCGGCAGATGCTCGCTCAGCTTCTGGCGTGTCGCCTCGGTCAGCGATGCCAGGCACAGCCCCATCTGCTCCAGCGCGTCGGTGCACATGATGCCCGGGCCACCGGCGTTCGTCACCACGGCCACTCGATCCGACTCGGGTATCGGCTGACGGGCGAAGGCGCTGGCGAAATCGAACAACTCCTGCACCGAGCGGGCGCGGATCACGCCTGTCTGCTTGAAGGCGGCTTCATAGGCCCGGTCAGACCCGGCCAACGTGCCCGTGTGTGAGGAGACCGCCCGCGAGCCAGCGCTGGTAGTGCCGGACTTGATCGTGATCACGGGCTTCTTTTTGGTCACCCTGCGCGCGACCTCCATAAATCGAGGCCCATCGGTGATCCCCTCCAGGTAGGCCGTGATCACGGAGGAATGCGGGTCATCCGCCCACGCCTCCAGGAAATCGATCTCGTTGAGATCGGCTTTGTTCCCCAGAGAAACGAAGCGGGAGAACCCGATCCCCTGGGGCTTGGCCATGTCCAGAATCGAGGTGCAGAGCGCCCCCGATTGGGACATAAAGGCGATACTTCCCTGGTCGGGCATGGTGGCCGCGAAGGACGCGTTCAGGGGGACCAACGTGTCGATGATGCCCAGGCAATTGGGGCCGATTATGCGCATGCCATACTGCTGGGCGATGCGGATCAACTCTCGCTCACGTTGCAAACCCTCTGAGCCGATCTCCCGGAACCCGGCGGAGATGATGATGACGCCCCGGATGCCCTTTCTCCCACACTCGTCCAACACCTTTGCGACGAACTGGCTAGGGATCACGATCACAGCAAGGTCAACGGGTCCCGGAACGTCCAACACACTGGGGTAGGCTTTCAACCCCAGGACCTCACTCCTCTTCGGATTGATCGGATAGACCGCACCGGGGAAGCCATACTGGAGCACATTCTGGAGGATGGCATACCCCAACTTACCAGGGGTGCTCGAGGCTCCGATGATGGCAATGGCTTTGGGTGAGACAAATGGCTCCAGCATTGGATAGATCTGCTCCGTCGTAAGTATGGTGCCTTATGAAAGGCCAACGAGAATCTTACCCCAGAGTCCCCGAATTGGCAAAACATGATGCTCTCTTGGAGGAGCCATTGGACACGTGTGGACAGGAGTTGAAGCGTTGGCTACAATGTGGGAAAGAGACGTTTGGAAGGCAGGCTGCCTGGGGAGGCGTATAAATGAATCGACTAACGGGAGGCCGAGTCTCCTCCACATCTTTCAAGGATTTCGAATCGGAGATGTGGTGTTCGCCGTATCCTGTGATGGTGGTACTCATGTTGTTAGGATTCGTGATCCAGGGCATCGGTGAAAGTCTCGATAATCTGTCTCTCCGCTTCCATATCCAGCTCTTCGGGATGGCGCTCTATGCGATCGTAGGAGGCGCCATCCTCCTATGTCGCTGGAAACCCCAGGCGGGCGCATGGTTCATCATCGCGATGTTGGTCGTGATCATCGGGTTGGCCGATACCTGGCTGCCGGTGCCCGGAGTTCTGGCGTTAATGGCCGTCCCTGTGGGGCTATCAGCCATTTTGCTGGGCTCCCCTGCTGCTGCAGGCGTCGCTGTTGTGGTGACGATGATGTTGCTCCTATGGCCGCGATATGTCCGTCCAGATGTAAGTCGGGCTACCATCGGTATCTTTAGTATGGAAGTCTGGATTCTTCTAGGGCTGATGTTCACCGTACACCGACGCCTGCGTCATACTGCCCGCTGGTCATGGGATTACTACCTACAGGCTCTGAGACTACAGGAGGAACTTCGCAACCGACAGGCACAGATGAAGCAGGCGCTGGAGGATCTGGCACATGCCAACCTGCAGTTGCAGCGGTTAAACGCGTTGGCGCAGGGATTGCGTCAGGAGGCGGAGGAAGCCCGTCGGGCGAAGGAAGAGTTCGTGACCAATGTGAGCCATGAGCTTCGCACGCCGTTAAACATGATCATCGGCTTCACCGAGATGATCGCTCACTCGCCCGAGGCGTACGGAGGTGAGATTCCTCCAGCGTTGCTAGCTGATCTCGCGGTCATCCATCGTAATGCTGAGCATCTATCGGCTCTCATCGATGATGTGCTCGATCTCAGCCAGATCGAGACAGGACAGATGGCCTTGACCAAGGAGTACGTGTCCTTACGCGAGATCATAGAGGCCGCCGTGACGGCTGTACGCCCGCTTTTCGAGTCCAAGGGACTGTACCTGGAGATGAACATCGCGGCCGATCTACCACTCGTCTTCTGCGATCGCACCCGCATTCGCGAGGTGGTGTTGAATCTCCTTAGTAACGCGGGCCGGTTTACAGAGCAGGGTGGTGTGACCGTGCGTGCCTGGCAGGAGGAGGCAGATGTCGTTGTGAGCGTCGCCGACACGGGGCCAGGGATCTCTGAAGAGGACATGCATAAGCTGTTTCAGCCATTCCAACAGATAGACGGCTCGATCCGTCGTCGCTACGGAGGCAGCGGCCTGGGCCTCGCCATCAGCAAGCGATTCATCGAGTTGCATGAAGGCAGGATCTGGGTGGAGAGTACGAAGGGCCGCGGCACGACCTTCTACTTCCGGCTTCCTATCTCGCCCGGCCCGCCCCCCGTCGCCAGATTCGAACGATGGCTTACCCCCCATTGGGAGTATCTGGAACGCTCCCCTCGCTCGATGGCGCCGATGCCCAAGATGTGTCCTCGTCTCGTCGTTCTGGAGAACGGCGATTCGCTCCAGCGGTTGCTCACCCGCTATCTGGACGATGTGGAGATCGTGTCGGTAACCACTCTGGAGGAGGCGCTGCAGGCGGTATCCCACGAGCCCGCGCAGGCCTTGCTGATTAATGATATGTCGGTGGAGGCCGCGCTGGAGCGCCTGGGGCGATCAGGATCGCTTCCGTACGGGACACCCGCAATCGTTTGTTCCGTCCCGGAGATGTGTGAGATCACGGACGCGCTGGGCGTCTCGGAGTACCTGGTGAAGCCCGTATCGCGAGAGCAGCTCGCGGCCGCTCTGGATCGCGTGCACTTGAGTGGTAACACGATCCTGATCGTTGACGATGAGCCTGAGGCGCTGCGGCTGTTCCGAAGGATGTTGACTTCGTTGGGTCGGGATTATCGGGTGCTGAGGGCTCGAGATGGGGAAGAGGCGATGACCATCTTACAGCGAACGCGCCCTGATGTGATCTTGCTGGACCTGGTCATGCCCAATATGGATGGATTTCGGCTGTTGGCGGCCAAGAATCAGGACCCTGCCCTACGCGATATCCCTGTGATCGTGATCTCAGCACGCGATCCGGCGGGGCAGCCCATCGTGAGCAACGCATTGGCCGTCATGCGTGGTGGAGGACTGTCCGTCCCCCGCCTCCTGGCATGTATCGAGGCGCTTACCGCGATTCTTTCAACCGCGGGCCCAATTGGCGATCCAGGGCTGAAAGCAGTGCCTGCTGATGGACCGGTTTACGAATGAACTCCGCCGCTCCCAGAGTAAGCGCCAGGGCTTCCTGGGGGAGGATGGTGCAGACGATGATGGGAATCCCTCGCGTCTTCGGGTGCTCCCGAAGACGCCCCAGGAGCTCCCAGCCGTCAATCCCCGGCAGCATGACGTCCAACACGATGATGCGGGGAGAGGTCTGCTGGGCAAGCTCCAGTACCTGCGCCGGATCAGGGGTGCCGATGAAGCGATAGCGGGTCCCGGCCAGATAGCGCTGGATCAGCCGCAGTGTGTCCACATTGTCATCGATCACCAGCACCGGAATTTGTTCAGCGGCAGGAAAGGCCAGCTTCACGGTAAAGCCCCTTGAATCAGGCAGCACCTCCAGGACACCCTCACAGAGGTGGGCCAACTGCTGTGCCATATTCAGCCCCTCTCGGCCGTTCTCGGTGAGCGTCGTCAGGGTGTCTGGGCTACCTTGGGCACGTATATAGATGTATATCTCATGGAGATGGTGTTCGGCAGTGATGTTCACCCGAGCCCTGGGGATGGATCGGAGCAGCCCTGTAATCACGCTTAAGAGGGCCTGGCGGACTGCCGTGGGTTGAGCCGTCAGTGGAGGTAAATGATCCGGAAGCTCGTATGTGACGCTGCCCTCGGACTCCTGTACGAGCGGAGCCACGGTTTTCAAGATAGCCTGAACGACCTCCCTGACCTGGACGCGCTGGCTGGGAATGGACCGCTTCAGCCACTCCAGCTCCTGTGAGTAACTGGCGGGACCTGCCTCTGGTGGGGCTTCGCCTTGTTCGGCCTGATCGGGTGCCGCGCGCAGGAGATGGGCTTTGTGCTCCAAATCGTAGCGATTCCAGAGATAATCCGCCAACACGTCTAATGCGGCCTTTTCCTGCCTTCGCAGTTGGCGAATGCTCAAGGCGAGGTCCGTGGCCACTTCGCGCTGGGTAAATTGCTCCACATAACGGTAGTACAGGATATGATACACACGCCACGCCTTCGAGTCGGGGGGGACCTGGTTTCCGGGCTTGAGTGCCTCGATGGCGTCGATCAGCAGGCGTTGTAACGTGGAGCCGGGATTCTCCCCCGGATCCGCATCACAGAGCCGTGCTAGGGGGCTTCGAGGAAGCACCGTAGGATCGTAAAGATGGTTTAACGCCCGCCGCAACTCATGGATGAAAGCGTCCCTCGTCGGGTCGCTCCGGGTGTCCGCCATATGTCCCCCACATGTCCTCAGGGTGTCATTCTCAGGTTCCCCGGCTGACGTCGATCTGCTATGATATAGTACTACGAAACTCAGGGTGATCTCATCTATGCAGGAGGGGCGTCCTTCTCAGTGAGAATGCAGAGTAACCCCGATAAGCACGGTTGCGGGAAATCGCCTGAGATCATTAGCCTCAGGTCTATTATACTATAACAACTTCTCAGGGGATGAATCATCCCACCTAGGGGCAAGGCATGCTTTGCCCCTACGAGGCGGCGAAAATATAAGGCGCATAGTTGTGCGCTTTGAGAAAAGAGAGGAGGTGCGCTCCGAATCTGATAGCAGCAGAGGCGGTCTTGAAAATAAGGTGCCGCGGCCTGCTGGGAGAGGGCTGGAACTCCCCCAAGCCCTCTCCCGCGGCCAGGATAAATCGAGGGGGATCAGCGTGACTGGCTTGGGGATGTTTGTCTGATCTTCTTGAGCGGCCTGCTAATGAAAGGAGGGGGGACGATGGGCGGTTTCCATGTGCGTAGGTTGAGTCGTCGTGAGTTCTTGAGGGCGGCCGGCCTCACGGCAGGCGCTACCTTGCTGGCCGCGTGTGCTCCCGCGCCAGCTCCGGCAAAGCCAGCGGAGGCTCCACAGCCAGCTCCGGAGCAGCCTATCAAGCTGGAGCTGTGGACCTTTGTCAACACGCACGCTCGCTGGTTCCGCTCCATGGCTGAAGACTACAAGAAGGAGAAGAACCCCAACTTCGAGCTAAACGTCACCGAGATCGCCTATAGTGACATGCATGACAAGGCCCAGATCGCTCTGCAGGCCGGCGGTGTGGGCGCGCCGGATTTGGTGGACATCGAGCAGGGGCGATTTGGCGGGTTCCTGCGAGGTACTGGCGATCCCGGCCTGGTGGACCTCACCGACTGGCTCAAAGAGGGCGGGTATATGGAAAAGCTGGTCGCCTCGCGGGAAGCACTCTACACCTATCAGGGCAAGACATATGGCGTGGAGCACGCGCTCTGTCCCGTAGTACTCTACTACCGGGCGGACATCTTTGAAGAGGCTGGCATCGACGTCTCCCAGATAGAGACCTGGGACGATTTCATCAGCGTTGGCAAGGACCTGGTCACCGATGACGTCAAGCTCCTGCTCTTCCCCGAGCATGACGTCCTGCTGCGCAGTCGTGGAGCTGACTGGTTCGATGCCGATGGCAACGTGACGTTGGATTCCGAGCTATCCATCGAGACCATGGAGTGGATCCTGGCGTTGCGGGATAAGCACGGCGTCGCTGATCCTGGTCCTGAGGGCAATGGGAGTAAATACAGCACCACCTGGTATGGCGTCTTGAAGGAAGGAAAGTACCTGGCCGTCATGGGGGCAGATTGGTATGCTGGCTTCCTTAAGGACAACGTGCCGGAGCTGTCAGGCAAATGGAAGGCCATTCCTCTGCCTGCTTTTGAGAAAGGCGGGCTGCGCACAAGCTGCCATGGCGGAACAGGCAATTGCATCGTCAAGTATTCGAAGTATGTGGATGAAGCCTGGAACTTCATGCAGTACTCCATGCTCTCGGTCGAGGGCAATGTCCGCCGTTATGAGATGACGAATCTCTTCCCGCCCTTTATCCCGGCCATGGACAATCCCAGATTGCGTAAGCCAGAGGAATACTTCGGCGGCCAAGTCCTGGGCGAGCTCTTCGCAGAGTTAGGTCCCACGGTGCCTCCTCAGTATCAGAGCCCATATCGCGCCGAGCTCAACAGCAACATCAGCGCCCTGTGGGTGGACATCTTTCAGGGCAACATCAAACCAGCGGACGCCTTCAAACAGGTCGCGGATGAGATCCGCAAGGTCATGGCGGAGGAAGGCGCTGTCTGATCTTTCTACCCGAATCCGATCGCTGAAGCGGGCGGCGTATCCTTCTCGCCGCCCGCTTCCTTCGCGGAGAGGTGTAGGATGGGACGTTGGCAGCGACGCTTGGCCCCTTATCTGTTTATCAGCCCCTTCTTCATCGGCTACGCGGTGTTCTTCCTTTACCCCGTGGCTTACGCGTTTTACCTCAGCTTCTTCAAGCAGGTAGGTATCGGCAGTCAGCCCTCTTTCGTAGGTCTGGGGAATTATATCAAGCTGCTTCACGACGCGAAATTCGTTAAGTCCGTGTTTAACACCACCTACTACGCGGCGGGGAGCGTATTCGTGATCATCCCCGCGGCGTTGGCTTTAGGGCTGGCCTTCAACACTCCAAGGCTGCCATTACGGGAATTCTTTCGGCTTTTCTTCTTTACCCCTTTGATCACCTCAGGAGTCGTGGTGGCCATCATCTTCGGCCTCGTCTTTAATCAACCCTACGGGCTGATCAACAACTATATCTTGGAGCCGTTGGGGTTGCCCAAGCTGGGATGGCTGCTCGACCCGAAGTTGGTGATGCCATCCATCATCCTACTAGGGCTGTGGCGCTATACCGGCGTGAACGCACTTTATTTCCTGGCGGGGTTGCAAAACATCCCTCCCGAGATCCAAGAGGCTGCGGCCATAGATGGCGCGAATCGATGGCAGGTCTTTCGTTACATCACCCTCCCGATGCTACGTCCCACGCTTCTGTTCGTGATCATCATCGCCATCATTGGCTCGTATAACCTCTTCGCCGAGCCTTATCTGTTAACGGGAGCCGAGGGCGGTCCCAACAACGCCGGGCTCTTCATGACCATGTATCTCTATCTCAACGGCTTCCGCTATCTGAAGTTCGGCTACACCGCCGCTATCGGGTACGCGCTGACCATCATCATCCTGATACTCTCTTTGGTCCAGCTCCGGCTGTTGGGCGCGTTTCGGGAGGACTAACATGGGTGCCATGCGTCCCTTGACAAGGTCAGCACAAGTGTCTCGAGGCATCAATGCGCGAGATCTGTACCGTTCCCTGCGACGCCGTGCTAGGCTTGGGTTATTGTTCCTCGTGCTTCTGGTCTTGGCGGTGCTGACCGGCGCGCCATTCGTCTACATGATCACCGGCTCCTTCAAACTGAACGCGGAGATCTTCAGTTACCCATTGCACTTCTTGCCCAGAGAGCCGACGCTATCCAACTATATCCGGCTGCTCAACGGGAGCGAGATCCCCTTTGTGCGTCAGTTCTTCAACAGCGCCGTCATCGCGGTGAATCAAACGCTATTGTCTCTCCTTATCGCCAGTCTGGTTGGTTGGGGGTTTGCCAAGTACGAGTTCCGCGGGAAGCGGCCTCTCTTTGTGTTCCTTTTGGCGACGCTCATGTTCCCTTATCAGGTGACATTGGTGCCCCTGTTCTTGTTAATGGTTCGCCTTGGTTGGCTGGACACATACTGGGCCGTCATCATCCCGGGTTCCCTGAGCGCCTTCGGCGCCTTCTTTATGCGACAGAGCATGCTGGCCGTGCCCAATGAGTTGCTGGACGCCGCTCGCATCGATGGCTCCTCCGAGTTTGGGCTTTACTGGCGCGTGGGTCTCCCCTTATCCGGCCCCGCCCTCTCGGTCCTGGCCGTGTTGACCTTCCTGGGAGCCTGGAATGACTACCTGTGGCCGCTGATCGTGCTTCGCACGGCGGAGAAATTCACCTATCCCGTCGGATTGGCCACGCTGGTGGGCCTGTATAAAGTGGAATATGGGATGATCCTGGCCGGCGCCTTCCTGGCCACCCTCCCCATCCTCGCCATTTTCGTGCTGGGACGGAATCAGTTCGTGGCAGGCCTGACCGCGGGGGCTATCAAGGGGTAGCAGGCACAGATGGCAGGAGCGAGGGACGATGATTCGTCAGCCATACTCGAAGGAGATCGTCCGCGCTGTCGTCGAACGGCGCGGCGCCGATGTAGTGCCCCTGGCGTTCCACAAATGGTGGGGCGAGGGCACGTATGAGAAGTACGACGGCCTGTTGGACGAGATCTCGGCCGACATTCCCGACGACGTGCTTGTGGCTACCTATGTGACCCCGGGCGATTATGTATCACCCACCGATGACCCCAATTACCGCTGGGCGTTCTCCAAGAGCCCTGATCCTACAAAAACCGGTCGGGACGAACGAATCTTGCTAACCGAGTGGGACGACTTGGATCTCTATCTCTCCGAATTTCCTGATCCGGATAAGCAGCCGGGGATTTTTGACGCTGCCCGCGCCTTCGTGAGCGCACATCCGGATCAATATGTGTTGGGGCACTGGTGGTTCTGCTTCTACGAGAGGTTATGGTCTATCCGGGGCATGCAGAACGTCCTGATGGACTTCATCTTACACCCAACTGAGCTGAAGCGGCTGAGCCAAGCTATCCTCGATCTCCACATCAAGGCCGTGCGCGGGTTGGCAGCGTGTGGCGTCGATGGGATCTTCACCTCGGACGATCTAGGCTCACAGCGCGCGTTGATGATGAGCCCCGACACCTTTCGCGAGTTTCTCAAGCCCCTCTTCGCCGATCTGATCGATGAAGTACACTCGCTGGGGATGCACTTCTGGCTGCACACGTGCGGCAACGTCAGCGAGATCATCGACGATTTCATCGAGATCGGGCTCGACGTGATCCACCCCATCCAGGCTCATACTATGGACTATCAAGAGATCGCCGACCGCTTCGGCGGACGCATTAGCTTCCTAATCGGCATCGATGTACAATGGTTGTTGCCCCAAGGGACCGAGGAAGAGGTCAGAGCGGGCGTACGTGAGGTCGCCCGTATCTTTCGACGCCCGGAGGGTGGACTGCTCATGGCCGCCGGCAACGGTATCCTCCCCGAGACGCCATTGCGCAATATTCGCGCCTTCCTGGAGGAAGCGGCTCGTCTATAACGCTCCATCCGCCTTCTATCCCCCACAAGCAAATAAAGCTGAAGATTCCCCATACTCTCTGTGGTAGCACCACATTAAATCTGGAGAGCATGTAGGGCCGGTTTCTTACCCGCCATATTGTGGCCGGTATAGAAACCGGCCCTACATGTTGTGCCCTTAACCAACAGATATAGCGCTTCGCAATAACCACGGTTAAGTGTGGAGCTACCCCCTCTGTGAATACCTGGAGTTTGCTCTTTTTCTTTGAGACCCCATATATATGGCCTCTTTCGTAGCACCTCCCTATATCTTGGTATGGGGGGCGAAAGGGAGTACCTTCCGCTACCCAAATGGCCAAACTTGAGTAAGTAATATCTTCCCCACCTGAGCCGCTTGGCTCACAATCAGGATCATGGTAGAATGCACCGAAGCAGACATAAAATGTCTTTCCTGATAAGAGGATAGCGAGATGAGCAAGCCAATTATCTATATGGACCACTCCGCCACCACCCCGGTTGACCCGCGGGTGGTCGAGGCGATGTTGCCCTATTTCACGGAACGCTTTGGGAACGCGTCCAGCCTGCACCGACTGGGCCGAGAAGCCAGCCAGGCCATGGACGACGCGCGCCAGACCGTAGCCGAGATCCTGAGTTGCCATCCACATGAGATCATCTTTACCTCGTGCGGGACGGAGAGCGATAACCTGGCCCTGCGTGGCGTGGCCCTGGCCCAGCGGGCGCGCGGCCGCGGGAATCACATTGTCACCACCGCCATCGAACATCACGCTGTGCTCCACACCGCGGAGGATCTGCGTGACCGTTACGGGTTCGATCTCACCATCGTCCCTGTAGACCGCGACGGCCTGGTGAATCCACAAGCCGTCGCCGAAGCGCTGCGGGACGACACTGTGCTCGTCAGCGTGATGTACGCGAACAACGAGGTGGGCACGATTCAGCCGCTGGCCGAGATCGCGGCCATCACCCGGGAGCGCGGGATCCCCTTCCACACGGACGCCGTGCAGGCCGGGGGCTATCTCCCGCTTAACGTAGACGACCTCGGCGTGGATCTGCTCAGCCTCTCCGCACACAAGTTCTATGGGCCTAAGGGCGTGGGCGTGTTATATGTGCGAAGCGGGACGCCGCTGTGGCCGATTCAGACCGGGGGCGGCCACGAGCGGAAGCGCCGCGCGGGCACGGAGAATATCCCTTACATCGTCGCCCTGGCCACCGCGCTAAGGCTGGCCCAAGAGGAGCGGGAAGCGGAGACCGCCCGGCTGACCGCGCTGCGAGATCGCCTGATCGCCGGCATCGAGGCTCGTATCCCAGACGTCCAGCTCACCGGGCACAGGACCCAACGCCTGCCCGGCCATGCCAGCTTTATCGTCCGCGGCGTGGAGGCCGAGGGCATGCTCATGGGGCTGGACCTGGAGGGAATCTGTGCCTCCAGCGGATCAGCCTGCACATCAGGCGCCCAGGAGCCTTCCCATGTGCTGACAGCGATGGGGATCCCGCGGCGGGACGCGGTGGGCCATCTGCGACTGACGTTGGGACGTGGCACTCGCCCAGAGGATGTGGATCGGGTGTTAGACGTCCTGCCTGGCATCGTGGAGCGACTGCGCGCTTACGCCCCCTCGTGGGCATAGAGGTACCGATGACCCGCGAGCGTATCGTCGTCGCCATGAGCGGCGGGGTGGATAGCTCCGTGGCCGCGGCGCTTCTTATGGAACAGGGCTACGAGGTCGTAGGCGTGATGCTGCGCCTATGGGCCGAGGTGCGCCCCGGGCTCCCGAGCCTGAACCGCTGCTGCTCCGATGAGGCGGTAGAGGACGCGCGCCGCGTCGCCAGCGTGTTGGGCATTCCTTTCTACCTGCTTAACGTCGAGCGGCCGTTTAAGGAAAACGTGGTTGACCGCTTCATCGCCGGCTATGCCAGCGGCGTGACGCCAAACCCGTGCCTGTACTGCAACCGCTATATCCGCTTCGGGCGGCTGTTGAACTATGCCCTTGGCATCGGAGCGACAGCCCTGGCTACGGGGCATTATGCGCGCGTCCGAGAGGCCCCGGACGGCACCTATCAGCTCTTGCGAGCCGTCGATCGCTCGAAGGATCAATCCTACGTACTCTATATGGTGGGACAGCGAGAGCTGTCCCACTTGCGCTTCCCCATTGGGCATCTGACCAAGCAGGAGGTGCGTGAAAAGGCACGAGAACTGGGCTTGCCCGTGGCGGGGAAGTCGGAATCTCAGGAAATCTGCTTCGTCGTCGACGGCGATTACCGCCGCTTTTTGACCGATTGGGCGCCTGAGGCCGTGCGCCCTGGCCCCATCGTGGATCGAGAAGGCAACGTGCTGGGACAACATAAGGGATTGCCTTTTTACACGATCGGACAGCGACGCGGCCTGGGCATCGCTGCGCGTGAGCCGTTGTACGTGCTGGAATTGGATGTCGATCGGAACGCGGTGGTGGTGGGCACGAAGGAAGAGTTGGGCCGCGATAGGTTGACGGCGGCCCGGGTGAACTGGATCGCCGGCCATCCGCCGGAGGGCGAGATCACCGTGACGGCCAAGATCCGCTATAAGGGGCAGGAGGTGGCGGCTACGGTACGCCCCCTACCCGACGATCGGGTTGACGTCCGATTTGAGCGACCGTTGCGTGATATCACGCCAGGGCAGGCGGTCGTCTTTTACCAGGGCGACGTATGCCTGGGAGGCGGGATCATCGAGCCGTTCGACCGCCCGTTGCCAGATGTGCTGTAAACTCATGAACGCAAGCCCATCGTGCTTGTCATTCGTCTTTCATCGGCGTCTTCCATCGGAGGCAAGCGATGCAGCTTTCGATCCCCCCAGCCTGGGCGCTAGGCTTGCTGCTGGCCAGCCTATATGGGACGATCTTTCATATCTGGCGGGGCAGATCCCTGAGTGATCTCCCTCGCTTTCTTCTCGCGGGATGGCTGGGCTTCGCTCTTGGACACCTGGGAGGCCACCTGTTGCATATCACGCCGTTCCGCATCGGGGAGCTGAACGTGCTCAGCGCCTCATTGGGAGCATGGGTCGCTTTGTTCATTGCTCATCGCCTATAGATGTGTTACAATCCGGAACAGCAAGGAGCGCATCCCGATGAACGGCGAAACACGACAAGGCATCCGCAAGTGGCAGATCGTACTGGCTATCATCGTCATCCTAGCGTTGATCGGTTTGGCGATCTATGCCCTGGTCACCAAACCGCAACGTGCCCAGGTTGTACGCGATCTGTTCATCATCTTCATCGCAGTGGAAGTGCTGGCCGTCGGGGTGCTGCTTGGCGTCCTCATCTGGCAAATCTATCGGCTGCTCCGTACGTTACAGGAGGAGATCCTCCCCATCCTGCACTCAACTCAGGAAGCGGCCAACACGGTCAAGGGGACGGCTTCCTTCGTCGGCGAGCATGTGGCTTCGCCGATCGCCAAGGCCTCCGGCTATCTCGCTGGGCTGAGGGAGGCGGCCGCGGTCCTGGCCGGCCGGACGCGAGATGGCGAGGAATGATGTATGACTACGCATGCTCTCTTGGAAGAGCTTGAAGCCCATCTTTCCAAGAGGTTACAGCTCACAAGGAGGTTACTATGAGCGAGAGAAACAACGGCGGTGGATCCTTCTTCTGGGGAGTGATCTTGGGTGCGATCGGCGGTTTCATCGCCGCGCTGTTCTTGGCGCCGCGCCCCGGACATGAGTTGCGCCGGGAGATCGTCGAACGAGGGCAGGAGCTCAAGGAACAGGCCGAGGAGGCACGCCAACGGGCTGAGGAGATCATCGCCGAGGCCCGCGAGCGGGCGGACGAGATCCTGAGCGAGGCCCGAGAAAAGGCGGAGCCCATAATCAGGGAAGCCCAACAGCGGGCAGAGGAGATCATCGCCGAAGCGCGCAAGCAGGCAGAGGAGATCATAGCAGAAGCCCGGCGTCAGGCTGAGTCCAGGCAGGAGACGGAAGAAGCCCCAGAGGAAGGCGCAGAGGCCTGATATACGCCTGTTTACCCCATTCACGTTGGAGCAGACGATCCTGCCTGCTCCGATGGAGACACTATATGTAGAGTCGATTTCCGTATCGGACACAAGATAGCGGGTAGGGAAACCCGTCCTGAGCGATGAAGCGGCGTTCAGTCCGGGATAGAAGCCACGTATATGTTGAATACCTTGGGCCGATAAAAATGGGGCGCAGCAATGCTGCGCCCCTGCCTTTTTTCAATTAGCCCGATCGCCCCTACTCCACCCTACTTCGAGGCTTCGAGGCGCCGGTCACCTCATAAGCTCTCCACGCGGCGGATGGCCTCCGGCAACCGCGACAATAGATCGCCAGCAATCATGCCTGCCTCACCTAGGTCCTGACGTGTCAATTCACCCGCCAGGCCGTGGAGGTACCCTCCCAGGACCGCGGCATCGAAGGGCGCTAACCCCTGCGCCAACAGCCCTACGATGGCGCCGGCCAACACATCGCCAGTGCCACCGGTGGCCAGCCCTGGATTGGCGAACGGCAAGATCACGGCCCGGCCATCTGGCGCCGCGACGATGGTATAGGCGCCCTTTAACAGGACGACCTGGCCCCACTCCTGGGCACGGGCGCGGGCGATCCCCAGACGGTCCGCGTTGATCTCCTTCGTGCTCAAACGACACAAGCGCGCCATCTCCCCCGGATGCGGCGTCAACACGCAGTGCGGGGGCAGGCTATCCGCCCAATGATCCAGTTTGGCCAGCGCGTTCAACGCATCGGCGTCAACCACGGTCGGCGGCAAGTCGGGCCGCTTCCCCACCTCACGCTCATCCTCTTCCTGCAAGAGGAAGCCGATGTGGCCACGCCCCCGATGCGCGGCACGCCCGCCTAATAGGAACTCCTGCACGAACGTGACCGCCTCCTTTTCCTGGCTGAGCCCTGGCCCGATGAGGAGCGCACGATAGTTCTCCAGGTGCTCATCCAACACCTGACAGGCATCGGGCGTGACCACCCCCATCTCCTGCGGCAACACCAACCAGATCGTCTCATGTAACGCGGCGGCCAGGATCGGGTGCAGCGACCGAGGGACGGCCATGGCCACCAGTCCCGCGCCGACCCGGGTGGCGGCCGCGCCAGCCAGATACGCCGCTCCCGTATAATTCACGGAGCCAGCCACGATTAACGCGCGCCCGAACGTCCCCTTGTGCGCGTTGGGCGGGCGCGCCGGCAACAACGCTCGCATCGCCTCGGGCGTCGCCAGGTCCACCTGTACATCATCAGCCAGCTCCGGCGGGGTCTGGATATCGGCCACCAGGAGCTTCCCTAACGCGCCCGCGCCGGGGAAGAGGAAGTGCCCCACCTTCGGATAGGCGAAGGTCACGGTCACGTCGGCGGGAAGCGCCGCCGGGTCCAACTCGCCCGTGTCGCAGTTTAGCCCACTGGGACAATCCACCGCCACGATCTCAGGCTGGGGCGGCGGGGAGGCCGGCCCCATCTCGGGTGCCGACGGCACAACGAAGGCAGGACTCGGCCGCGATGCGGCCTCTGCCGATGAGCCCCCCCGTTGCGTCCGGCGGTCGCGCACGATCTCCTGGGCCAACTCCAGGACGGACTTGATCGGATCGCGCAGCGGCGCGGTCACGCCGGTGCCCAGTAAGGCATCGACGATGACGCCCGCCTCGGACAGCCAGGCACGCAACCGGGCATGGTTGGGATCATCCATCTCATCTAACAGCTCGACGCCCACCTCCACGGCCCGCCTTCGGTTCTCATCGCCTTCGGCCTTACGCTTCACACAATAGGCCCGCACGAGGTGCCCCCATTGGGCTAGGTGACGTGCGGCCACAAGGCCATCGCCGCCGTTGTTCCCTGGGCCGCACAATACCAGGATAGGCCCGGCCTGATACCAGGTCGTCTGTTCTTGGACGACCTCGGCCACGGAGCGGCCGGCGTTCTCCATCATCTGCGCATAGGTCACGCCGCGCGCGTCGGCCTCCCGCTCGATTCGGCGCATCTCCTCCGTCGTAACGACCTTCATGATTCGCCCTCTCGCGCCTTCGATGTATAGCACTTCCCTATCAAATCACGCCGAGTATACCATGCGCCCAAATGCTGGCAAAATCGCCTCCGGCACGGTATAATAAAATTAGAACCGCAGAGGCCGCAGAGGTCGCAGAGAGAACGAGCAAACAGGAAACTGAACCACCTTCAGAGATCTGCGCCCTTCGTGTTCTCCGCGGTGTCAATCTCTCTGCTCCGCCGAGTTCCATTCACCCCTCGCGGAGAGCGTTATGATCTTGCTCGCTCTCATCCTAGCCTGGACAGCGCTATGGGGACTGACACGCTGGCTAGAGGCCAACGGTCGCTTGCCTGTGGGCGCGCGTCGAGACGTGGCCTCGGCCGGCGTCATCGCCCTGGCAGTGATCGGGTTTTTCTGGCGGGTCGTCTCTGGACGGGCTTACATGCCCGCCGATGGCGGCGATCTAGCCTCGTTCCTGTACCCCATGTACCACTTCGCAGCGCGAACGTTGCGATCCGGCCACCTCCCGCTGTGGAATCCCCACCTCTACAGCGGATATCCCCTCGCCGCCGACCCGCAAAGCGGTTTCCTTTATCCGTTCAACCTGCTCGTCTTTCTTCTATTCCCACGCATCACTTATCCTGTCATGGAGGGACTCAGCCTGTTCCACTTCTGGTGGATGGGGATGGGAACATATCTCTTCCTGCGCGATCTCCCTCCAGCGCGACCGTTGAACCGCTGGGCCGCGCTGGCCGGCGCGCTGGCCGTCACCTTCTGCGATCCGATGCTGACCCACTTCGGCAACCTCAACCTCATCGCCGTGGGGAGCTGGCTGCCGTGGACGATGTGGGCCTTTCGCCGGAGCGAAGTCCGCCGATCCTGGCGCTGGATCATCGCCGCCGGGTTGCTGCTAGGCATCGGCACGCTGGCCGGCCATCCGCAGATGTCGCTTTTCATCGGGCTGGCGTTGGCGTTGGATGTGGCCTTGCGCGTCCTCCTCATGCCACGCTGGAATGGCCGGAGGGCGCTGACAGATCTCGGACGGCTGGCTGGCGTAGCGCTCATCAGCGGGTTGGTCGCGGCTCCCGTGCTACTGCCAGCCTGGCAACTCACCCACTACACGACCCGCGCCGCTTGGGATTACACGCAAACCGTGAGCTACTCCCTCAGCCCGGCGCAACTCATCGGCTGGATCGTCCCTGGCTTCTTCGGCCGCGGTCCCCAGTTCCACTGGGGGCCATGGGACCGGGTCGAGATCGGCTATATAGGCATCCTGCCTCTGGTTCTGGCCGCCGTCGCCGTCACGGCGCGACGGGATCGCATCACATGGCGGTTGCTGGGGTTAGCGATAGGCTCGTTCCTGGTCGCGCTGGGCATCTACGCGCTGCCTCACGGCTGGCTGACCTGGATCGTGCCAGGGCTCTCGCAACTGCGCGCCCCCGCCCGGATGCTCCTGGTGACCGATCTGGCGTTGGCCGGCCTGGCTGCTTTGGGACTGGACACCTTGCTACGCGAAAAACCCCGAGCTGACGCGCCGATACGCGTGGTTTGGAGGGGGACATGGGCGCTGGTGGGCGCCTTGGGGCTGCTTGCGCTGGGCCTTTATCTGGCGCTCATGATGCGCCAGGATGCTGATCCTCGCGTCGTCCTCCACATCGCGGTGGCGCTCATCTCCGCCATGCTCAGCCTGGGCTTCGCGATCGCGTCGGCCCTGTGGCTGGCCGCGTGGCGCTCAGGCATCGCCCGCCGTCACACGTTGGCCTGGATCGCCGTCGCTCTTATCCTGCTGGATCTCGGCAACGGGGCCTATAACGATATCAGCGGCACGGAGCCGACGAAAGGATTCGATCACCCCGCCCTGGTGCGGTTCCTTCAATCGCAGCCCGGGCCGGCTCGCATCGACGCCCGCACGGGGATCGAGGGGATCTGGCAACCCAGCGCGGCGTTGGTGCACGGCCTAGATGATGTGTGGGGCGTGGTTAATCCGCTGGTGTTGGCCGATTACGAGCGGTACTGGGAGGGCATGAGGAGCCGATCCAGCCGGCTATATGACGTCCTGAACGTCGGATACGTCGTCGCCCGGAAGGATGTGGAGCTCGACTGGGACAAGTTCGAGCTGGCCTTCGATGGAGACCCGAATTTGAACGCGTACCGTAACCGCCGAGCGCTGCCGCGAGCGCAAGTGGTATATCAGGCTGTGGCCGTGACAGATCACGAGCAGGCGTGGGTGGCTGTGCATGCGCCAGACTTCGATCCAGCCAAGCAGGTGGTGGTGGAGGGTGGCGAGCCCCTCAGCGCGGCGGGGACGGATCCGACGTCGGTGACGTGGGAGCAGGACGGCCCGAATCGGGTGCGCATCACGGCGGAGCTGGCCATGCCGGGATATCTGGTGATCAGCCAGGCGTGGTACCCAGGGTGGGAGGCTCGGCTGGCGACGGGCGAGCGGTTGCCGGTGCTGCGGGCCAATTATGCCTTTCAGGCGGTGCCGCTCCCGCCCGGCCGCCACGAGGTGACGCTGACCTTTCGGCCTCTGTCATGGTGGATAGGACTGATCATCGGGCTAACGACGATGGTAGGAGTGGTCGGCGCTCTGTGGCTCACACATAGGCGGGAGGTAACTACTTTTGGACTCTGGACAGAATGAACAGCGAATATCTGGTGAAACAGCTTCGCGTTTACATGCTGGGGTCGCCCCGTGTGACGTGGGGGAGTCATCCCTTGACTATCCCGCGCCGGCAGACACGCGCGCTGTTGTACTGTCTGGCTGTCCACCTGGAGCCCCTTCCCCGCGAGCAAATTTGCTTTCTCTTCTGGCCTCACACCCCTGAAGCCACTGCCCGTGCTAACCTCAGCCGGCTGTTGAACTATCTGCGTCAGGCTCTGCCTGATTCCCACCTGATTCTGACGGGGGAAGACCAGGTCGGTCTGGACCCTGGCCGTGTCTGGTCTGACACAAAGGCCTGGACGGACATACTGAAGGCCTCCTCTACCTCCTCTTCGACTGACGCCCTGCAGCACGCGGTGACTTTATACCGGGGACCTTTTCTCCACGGTTTCTCTCTCCCCGACCGACTCGAGTTCGAAAACTGGCTTACCCGTGAGCGGCAGCGATGGGAGCGTTTGTACCTGGAAGCGCTGGCCGCACTGATCGAGGCGAAAACCAAGCTAGGCGCATACAAAGAGGCCATCGCGCACGCTCTCCGTTACCTGGAGATCGACGAACTAGCCGAGGACATGCATTGCCGCCTCATCCAACTGTATGCGGCCATAGGCGACCGCAGTGCTGCTCTGCGCCAATTCGAGCGCTGCGCCACCGTGTTGGAGCGCGAACTGGGAGTCAGCCCCTTGCCGGAAACCCGAGCTGCTTACCAGGCCGTCCTGGAAGGCCGACCTATGGCACCGCGACCGTTGCCTGCTCCCACCTGGACCACCCTACCCAGTCTGGAAGCCCCTCTCGTCGGTCGCGATAAGGCTCTGGGCTCCCTACAGCGGGCCTACGCTCGCGCCCGCGGGGGTCGAGGCAGCGTGGTGCTCATCTCGGGCGAACCCGGTATCGGCAAGTCCCGGCTGTTGCAGGAGTTCATCGGCAGTTTGGAACTCGATACGCTGGTGATGGTCGCCGGTGGGCACCCGGCGGAACAAGGACTGCCCTATTGGCCTCTGGTGGAAGCGCTGCGGCCTCACCTGCCGACCGTAGACTGGGCAGCGCTCAGCATTGATCCCATCTACCTGGCCGAGGTGGCACGCTTGTTGCCGGAATTGCACACAGCGCTTCCCGAGCTGCGGCCCCCTGCCTCCGTGGAGCTGGGACAGGAACAGGCTCGCCTGTTCCGCGCGCTCTCCGATTTGATCCTGGCTCTGGCGACTCACCGTCCACCGCTGGTCCTGAGCCTGGATGACTTACACTGGACCGACGAGGCCACCCGATCCTGGCTGGGCTATCTAGGTCGCTGCATCAAACATGCTCCCGTGCTGATCCTGGGCGCGTATCGCAGCGAGGAAGCTGATGCAGTGGCCGCGCTGCGGGCAGAGCTGGCCCGGGTGGGTATCTTGCAGGAACTTCCATTAGAGGGGTTGACCGAGGAAGAAGTCCTACAGCTAGTACGGCAGCTGTCAGGCCAGACTAGTGGCGGCGAACAGTTTAGCCGCCGCCTGCACCGCGAAACAGGCGGCAACCCCTTCTTCCTGCTGGAAGTACTGCGCACCATGTTCGAGACTGGTGTCTTGTGGAAGGAAGAAAGCGGCTGGGGCACGGTAGCCGGTGAGACTGCCGAGGATTATCAGGAGCTGCCTCTGCCCGATACCATCTATCAGGCCATCCGCAATCGGCTGGAACGGTTGAGTCCCCAGGCCCGCCAGGTGCTGGAAGCCGGCGCGGTGATCGGTCACCGCTTCGACGTGGACCTAGTCCTGGCCACCAGTGGCCGTCACGAGGAGGAGGTAGTCGAGGCGCTGGATACACTGGTGGCGCGGCAGGTGCTTCTGGAACAGGAGGGCCGGTATCGGTTTAGCCACGATCTCATCCGGACGGTGGTGTACCGTGATCTCGGTTATGGGCGCCGGCGGCTCCTGCATCGCCGGGCGGGAGAGGCGTTGGAGCGGCTGCGATCTGATGATGTGGTAACCCTGGCCTGGCACTTCGATCGGGCCGGGCAGGTAGACAAGGCGATAGATTACCTCCTGCAAGCAGGGGATCGGGCACGTGGGCTCTATGCGTACCATGAAGCCATCCGCCACTACGAGCGAGCTCTGGCCCTTCAGAGAGAACAGGGGGACGACGAGGGAGCCGCGCGCACGTTGATGCGCCTTGGCCTGACCCATCACATCGCCTTCGATTTCCAGAAGGCCCGCCAGGCGTACGATGAGGGGTTCGACCTATGGCAACGAGCTGGGGCCATGCCGCTGACGACGCCTCTGCCTCCTGCCCCTCACGCCCTGCGGGTGGATTGGCCCCATCTGCTCACTCTGGACCCGGCCGCGGCCGGGGATGCCAACTCGGGCGGCGTCATCGACCAACTCTTCAGTGGGCTGGTGGAGTGGAGCCCGGCGATGAACGTGGTGCCCGATGTAGCGCACAGTTGGGAGGTGCTAGAGGAGGGACGGCAGTACCTGTTTCACCTGCGCGAGGACAGGTTGTGGAGCGACGGCCGGTCCGTCACGGCCGGGGATTTTGAATATGCTTGGAAGCGCGCGGTGCATCCGGCCAGCAGGACACCTTTCGCTAGCCTCCTGTTCGCCCTCAAGGGAGCCAAGGAATATCACCAGGGCCTCCTCACCGATCCCGGTCAGGTAGGGGTGCGGGCACTAGATGAGGCGACACTCCTCGTGGAACTGGAGGAGCCGTGCAGTTATTTCCTCCACATATTGGCACACTTTGTGGCCCGGCCTGTACCTCGGCATATGGTAGAGGCCCACGGCGAAGCCTGGACCGCAGCGCAGAACTTAGTGACCAATGGCCCCTTCCGGCTGGAAAACTGGGATTGGGGGCGCCGCGTGGTCCTGGTGCGCAATTCGGCCTACCATGGCCGGTCTCGCGGTAACGTGGAGCGGGTGGAGTTGTACCTGCTGGTGGACCCGGGAGCCAAGGCCGCCAAACTAAAGATGTACGAAGAGAATCAGCTGGATGTCCTGGGCTTGTGGTGGGGGATCCCGCCGGCGCAGGTGGCCCGGATGTTGCACGACCACGGGGGAGAGCACATCTCGGCCTTGAATTTCTTCATCCGCTACCTAGGCTTCGACGTGAGCCGTCGGCCTTTTGCCGACCCACGGGTGCGCCGCGCCTTTGCCCACGCGACTGATCGGGAGACGCTGGCTCATGTGACGATGGCCGGGTACGCTGATCCAGCCACGGGTGGCTTTATCCCCCCAGGGATGCCGGGGCATTCGCCAGAAATCGGCTTACCTTACGATCCGCAGCGGGCGCGTTCCCTCCTGGCGGCCGCAGGCTATGCCGGGGGCCGAGGATTTCCGTCTGTGGACTGGTTCACCCCCCAGGGCTTCGAGGCCATAGCGGAATGTCTGCGTGAGCAGTGGCGTCGGGTATTGGGCGTGGAAGTTCGACAAGAGGTTCTGCCTTGGGAGGAGTACGTGGGACGGCTGCATGGCGCCCATCAGCCGCATATGTTCCTAGCAGGGTGGGTGGCCGACTATCCGGACCCTGACAGCTTCCTGCGAGCGAGCAACCATAGGCAGCTGACCCACTGGCATCACAAAGACTATGAAGCTCTGGTGGAAAAGGCCCGGCGGGTGCAAGATCAAGTTCAGCGAATGCGCATGTATCGGGAAGCTGATCACCTGTTGATCCAAGAAGCGCCCTTGGTTCCCCTCGTTTACGCACGACGGAGCTTTCTGCTGAAGCCATGGGTGCGCACATATCCCGCGTCGCCGTTGAAGTGGTGGTTCTGGAAAGACGTCGTGCTCGTGCCTCACTAGACACCAAACGACCACTCAATTGCCCCCTCTGTGGAGAGTTTGTGGAGACCTGTGAGCTATTTTGCCGTCCAGGAATAGAGTCACGCTCCCTCTTTGAGCCATCGGTTCTGCTACACGCAAGCCGCCATCAAAACAACGATTCAGTGAAAGGTTAAAACAGCATGATGACATCGCCCACGTATATCTCCTTCCTGATACGGGTGTGGCGTGAGGGAGATCCGGACCACCCAGAGATCACTGGTGACTGGCGAGCCGAGGTGGAACACATCCAAAGCGGTCGGCGGTGGCAATTCGACACCTTAGAGGATCTGGCGCGATGGCTGGTGGATCCCCTGACAGCGATCGAGGGTGAGAGTGAGCCAGGTGGCGCCGAGCGTTAATGAGGAGAAAGGAGCGCTCACAATGAAACGCACGATGATCATATCCGTTATCCTCTTCTTCCTTTTCATAGCCCCCGCACGGATGATCTCGGCGACGAACAATCTGCAGGTAAGAGCCCAGGCCGCGGCCCCTGTCGTATCTCTGGCACAGGAAGAGGCCGCCGGCTCTGAGCTCCAACGTCATGATCTTGGCCATGGACGCTACGTGGCTATCATCCCCGCATTGGCCCCAGAGGACACCTACAATCAGCAACCTTACATCGATACCTACGTCTATTCCATCGCACCCGGCACCAGCTACTGCACCAGCACTAAATTGGCCGTGCAGTACAACACCGGCGAGTTCGGTACGGAGTACCAACGGGCCTTCATAGGCTTCCACCTCTCTAGCATCCCCTCCGAGGCCATCATAGACTCCGCCACCTTCTACGCCTACTTATACGACGCCTGGGGAGCCAACCCCGTGAACATCGAGCTCCGCCGCGTGACGGCCAACTGGGGCTGCCCCCTCTACTGGCCAGGCCCCAAGTCCGTCGCCGCCGCATCGCGCTCAGTGGGCCTCACGGCAGGATGGTATACCTGGGACGTGACCGCTCTCGTCGCCAACTACTGGAAGGGGAAGAACTTCGGCCAGGATCCCAATTATGGATTCGAGCTAAGGGGGCCGGAGACGGGCGGCGCCAAGTACTATCATTACCGCTATTTCCGCTCCAAGAACGCAAGCAACGGCCGCCCCTTCCTGGTCGTGCAATATCACCTGCCCGCTACCGACACACCTACCCCCACCAGAACTCCCACGGCGACACCAACGACAACCCCAACAGCGACCCCCACGCCCACGGCGACGGCCTACTGCCCCGATCCTTACGAACCTAACGAGACGTTCGCCGCCGCCAGCTTGGCAGGCGCGGGCACCTACCAGGCCTACATCTGTACTCCTGGCGATCAGGACTGGTTCCGCATCGATCTCGCTCCCCTCCAGGAGCTACGAGTGATCCTAACGGACCTGCCGAAAAACTACAGCCTGGAGCTGTTCGATCCCTTTGGTGTCCTGGTAGCAGGCTCACATCGCGATGGCATGACATCAGAGGAGATCCGCTTCACCGCATCCGCGCAGGGTGGGGCTTACCGGGTGCGCGTTCGCGGTGTGGCCGGCGCTTTTGATCCCGGCTCCCCATATACCTTGAAGTTCCTCCCCAGACCAGCGCCCCCGGCGCCCACTTCGACGCCGACGCCCACGTATACCCCCATACCCAGCTGCGGACCTGATCCTTATGAGCCTAACGATTCGTCTGCCACGGCCGCGAGCATCACAACGGGCATGGAGATCCACGCCTATATCTGCCCTGCCATGGACTCCGATTACTATCGCTTCTCCGTGTCCGGCCCTGTCGAGATCCACGCCCGGCTCTACGACCTGCCAGCGGCCTACGAATTAACCCTCTACGACCCGAGCGGGTGGGTGGTGGCGCGGGGCAGCGGCTCAGGTACGTCGCCTCGTGAGCTGACCTACCTGCCCACGACCACCGGCGACTATCTGCTGCGGGTCGGTCCCGGCTCCCCCGAATCCTGGGATGAGGATCACCCCTACTCCCTGCGAGTGGACCTGAACGATCTCCCCCCCATCACGCTCTTCCCCGTGGCTGACACGTATGTAGTAGAGGCAGATCCCACGTCCACTCACGGCGATGAACGACAGGTGATTGTGGGACGAGATGAGTTCGGCCAGGAGCAATGGGGTCTCTTCCGCTTCGACCTCTCCGATGTGCCCGCCGTGACCATCGCCAACGCGACGTTCATGGTGTCCCTATACGACGTCGCCTCGGGCATGT
>DUEN01000032.1 GCA_011176545.1 Caldilineae bacterium | reverse complement strand
AGGGCGCGGGCGGGGCTGTACGGCATCTGCGAGGTGTGTGGTCAGCCCATCGACCCGGAGCGCCTGAAGATCCTGCCTGATACCAAACTCTGCGTGAACTGCGCAGCTGCCAAGCGTTGATTTCACGTTCCCGGCTGCATGGTATATTGAGGGGCTGCGGCGTCAATGCGGCCCCTTTTTGCTTTTCGCCATCGGAATCTGAGGTGATTCGGTGAAAGCGGCTACGGAGACCATGGAGAGGCCGTCGCGCGGGGCATGGCGGGAGCTCGCCGTTGCTTTAAATAGGCGACAACTCGAGGCGGTGATGGCGCCTGAGGGGCCCGTGCTCGTCATCGCGGGCCCCGGTAGCGGGAAGACGCGCGTCATCACCTATCGCGCGGCCTATCTCATCCTCCAGCGGGGGGTATCGCCCCATCGCATCCTGGCGGTGACCTTCACGAACCGCGCCGCCGAGGAGATGCGCACGCGCCTCGAAAGCATCGTGCACGCGTTGGGGGAGGACATCTGGTTTCACACCTTCCACGCGGCCAGCCTTCGTCTCCTGCGGGAATATGGAGAGGCCATCGACCTGCCACCAGACTTCGTCGTCGCGGATGAGGCCATGCAACGTCAGGCGCTGAGGGAGGCATTGTATGAATTGAACCTCAGCCCCGAGTTGTATCCGATCCATGCCCTGCAGGATTACATCGGTCGCAGAAAGGGCGCCATGCAGGATCCCTCCTGGTTTCCCGGCCATGATGGGGGCGATATCGCCTATTCGGATGTGGCCCGCGTCTATGGAGAGTGGCTGCGGGAACATCACGCGCTGGACTTCGACGACCTGATCTATCACGCGGTCCGTCTGCTGGCGCTTCGGGCGGACATCCGCCGTCACGTACAGGAGCAGCTCCCCCACGTCCTGGTGGACGAATATCAGGACATCAACCTCGCGCAGTATCGGCTGCTGACCCTGCTGGCGCCGCCCGGGAGCGATATCATGGTCGTCGCCGATGGGGATCAGTCGATCTATGGCTGGCGGGGGGCTGAGCCCTCACTCATCGAACGCTTCCAGCGCAGCTATCGACCGCGTCTGATCATCCTGGAGCAGAGCTATCGCTCCACCCAGACCATCCTGTACGCGGCGCAGCGGTTCATCGCTCGCGGGCGGGCCGCGCCCTGGCGGGATCCACGACGTCGTACCTACCTGCGCACCGTTCACCCGCGCGGGGACCCTATCTATCACTACCTCTTCGCGACGGCCGAGCAGGAACGGGAGTGGCTGGCGACGCTCATCCGGCGCCTGCATGATGAGCGCGGTTATCGGTACGGGGATATCGCGATCCTGTATCGCACGCATCAGCTGGCGGACCCGCTGGAGGGCTATCTGGCGCAACGTGGGATCCCCGTGCATCGTGTACAGAAAGAACACTTCTTCCAGCGTCCCCTGGTGCAGGAGGTCGTCCGCTACCTGTATCTGCTCCGCTCGCTGGCCACGGCCTCTGACGCGGATGTGCTGGCGGCGCTCAACTTCCCACGGACGTTGCTTGATGAGCTGACCATCATGCAGCTTGAACGCCTCGCTCACCGCCACCAGCTTCGTCTGGCCGAGCTGATACGCTCGCATGACCGCTTCCCGGAGCTTAGCCCGTTGACGCGAGCTGCCCTGCGGGCCTTCCTCCAGTTGCTCGAGGGGGAACTCCTCCCCGTGGTGAATCAGCCCATTGGCGTGATCGTGGAGCGCCTGCTAGATGTGCTATCACTGCGCCGTAGCCCCTTCGATCGCGAGGAATGGCGGCTGTTGTGCGGGTGGGCGGAGTTCATCGCCCAGCCGGAGGCGGTGGCGAAGATGCGCGATTGGCTGGATCGAGGCGTCCGTCTCACCATTCACGCGCCGCCCACCATCGATGGCGCATGCGCGGCCACCATTTTAGAGCGCGCCCTGCGCGAATATCTGGGGCATAGCGCCTCAGTCGTGCTTGATCTACCCGGGGATGCCCGCGCCATTCAGGTGGCTAGCGAGGGGGACGCCCCGTTGACCATCTACGTCCCTGTTCAACGCACCGTTGCTCACGCCCTGGCGGCCGTCGCCTGGCGGCTAGCGCAGGACGTGCTAGCCACCTATGAACGTCTGGCCGATGAACGGTTCGTGGTATACGACCTGGAGACCACGGGCATCGATCCGCGCCGGGACGAGATCATCGAGATCGGCGCCCAGGTGATGGAACGCCGACGTGAGGAGGGGCCGCCCTTCTTCGCCTTCGTCCGCCCGGCCCGGGGCTTCATCCCGGCCGCTGCGACGAAGGTGCACGGCATCACCTGGGAGGATGTGAAGGACGCGGCGCCTATTGAGGCGGTCCTCCCGCGCTTCCTGGCTTACGTAGGCGAGGCCATCGTCGCCGGACATAACATCCTCGCGTTCGACAACCGGTTCATCGATCGAGAGGCGGCCAGGCTGCTCGGACGGTCGTTCCGCAATCCGTCACTGGACACGATGCTGCTCGCGCAGCGGCTGCTGCCTGGGGAGCCCAGCTATCGCCTAGATCATCTGTTACGACGCATGGGGTTGGGCGAGAAGGTAGAGCATCGCGCGGCCCAGGATGTGCAGCAGACTCGAGAGCTTCTGCTGACCCTGTTGGAGGAGAATCGAAGGCAGCTGGCGTTAGGGGCTTTGCCGGAGATGTTACCGTTGGTGGGGTTAGGGATGCTAGGAGCTGGCGTGGCGCTTGAGGACGAGAACCGGGCGTTGTGGCATGGCGCGCTGCGTATGCGGGAGCAGGCGGCGTGGCTGGACGATGGCATCCGAGAGCAGTTGCCGGCGGCTGAACGGGCTCGATTAGACGATCTGATCGAGCGCCTGATGACGGAGACACCGCCGCCCATGGCCGAGGACGAGACCTGGGCCGCCCTGCGCGAGGCGTTCACGGCCCAGATCGCGGCCTTCGCCCGCTTCAGTCGAGACCTCTCGCTGAGAGCCTTCCTAGACTACCAGGCGCTGGTCACCAGCCTGGATGTGGAGGGGACCGGAGCGGACGAGGACCGGGTGACGATGCTGACGCTTCATAACGCGAAGGGGGCCGAATTCCCGGTGGTTATCATCATCGGTGTCGAAGAGGAAAACCTCCCCTTATGGACGACGCTAGAGGATGAGGCTGCCCTGGCGGAGGAGCGCCGCGTGTTCTACGTTGGCATGACGCGCGCCAGAGAGCGCCTGTATCTGTGCTCCGTGAGCGATCGGGGCGATGGCTTCGTGCGCACTCCCTCCCGTTTTGCCTTCGATCTGCCGTCCGAATACGTCCGGCGTGTGCGCGTCGATCCTCACGGCCGGGTACAGGAGCTGGAGCCACCGCGAATCCGGCGGAAGGCTTAGGATGTTATATCACGAAGTCACCAAGACGCTAAGGAGAGCATCAAAAAGAGTGAACCGGGATCTCCCTCTTTAACGTTGGTAAGCCTTCCAGAGTGCGCCTCTGTTTTCTCTCCCTCAGTGCCTTGGTGATTCCTCATCGCGCTTTTCGGACATTGCCCTTTTGTCCCTTTACCCAAGCAATGGTATCCACACTGTCATAGGGCAGGGGCCGCGGTTATTCCAGGCATAATAGGGGATCGCGGTCAGCGTGCAAGGGCGAGTAGCTCTTCGGCCAGGACGCCACGGGCGATAAAGAGCGACCTCCGGTTCGACAGGAGAGGCGCCCGAAGCCCTGAGTACGGTGACGCCTCCCAGGAGATCAGGATGATGGGTGGCCGTGATCTCCTCTTTGGGATCCAGCATGGCTTCCAGAATGGGAATCCCTGGGTTGTCGTAGGCCTCCAGGCAGTAAACGATGGGGCCGCGCTGCAAGGCCCCGCAGCATCGGTTCTCCGCGACGCGGGGATGGCTGACCATGACCGTCGGCGGCATGTCGAAGGATAGTCGCACCTGATCCCCCGGCTGCCACGTGCGTTGTAGGGCTAGGTATCGGCCGGGCGTTGGGGATACGCCGATCGGCGAGCCGTTGATCGTGATGGAGGCTCCCTGGGCCCAGGCTGGCACGCGCAGATACAGGGTGAATTCCGTGGGAGCCTCTGGCGTGATCGTCAGCTCCACATCCCCATCCCACGGATAGCGGGTGACCTGCGACATGTGCAGCGCGGTGCCGTTATCCAGATGCCATCGTAATTCGCAATGGTCATAGAGGTGGACCCACACGCCGTCCCGGCTGGTGCTGTAGAAGTACCCGGGCAGGGAGGCCAGCATGCGCTCCACGTTAGGCGGACAGCACGTACAATCATACCACGACTGGCGCTCGTATAGTCCCCGGCGGGCCCAGGGATACCACGGATCTCCCTCTCCTTCGCCGTCGTAGCTCAATGGATTCACATAGAAATATCGGGTGCCGTCCAGAGAGACGCCGGCCAGGAATCCGTTATACAGCGTGCGTTCCATTAAATCGGCGAACCGGGCGTCACCCTCCAGGGCGAGCATCCGCCAGTTCCAGAAGATGTTGCCGATGGCGGCGCAGGTCTCGGCGTAAGCCCGCGCGTTTGGCAGCTCATAATCTTTCCCCACCGACTCGCCCAGGTGGCGGCCGCCGACGCCACCTGTGATATAGAGCTTGGCCCGGGTGAGGTTTTCCCATTGCCGCTCCAGAGAGGCACGGAAGGCGGGATCTCCCGTCTCCGCGTAGTAGTCGGCGCCTCCGCAGCAGAAGTAAAGCGCTCGCACGGCGTGCCCCTCGATCTTCTGTAGCTCCGTGAAACGTGAGGCGTCCAACAGGTGACGGGCCAGATCGAGGTAGCGAGCCCGTCCCGTCTCCCGGTAAAGTTCCACCAGGGCCATCTCGATCTCGGGATGTCCAGAGAAGGCCCCCTCGATCGTGGGGATCACCTGGCATAAGTGATCCGCGAACCGCAGGGCGCATTCCAGCAGCCGTTCCTCGCCAGTGGCCCGGTGGTGTGCGATGGCGGCCTGGAACAGATGGCCGGCACAATACAGCTCATGATCCGTGTCGAAGCGCGTGTAGCGTTGATCGTAGCGCTCATCCACATAGTAGGTGTTGAGGTAGCCGTCCGGTCTCTGCGCGGGCAAGATGGCGTCGATCGCCTGATCGAGGAGTTCCCGAATCTCGGGGGCCTCCTCTGACTGAAGCATGAAAGCCGCCGCTTCCATCCACTTATAGAGGTCGCTGTCGGTGAAGAGGAACCCCCGGCGTGGCACGTCCTTGGCGCCGTAGATCCGACGGAAGTTATCGATGACGCCGTGCTCCTCCAGCAGTCGGTACATCTCGGGGATCGCCCGCCGCGCGTTGGTCTCCAGCCGCGGCCTCCAGAAGCCGTCCCCCAGGCGAACGGCGCGGATGGGAACCGGCTTCAGTTGGGTATATGGGGAGGCGGAGGTATCCACCACGCCCCGATCCTGAGGGGAACGCTCTGTCATAGGACCTCCTGATGCATCATCGGTCTCGCTTTGGCGTTGACGTCCCGAATAGGGTGCATCGCTCTTTCACCACGCAGAGCGGAATGTTAAAAGAACCCATCGAGCCATTCACAGGCTCATCCCTGCGCTTGTCTTATCCACCCGCGAGCTATATCATACCACAAGCTGGGCGTTCCCGCCGGGGTGGTGTGGGGTCTCTCAACGTGCGGCTAGCACGACGCATGCATCGTCCTGGTCGATATTTTGGAGCGAGGATGTAGGGGCGCAGCGCCGCTGCGCTCCCACTTGACGAGGAGACCAACATGCGATGGGGAATCTGGACAGGGTTCTACAGTGACTACGATCTGGCCTCCGCGCTGAGGCGCCTGGCCCGCCTGGGGTGGCGGGACGTCGAGGTGAGCTCGGAGCATATCGAGCGCATTCTGGCCTCCGACGCGCCGCAGCGGCATCTGGCCGAGGTGCGCGAGGTCGCCGCGGGGGAAGGTATGACCCTGTGGCAGGTACACATCTGGCTGGACCTGGACATCACGCCAGGGGACAAGGCCAAGGCGCGCGAGCAGATGAATATCGCGCTGCGCTGGCTCGATGCGGCCATGGCCCTCCATATCCCCAATGCCGTGATCCATCCGGGTGGCCGGCACCGTCCCTTGAACGATGATGGGACCTATCAGCGTGTGATGGCGGATAACGTGAGGGCCTTCTCCGCGCTGGCCGCGCACATCAAGGGCTCGCCGACGCGGCTGTGTATAGAGAACATGCTCAACACCGATCAAGGGCCCCGCTATGGCTCTCGGCTGGAGGATCTATGGGCTCTAGTTGATGCCGTGGGGGAACCTCATGTCGGCTTCTGCCTGGATACCGGCCATGCTCACGTAGTCGGGATCGACGTGGCTGACGCGGTGCACGCGTTGGGGCCGCGGCTGTGGGCCAGCCATATCGCTGATAACGACGGTAGCGGAGACCAACACCGTTTCCCGTATGGTGGCACCATCGACTGGGAGTCTGTCGTCCGGGCTTATCGAGAGGTCGGATACTCCGGATTGTGGGACCTGGAGGTCCCTGGGGAGCGCTGCGAGGCGATCGCCGTCCGTGACATGAAGCTGGAGTACGCCGCGAAGCTCATGCGATGGATGTTGGAGATGGACTCCGATGCCTGAGTAGAGATAGCGTGGGACGCTCATGAGCGTCCCACGCGTATCAACGCGTAGGGGCAGCCCTCGTGGCTGCCCTAGGTCAGGTCTGCGCCAAATTGATACCTATGGTGTAACCTGCATGCTCATTTGCGGGGTGGCCGATCAGAGATGAAAGATAAGGGCACTCACAAGGAGTGCCCCGTTAGTTCACAGGCGGGAAGGGGAGGCTTCAGCTCACGACGTGTGACAGCAGGTCGAATACCCCCAACAACTTCGCGCTGGAAACGATCACCACCGTCACCAGGATGCGATGTACCCACACGGCCGCGCCGGGCCGCGAGGCGAATTGGGTCCCCGCCCAGGCGCCCATCATGTTTCCCATCGCCAGGATCAGGCCGATGCCCCAGTTGACCTGACTGTTGATCAGGAAGACGATCAGCGCGGGCACCGTGAACACCAGGATGATCAATACTTTGATCGCGTTCGCCCGCACCAGGTCGAACCCCGCTCCCAGGACCAGCCCGGCCAGCAAGAAGATGCCCACGCCGGCCTGGATGAAGCCGCCATAGATGCCTATCAGGAAGAACAGCCCTAGTTCCATGGGACCGGGGCGCTCTCGCACATCTCCGCCGCGCCCTTCCAGCCAGCGCTTGGGGTTTATCAACAGCACCAGCAGCATGATGACCATGATCACCCCGATAGCGCGCTGCATAGCCGTCTCATTCAGGTCCACCGCGATGCGAGCTCCCACGATCGCCCCGAGCGCGGCCGGCCCCGCCAGCCATAACGCCTGGCGCAGATCCAGGAGCCCGTGAGATTGGTAGCCTCGCACGCCGACGATGTTTTGCAGCAAGATCGCGACCCGGTTGGTGCCGTTAGCCACGGTGGCAGGTAACCCCAGGAAGATGAGGAGTGGCAGGGTGATCAGCGATCCACTCCCCGCGAGGGTGTTGATGAAGCCACAGGCGAAGCCGGCGGCGATCACCGCCGGATAGAGGTACCAATCCATGGATGCGTCCTCCTCGTGCTGGGTTACGATGACCGGCCGAGAGGGATCCCCCCGGAGGCCGGGGGATATCGTACATGCTTTGACGATCTTGTCAATCACGACGCCGGGCGTGGGAGAGGGCGAAAGCCATTTGATTTTTCCCTATAGGTGCGTTAAGATACCGGGGCCGTCGCTCCTAGGTAATGTCAACCTTTTCCATACGTGATTTGTCTTTTATCTGGTGAGATAAGTTTACGTTCTCATGGCCACGAAACTCGGTCGTTTTTGTGATGCCCTCATCGAGGCTGGCTGGCTGGCTGCGCTGATCATCATCCCACTCTTCTTCAACGTCTATTCCGCGCGAGTCTTCGAGCCGGATAAGATCAGCCTGTTGCGGGCCATCGCCCTCATCATGGCTGGCGCGTGGCTCACCAAGCAGATTGATGGCCTATTACGTCCCTCCCGGACGGCGCAGTCCCCCCTGGTCGATCGCCTGCGTGAGCTGGTACGTACCCCGCTCGTGCTGCCCGCCCTGCTTTTGGTCCTGGCTTATCTGATCAGCACGATCTTCTCCGTGACGCCGCGCATCAGCTTTTGGGGCTCTTATCAGCGCCTCCAGGGGACCTTCACGACCCTCTGTTACGTCGTCATCTTCTTGCTGATGCTTGGGCACCTGCGCAGGCCCGCCCAGTTGCGGCGATTGCTCTACGCGGTCATCCTTACCAGCGTGCCCATCAGCCTGTATGGCATCTGGCAGCGCTTGCAACAGGACCCGCTCCCTTGGGGCGGCGATGTGGTGCATCGCGTGGCCGCCAACATGGGCAACCCTATCTTCGTGTCCGCCTATCTGATCATGGCTTTCTTCCTCACGCTGAAGGAGACGACCGAGGCGTTCGCTCGCACGTGGAACGTGGAAGAGGGTACCGTCTGGGATGCCATTCTGGCCGGGGCGGGGTTATTCATCCTCGCCATCCAGGTGGTTACGGGCATCGTCCTTAGCCAGAGCCGTGGCCCCTTCCTGGGATGGGTAGCTGGCCTTTACGTCTTCGCCTTGCTGGGGCTCATCGCCCTATGGCGTTGGGCGTCGGCCGCCCCCCGTTTCCCCGCCGCGCTGCGGCGGACGCTAAGGTGGGTTTGGGTCGCGCCGATCGTCCTGGCTGTGTTGCTGGGCGGTTTCCTGATCCTCCTCAACCTGCCCGATAGCCCGCTCGCCGGCCTGCGCCAGGAGTCGGGCCTGGGGCGCCTGGGCACCATCCTGGACCTGGAGACGGGCACGAACCGAGTGCGCACGCTGATCTGGCAGGGCGCTGTGCGCATGATCGCTCCCCATGATCCGCTGGTCTATCCGGATGGCTCAAAGGATCGATGGAACATCCTGCGTCCGCTCATCGGATATGGTCCGGAATCAATGTGGGTGGCCTATAACCCCTTCTACCCGCCGGAGTTGGCGCATCTGGAGCGTCGTAACGCCTCGCCGGATCGTTCGCATAATGAGACCTTTGACGCTCTCATCATCACCGGGCTGTTGGGGTTCCTGGCTTACTTCGCTCTCTTCACCTCGATCTTCTATTACAGCCTCCGCTGGTTGGGGTTGATCCGGGATCATGCTGACAGGAACTCGTTCCTGGCGCTGGGCGCGGCGGGCGCTATCCTGGGCATCCTGATCCCATGGGCTCTTGACCATTCGCTGCGTCTGGCCGGCGTAGGACTGCCCTTCGGGTTCATCGTCGGCGTCGTTCTGTACGTCACTTTGGCAGCCTTTCGGGCCCGTCGGAGGATGCTTGGGACGGAGGAATCCGTCGAGGCCGACCCTCGCCGGGAGCTCCTGATCATCGCCTTATTGGCCACCATCGTCGCGCACTTCGTGGAGATCCACTTCGGGATCGCCATCGTCGCCAGCCGCACGTATTTCTGGGCGCTCAGTGCGCTCTTGGTGGTCGTCGGAACGGGGAGACTTCAAGAGGCTCCGGCGTCGGTCGAGGAACCCACCAGCCCTCCTCCCAATCGTCGGCGTCGGCGCAAGCGGCGCGAGCAGGCCCGACCGACGGCCTCGACGGAGCCTTCGATGTGGCGCTCCCTGTGGCCCTACGTGTGTATCGGGGCGCTCATCCTGATCACGTTGGCCTATGACTATATCACGAACCCGACGAAGGAACCCCGCACATGGGGGGTATTCTGGCAGGCGCTCACGACCCGCTATATCGCCAAGACAGGGCAACGGGTGCCCGGCCTGGGGATCATTTGGCTGATCGGCTTCACGTGGCTGGTCGGAGGGCTGCTGCTGGCGGGGCTGTTGGGTCGCCTATTGCGATGGGATTGGCGGTCCGCCTCGCGGGCGTTCAGCGTGTACACGTTGGGGTGCTGGGGGGCTTTCCTGATCTTCGGATTGTACCAGGCCCATCGGCTGGCTTGGCATCCGGCGCCTGGTGAGGATGTCCTCTTCCGCGTGGCCAACAACTACACGATGTATGTCGTCGCGATGATGGTGGTCATGGCCGCGCTGGCCGCCTTCATAGGATGGCCCCGTCAGCGGATGACGGGGCCCGCCTTCAACAGCTGGCTCAGCCCTGTTATAGGGGTGTTCACGGCGGGCCTCCTGATCCTGATCATCCGTAATGTGTGCATCAATCCGATCCGGGCGGACATCATCTATAAGCAGGGACAGGGCTACGACGCAGAGCGCCTGTGGGAGCAGAGCATCGCGATCTATCGGCACGCCCTGAAATTGGCTCCGAAGGAGGATTATTACTACCTCTTCCTGGGACGCGCGCAGCTGGAGCTGGCTCGTCAGACGCAGGACCTCAACGTGCGTCGGCAGATCCTTCAACAGGCCGAGGAGACCCTCATCCGCGCGCGGGAGTTGAATCCCCTTAACACGGATCACACGGCTAACCTAGCTCGCCTGTATCGCAATTGGGGCGAGTTGACGAATGATCCGGCTGAACGGGAGGAACTCTGGAAGCGGTCCGCCGAGTATTATGAGATCGCGACTCAACTCAGCCCCCATGCCGCTCACCTGTACAATGAATGGGGGCTGATCCATTACATGCTGGGCAATCTATATTGGCGTCAAGGACGTCAGGAGGAAGCCAGAGCTCAGTTCGACTTGGCCTTGGAGAAGTATCAGCGCTCCCTGGCCCTGGATACGAAGTACGAGCAGACGTATCTATTGTTGGGGGACTTGTACAACACCCTGGGAGAGTGGGCCAAAGCCGTGTCGGCCTACGAGAAGGCGATAGCCCTGAAGCCTAATCGGAAGCAGCCTTGGAAGGTCTGGAGCGCCCTGAGCGATCTCTATGCGCGTTTGGGACGGCTGGAGGACGCGATCACCGCGACCCAACAGGTGTTGCTGTCCAGGCCTAACGATGCGTCCGTCCACCAGGCCTTGGCACGGCTATATGAGGAAACGGGCCGCTTGAGCGAGGCGCTGAACGAGGCCAGGAGGGCTCGCGAGCTCGCTCCGGAGAAGGATCGTGCCATGCTGGATCAGTACATCGTCCGTCTGGAAAGCCGCCTGAATGAGGGGGGACAGTGACCCGTTACATGCTGATCCTGGCCAGCGCGCTGGTGTTGACGATCGGCGGGACGCCATTGGCCCGACAGGTGGCGTTGCGTGTGGGCCTCATGGACCAGCCGAGCGCGCGAAAGGTACATAGAAGCCCTATCCCCCTGTTAGGCGGCGTGGTGATCTATCTCTCCTTCATTGTGGCCCTGGTGCTGTTCGGCGATCGCTTTTACGTCAACCAAGTCGTCGGGATCTTCCTAGGCGCCACGCTGGTCTCCTTCGTGGGGCTGTGGGATGACCGGCGGGAGCTTTCCCCGCTTCTGCGGCTCCTCGGTCAGATCGTCGCTGCGCTGATCCTGATTGCGTCCGGCATTCAGGTTCACCTCTTCCGGTGGGATGGGCTGAATATCCTCATCACCATGCTATGGGTGGTCGGGATCACGAACGCGCTCAACTTCCTGGACAATATGGATGGGTTGTCTGGAGGGATCGCCGCCATCGCGGCGACGTTCTATCTGCTCTTCGCGTTGATGAACGGCCAGTACCTGGTCGGCGCGCTGGCGGCTGCCCTGTTGGGGGCCTGTCTTGGCTTCTTGGTGTACAACTTCAACCCGGCCTCTATCTTCATGGGGGATAGCGGTGCCCTTTTCTTGGGGTTCACGTTGGCCGCCGTCGGGATTAAGCTGCGCTTCCCGGACAACGTGCATATCGTCACGTGGATGGTCCCTGTCTTAGTCATGGGGCTGCCGATCTTCGACATGACGTTGGTCGTCTTCTCCCGGTTGCGCCGTGGCCTCAATCCGATGACCTCACCGGGGAAGGACCATATATCCCATCGCCTGGTGGTGATGGGAGCCTCCCAGCGCGAAGCCGTGTTGATCTGTTATCTCATATCTTGTGTTTTAGGTATTCTGGCCCTCTTCGTATCGCAGGCGAGCATCGCTGAGGGGTATGCGATAGGGATCGCCGTGGCCCTGGCTGGCCTCTGGGGGATATGGCGGCTTGAAAAGGCCCTGGAAATGGGCGATCGTGCGTAACTTCCACTCCGTTCAAGCGTTACAGTAAGTACCTCGCTCTTTCGATGGCTGCCGAATCGCCGCTGCCGTCTGCTTTCCAGGCGAGGTCGTCTGTCGAGGGATATCAAGCGACTCTCACCGGGGAGGTCCTTTCATGATACCAGGCCTGGAAGGTAAACGCCTGCTTGAGCAGCCTCTGGAGCAACGAGTTCGTCCCATTCGGTTGCCCGCCATGTGGCGTACGCGCCTCCTGCGCATCGGCGGGCTTCTCCTCGCCATCGGGATCAGTGCCCTCATCATCATCGAGCGAGATCAGTTGAGCGCCTTAGGCCGCTATGGGTATCCCGGGGTCTTCGTGATTAGCATGGCCAGCAGCGCGACGGTATTCCTTCCCGCGCCGGGCATCGCCGTCGTCTTCGCCACGGGGAGTGTGCTCAGCCCCGTCTTCGTGGGACTCGCCGCTGGCCTGGGTGAGGCCCTGGGCGAGCTGACCGGCTATGTGGCTGGTGCCAGCGGTCGCGCCATCATCGAGGATCGGGATCGATATCGTCAACTCGTTGAGAAGACACGTCGATATGGCCTCTTCGTCGTCTTCCTGTTGTCCGTCATCCCCACTCCAGCCTTCGATCTGGCGGGGATCGCCGCGGGCGCCTTGCGATTCCCCTTAAGCCGCTTCCTGCTGGCTTGCTGGATAGGGAAGACCATCAAGACCACAGCCATCGCTCTGCTGGGCGCGGGCTCCCTGGGATTGCTCTCGCATCTCCTGTGAAAGGAAACTTCAGAGAGCGCTATAGAGGGTAGGAAGGTGATGACCGGCAAGGAGCGTATTCGACGGACGCTGGCGCGGCAACCTGTCGATCGCATCCCCATCGGATTCTTCGCCATCGATTACGACACGGTGGAGAGGATCCTGGGGCACGAGACGTATCTGCGCGCTAAGGCGAAGTCCCAGATCGCCTTCTGGGAAGGCCGACGGGACGAGGTCGTCCAGAGCTGGATCGAGGACACCATCGCCCTGTATCGGAAGTTAGATTTCATCGATATCATCAACGTGTCAGCGATGGCGAGTAGCCTGGTCCCCCCTCGCGATTACACGCCCCCAAAGGTGCGTCGGGTGGACGATACGACCTGGGAGGCGGAGGACGGCCGGGTGTGGAAGTATTCCGAGATCACGGCGGACCTCACGCTGGTGGAGGACCCGACGGCTCACTTCACGCCGGAGATGTTCGACCTGGATGAGGAGCCATCGCCGCCCGATCCGTCGGTCTTCGAGGTGGTGGACGCTGTCATCGAGGCATTGGGGGATACCCGCTACATTCTTGGGCCCACGGGCGGTGAGGCTGGCCTGATCCTGCTAGGCGGGATGGAGCGTGGCCTTCTGGCCTACGCCCTGCAACCGGATCTGGTCAAGCGGGCGATCGCCTATCACACCCGCATGGCTAACCTGCGGGATCAGTGGTTCATCCGGCCAGGTACGGATGGGGTGCTCTGGGGACAGGATTTCGCGTCCAAACACGGGCCATTCCTCTCCCCCCAGATGTTTCGTGAGTTCTGTCTGCCCTCCATCAAAGAGCGCGTGGCGCGGGTGAAGGCACACGGGCTCGCCGTGTTCAAGCACGCCTGCGGCAACAACTGGCCCTTGCTGGATATGTTCGTCGAGGCCGGATACGATGCCTATCAATCCATCCAGGCATCGGCGGGGATGGATCTGGCCGAGGTGAAGGCCCGATATGGGGATAAGCTGGTACTGTGGGGCGGTGTCCGGGTGGAGAACCTGGTATCCGGCACGCCGGAGGACGTCTGGCGCGATGTCGAATACGCCATGCGCGTCGGACCTCCCGGCGGTGGTTATATCTTCGGCACCACGCACTCCGTGGCCGTGGGCACGAAGTACGACAACTTCATGGCCATGTTGGACGCCTATCATCAGTGGGCATATAAGGCCGCCGCGTCCTTCTAAATGAGTGCCACGAGCGCAGCGGTGAGGGCTCCCATAAAGGCCATGATGAACACGCCATAGGCCAGGTTGAGCCGCATCACCTCGCCCTCACGGCCAGCCAGCCCCGCTGTGCTGCATCCCACGATCACCTTCGCTGGCGAGATGACACTTCCCACCGCGCCGCCCACGTTCTGCGCCGCCAGGATGATCAGCACGTTATGGCCTAGTACCTGGGCCGTCTGCTGTTGTAGCGGGCCGAAGATCACGTTGGAGTTCGTGTTCGTCCCCGTCACGAAGCCTCCCACCATCCCGATGAACGGCGCGATGAAGGGGAGGACGGGCCCCATCGCCTGGCTCAACCCCAACGCCAGCTCGTAGGTCATCCCGCTTTCGGCCATCGCCATCGCCATGCCCACCAGGAACAGAACCGCCCAGCTGGACCTGAGCGCCCCCCGGACCGTCCGGCGGATGATCCGCCCTGCTGCTCCTGGTTCATAACATCCCCATCGTCGATAGAGCATGAACGAGATGATGCAAGTGTATAGGATCAAGGCGCCGGCATGTCCGAAGACGCTGATGGCGCGCCCCGGACCCGCGGGGTTGACCCATCCCAGGCCTGTGCGCGTCTCCGGAAAGCTCATCGTGATCCGCACCCGATTGAGGAGATCGGGGAAAGGAGGTACCAGTTGAGCGATGACCACGACGATGAGCAACACGATGTACGCGGACAATGCCGCCGGTAACCCCATGGACGGTGAGGCGTTATCCTGTGAGCCCGCTGAGCGCTCGCTTGCCGAGCCATGATAGAGGGGGAGTCGGGCCAGTGCGGCAGCCACTCCTAGCCCCACCAGGCCCGCTGTAAACGATGCCAGGCTCCACAGCCCGTGTACGGCCATCAGATACTGCACGGTGGCCATCACACCCCCGATGAGGGACACCGCCAGCAGGCTATGACGCAGCGTGGACCATCCCCGATACAGGTAGGCCGGGATCAGACCGGAGAAGAGGCAAGCGATGCCGAGATAGAACGTCGTCCACGGGGCGAGGACATGGCCGTCCAGCCCAGTGATGGCCATCAGCGCGTAAAATGAGGAGGCGATGCTGCCAAAGGTGATCGCCCAGGCATGGCCGATGCTCGCGGCGACCACGCTGCTCATCGCCGGGAAACCCAGGCCGACGAGCAGCGGGGCGACCACCGCGACGGGCACGCCGAAGCCGGTCACCCCCTGGAGGAACGAGGCGAAGACCCAGCTTAGGATCAGGAGCTGCATGGTGCGGTCGGATGTGAGACGGGCCACGCCGGCGCTGATGACGCGAAGCGCGCCGGCCTCGTTCACGACGTGGAACAGGGCCAGCGCGAACCAGATGATATACAGGACGAAGAAGCTGAGCAGGAGGCTTTTCAGTTGGCTGTACCAGAGCAGACGCGGCCCGGCGCCGAACGCGCCGGCGGCCAGGATCAAGGAGATGCACCATCCCACAAATCCCGATCGCGTGCCGCTCCATCGCGCGCCCACCATGAGGGCCAGGACGATCACGATCGGAGAGAGGGCGAGCAAAAACGAAGCGAGGGTGACCGACAACATGGGCATCAGGGGGTCTCGAGGAAAAGGATGCAAACCCTGGGAGTGCCATCCAGCAGGGATGGCGTAAGAATCGGCGACACGGGGTCACCACTTGATCTTGCTGAAGAGGCGTAAGCCCTCCATCCCATACTCTTGTTCGATCTGCTTGGAGTGCTCCACCACCAGGTCGTAGATTCGCCGCAGTTCCGCCACCGGATCCGCGTGATCATCCACGCGCAAGTTGTGATACCAGCGCGGGTCAGGGCTGGCCACCAGCAACGCGGCCGATTGCTTCCCGCGCTTATCGCCGCCGGCCGCCTGCCCCGCCTCCAACGCGCGCAGCAGGCGCTCGCTCAACTCCGCCCCTTCCGCTCTCGCCGCCTCGTACGCCTCGGCCATCGCGTCGATCACCTCAGGGCCGGTCAGCATGTTCCCCGCCACGGTATAGTGGTCACCGATGCGATGACCAGCCCACTCGACGCACTGCTCGCCCGTGAAGGCGAAGGCCCCTTCCCTATCCACGCCATGGAGCTGGCGGATGGCCCGATCCTCATCGGCCTGCAAAAGCGCATTGAGCGCGATCTCAATCCCGATGCCCGCGCGCAATAACGCCAGCCCATGGCGTCCCAGATCGGTGTTCACCCGGGCCTGAGTAGCGATGGCCCCCTCCAGGCCCACGAAGGGGACCAGGCTGCCGACGTTGGGACGCGCGGTGGACACGGCCACGCCGAAGCTCCCTTCCTCTGGGCAGTAGGCCGCTATGGAGAACGTGTGCAGATCCATCAGCGTTGTACCTCCTGATATTCACGGACGTCGAACATATCTCGCAGGGCGTCGCCGAGGAAGTTGATGCTCAGGACGGTGATCATGATCGCCAGCCCGGGGAACACGCCCAGCCACCACGCTCGCGAGATGAAAGTCCGGGCATCGCTCAAGATCAATCCCCACGTGGGCGTCGATGGCTTCACGCCCAGCCCCAGGAAGGAGAGCCCTGCCTCGGCCAGGATGGCGTAGGAGACGCTCACCGTGGCCTGCACGATGACGGGCGCCGTCGCGTTGGGCAGGATATGACGTAGCAGGATCCGGCCGTCGGAGGCGCCGATGGCTCGCGCGGCCGTCACGTATTCCTCCTCGCGAATGGAGAGCACCATGCCCCGCATGATGCGGGCGAAGTCGTCCAGGAACGCCAGCGTGATCGCTACGATCACGTTCTCCAGGCCGGTGCCGAACACGGCGACCAGATACACGGCGATGATGAAGTTGGGGAAGGCCCATTGCAGGTCGATATACCGCATGATCAGGTTGTCGATCCAGCCGCCGTAGTACCCGGACAGCAGCCCCATGAGGACGCCGATCACCAGCGCCAGCAACACGGTGATGATCCCGACAGCGAGGGAAACCCGTGCGCCGTAGATGATGCGGCTGAAGAGATCCCGCCCCAGATCATCGGTCCCCAATAGATGGGTTCTGGAGGGCGATTCCAGGAATTCAAAGACCTGATCGTTAGGGTTATAGGGCGCGACCTGAGGGGCGAACACGGCCGAGACCGCGATCCCCAGGAGGATGATCAGGCCGACCAACGCCTTCTTGTCACGCCACAGATAGCGTAGCCAGGGGCGCCGTCGTCGGGGGACCTCACCGAACGGTTCCGCGACACCTTCTTGTTCGACGCCAGATAACGCATTGAGCACGCGAGCCATTCCTACTATCCCTCGTACCGAATCCGTGGGTCGATCACCGTGTACAAGATATCGACCAACAGGTTGGTGAAGACGAAGATCACCGAGACCACCAGGATCGCCCCTTGGACGACCGGATAGTCCCGATTCAGGATCCCCTGAATGAGCACCCGGCCCAGCCCTTGAATGGCGAACACGTTCTCCACGATGACCGTGCCCGACATCAGCAGGGCGAAGGCGATCCCCATCACTGTGACCACAGGGATCAGCGCGTTCTTCAGCGCATGCCTGAAGATGATCACACGCTCGTGAAGCCCCTTGGCATGCGCGACTTTGATGTAGTCCGTCCTCAATACCTCCAACATGGCGGAGCGGGTCATACGGGCGATGATGGCGGAGAACGGCGTGCCCGCGGCGACGGCCGGGAGGATGAGATGGGAGAACCAGGGCCAGAAGCCCTTCTTCAGAGGCACGTAGCCGATGGCGGGCAGCCAGTGCAGGTTGACGGCGAAGACGATGATGAGCAGGATGCCCAACCAGAAGTCGGGCATGCTCAGCCCCAGGAACGCGGCGACGGTGAAGGTATGATCCAGCCAGGAGTGCTTCTTGACGGCCGAGATGATCCCGGCGGAGATGGCCAGGACCAACGAGATAGTAAACGCCAGGCTCGCCAGAGCCATGGTTCGGGGGAAGGCCTCACGAATCACGCGGCTTACGGGAACGTTGCTGCCGTAGATGGAGTTCCCTAGGTCGCCCTGGATCATTCGACCGAACCACAGGAAGTACTGGATGTACACCGGGCGATCGAGGCCGAACTTGCGACGCAGCACCTCCGCGGCCTCCGGATCGACGTCGGCCAACATGGCCCGGAAGGGATCGCCGGGCACGGCGCGCAGCATGAAGAAGACCAGGGTCGCTACCGCCCAGATCACCACGATCGCATAGAACGTCCGCTTGATGATATACCGGGTCATAACCTCGCCCTTTAATGCCTCCAAGATTTCTCGTAGGGACGACCGGCCGGTCGCCCTGGGAGTAAAGGCAACGCCCTATGTTTTGGTCGTGTGTGCCAAGATGAGCGTCGGAATTCCGTGTCGCTTGCCCGTATTCCGGTCCAATCCTATGGGAGAAGAGCGTACATCCTCGCTCATTCACAGCTCGCGGCGGACCGTGCAGGTGAGCATATCACCCACCGCACGTCCGCCGCGACCTGCACTGCCCATGGGAATACACCTGTAGGCGACGGGGATCATAAACCCCCGTCGCCCACGAGGTCGAATCGCTATGCGATGGTCACCCGATCCAGATCGACCAGGCCCGGAATGCGGCTCTCATCTGGATAGTTCACTTCCTTGCGGTATACCAGGATGTCCAGCGGATGGTACAGGAAGACCGCCGCCACCTTGTCGGACGTGATCTTATTCGCCTTCTGGACCAGTTCCTTTCGGCGTTCAAGGTTCGTCTCGACGCGCTCCTGCTCGATCAGCTCATCGACCTCCTTATCCGAGAAGAAGCCGAAAGGCATCGTCTCCTTGTCCCGGTTGGGGCCGTTGAACTTGGACTCCGTCTGCATCCAGTCCACCAGCGCATCGTCGGGGTCATAATCGCCGCCACTGCCGATGCGCAGCATATCGAAGTCCATCGAATCGAAGTGGTCGATCAGGACCGGGAAGTCCTTGATGTCCAGCTCGACGTTAATGTTGAGGTTCTTCTTCAGGATGTCGATGATGATCTCGCCCTCGCGCTTGCCAGCCGGCGTGACCATGAGTTTCAACGTGGGGAAGCCCTCGCCGTTGGGATACCCGGCCTCGGCCAGCAGCCGGCGCGCCTCTTCCAGATCGAACCGCTGCTCGCTGGTCTCGTTGATACTCGTGTCGAAGTAGAAGCGCATCGCCGGGTTGACCGTGCCGAAGGCCGGTTGGCCGCGCCCGAACAGCGCCCGCTTGATGAGCTCGTCACGGTCGATGGCTTTGGCGATGGCCAATCGTACCTTGAAGCCCTTCTCCTTCTTCAGCTCCTCGACCGGCTTGTTAAAGTCGGGCACCTTATAGGGGTCGCGCCAGGGGTTGAGCCAGAGCGCCTGGAAGCCAGGCCCCGTGATCGTGGAGACGACGAGATCGGGATTGGCCTCGAAGCGATCGATCAACTCGGCCGCGGGCGGGTTGCCCCCGATGAGCTGGATATCGCCGGCCTCGATGGCCGCCGCCAGCGGCTCCGGCTCCGGGATCGGGATGATGGTGACCTTGTCCAGTTTGGGGCGCTCAGGATCATAGTAGTTCTCGAACCGCTCCAGCACGACGCCCTGGCCTAGCTGATGCTCGACCACCCGGAAGGGGCCGGTCCCCACGGGCGTGAGGCCGTACTGCTCGGGCCCCATCTCCTCCAGGGCACGCCGATTGACGATGGTCATGGCGCGGCCGCTGGAGCGCTCCAGCGTCTTCACCAACAAGGAGGCCTGAGGCTTGGCCAGGATGATCTTCACCGTGTAGTCATCAACCTTCTGGACGTCCACGACGTTGGCCAACACCCGGGAGTGGATGGATTGCTCCGGGTCCTTGGATCGATTGTAGGTGAAGATCACGTCATCGGCGGTGAAGGGATCCCCGTTGTGGAAGGTGACGCCCTCGCGCAGGTAGAAGGTCCACTCCAGCCCATCCTCGGAGACTTCCCAGCTTGTGGCCAGGTCGCCCTCGGCGGTGAGATCCGGGTTGATATGCGTCAGGCCGCTCAGCACGTTGGATGCGATCTGGAATTGCAGGACCTGATTGATCTGCGCGGGGTCCAGGGTGCGGATCTCGCCCGTACCCGCCCAGCCGCAGGTCAGCTCGCCGCCCTTCCTGGCTGGCGTCTCCGCGACCTCGGGAGCGGCCTGTGGCGTCGCGGCCGGCGGCGCACACGCGACGATGAGATCCGCCAGGGACAGCATGCCCGCGGCGGCCATCAGGCGCAATACTGTGCGGCGGCTCAACTTGGGCCCACTCAGATCCGCGCGGCTCAGGCCGAACAGCGGATCCCGCGGATCGAAGTCGTAAGCTTCCCTGAGTTCCTCGCGAAGTCGTTCCAGTTGCTTCCGGTCCAATGTGCCGGACATAGTCGCCTCCTTCTTTGACTGATTAGACTTGGCCCCGATAAAGACAAAACGGGATTCACTCGCTGTGATGCAGGAATGAACCCCGCTGTCCACCCGCAAGGATTGTTTTATTGAGAAAGAGGGGTATACTGGGGGAAGATGCGGAGCAGCGCCGGCGCTGTTCCGCATGTAAGAACCTGGTTTTATTGTACAGGTTTTCCGCCATCTGTCAACCGTTCACTGACGCGGGGGTACAGCAGAGACTTTTCGGAGTGGGTTGGTGGGGTATAGCACGAAATCGTCGGTCAAGATCGCGGGTTATCTCAGCAGAGGCCTCAATGCGAGCCTCGCGAACACCGTTTCCCAGGCGGTGGATTAATCCACCGCCTGGGAAGGGCCTGGTCATCTGCCTGGATGGGGCGATAGGTGCTCTGATGGCGGATAAATCTCGCCGCGCCCTGCCTGGTAACACTACACTAAACCGTGGCTGCAAGATGAATCTTGTCGCTCGATATATTGTGTTTGGTGCGATATTCAACACTATATGTGGGGGAGACTACGGTTAAGTGCGGAGCTACCCCCTGCCTCATAGCTACCGAAAACTTTGTGCTATACCCCTGACGCAGTGGATTGCCTGTATTTCGCCGTGGAGTCGTTGAGGACGCAGAGGAGATGCGGAAAGATAGAGAGGGACTCTGCGCCCCCGGTTTCTCTGCGGTTGAGAGAAAAACATGGTCAAGTTCCTACATGTGTCCAGCCTGCCTCTTCACAGGCAGGGAACCGGGAGGCCTCCCATATCGTCTAAGAGTTGTCCATTAGTTTCCATAAAGCGCGCCGGGGGATATGCTCTCGCGCAGGAAGTGACCCTCGTCAACACGTTTCGGGGGAAAGCTCGAAAATCTTCGTGAGGAGGATGCCGATGTCTCGCAGGAAAGGACTGGCCGTGATCATGGTCATCATGATGCTCGGCGCTGCTCTGGGTGGGTTGGCTTTCACGTATCCTCAAGCTGGTTTACCTAGTGATGTCCAGCGCACGATCACCGTGGTGGGCCAGGGGGTAGTCCGGGTTGACCCGGATGTGGCCCGCGCTCAGATCGGCGTGGAGGTGCTCGCGCCGACGGTGAAGGAAGCCGTGGCGCAGAATCAGGAGCTCATGACCGCCGTCTTGGAGGCCCTGCAGGAGGCCGGGGTCGATGCGAAGGATATCCGGACTTCAAATTACAGCATTCGTTTCGAGCGTGAACCGTACATGCCCAGGCCCGCCGTTCCGGAAGGAGCGGAAGGCCCGACGGCTCCTCAGGGACGATATCGGGTGTCCAATATGGTCCAGGTGACGATCCGGGACCTGGAGGAGGTCGCTGCCGTCCTGGATGCCGCCATCGAGGCGGGCGCGAACAACATCTGGGGCGTGAGCTTCGGGGTCGAGGACACCGCCGCCGAGGCGGAGTCCGAAGCGCGGGCTAAGGCGATGGAGAACGCTCGTGAGAAGGCCGCTGAACTGGCCGAGCTGGCGGGCGTGGAGTTAGGGGATGTGATCAGCGTCAGTGAACTCGTCAGCGGCCCTGGCTATCCGATCATCGGCGTTATGGAGGCGGCGGCGCCCGCGTTCGGTGGCGCAGGCCCAATCTCCCCGGGCGAGCTGACCTTCCGAGCGCAATTGCAGGTGGTGTTCGCCATCAAGTGAGTGATGAGAGCGGCGGGGGCCGCGTCCCTGGAGGACCGGCCCTTTCGTTCGCCTTTTTGGTACATAGAAACGCCAGAGCTTCTTCCGCGCGAAGCCGGGGGTGTCCGACATCCCGGCTTCGCACTTTTATTAGACAACGCACGAGTTGTCTTTTGTAGGGACGCCCGGCCGTGTGACCCTACATTGTCTCGTGTATGCTAATATGAGTGAAGCGGATAGATACGGATTCTTGCCCATCATCTTTTGAGCCAGAGGAGCCACAAGGGCTGCCCCTACACGAGGCCTCCAGCCCAAGGTTGGGGTATTCCTTGTGGACGCTCTGAACTCATCCGACAAGGCAAGATAACTCGCTTGTGCTGTTAAGTTGATGCGCATGTCGCGTCCCTTGTGGACGCCCTAAGTTCATCTGGCAAGGCAAGGATGACTCTTCCCAGTGCGATTTGCGCGAACCCTTCGCTCAAGCTATGATACGCATAGTTATGAATGGCCAACTGTTTCCTGTCATCCGGGACCAATAGTTATGTCCTTTATACGGTGCGTGTGTTCGCTCGCGCTCGTGGTCCTTTCAGGCGTCCGGGGGCCTGACGTAGCGGCGGCCACGAAGTGGGAATTCCATCCCCTTAACTTCCCCTATGGCGCTGTGATCGATCTGGCCCAACACCCACAACAGCCCCAACAATTGTGGGCCATCGTTGAGGCCCTGACGGCTCAACGTGTGGTCACCGCCCTCTATCGTTCGGATGATGGAGGGCAGACCTGGAGTCCGGCTGGTAATGATTTAAGCTGGCTGACCTTCACCACGATCGCCGTGTCCCCTTCCGGCACGTTGTTCCTCGGCACAAGCGACGGGCTGTACCGGCGTGATCCGCTGGATGTCGTCTGGAGGCGCGTGCCTCTGGAGCATGCTACAGGCTCCGAGCTGTTCCGCTGGCCTGACCGTGGCATGACCATACGCCAGGTGATCCTTCCCGGTACGAACCCCGACAAGATCTACGTCGTCGCGGCTGAGAATCAGAAGTATCCCCGCCATTGGCTCTTTCGCAGCCAGGATGGGGGGCAGAGTTTCAAGCGGCTGCTCATTCGGGAGTTCGATACGGGGCCTGGCAGCGGACTGGGCCGTGTTCTGGTCGATCCCCAAGATGCCGATCGGCTCTACGCGGCCACACAGGGCGGAGTGTTGATCAGTCAGGACGGCGGCGTTACCTGGCTACCTGGCGGACTCGACCCTTCGCTTACTCAGGGGATGACGGTGTTAGCCGCCTCGCCCGGCACTCCCACCGTACTCTTCGCAGCTCGCTTGATTCAAGATGACCGCGGGCTGCATCTGGCGATCGCGCGCAGCCAGGACCAGGGGCGTACGTGGTCCGAGTTCCTTCTGTCCTCCGGCTCTCCTGCGCACCCGACGGCCCTCTTAGCCCTCCTGGATGGACGTCTGGTATTATCTACGAGCGAGGGCGTCCTGATAGGCTCATGGGAGGATCCCTCTTGGACCTTGATGGAGGGAGATCTGGGTGCGATGGGAGCATACCGACTGTTCCTGGATCAGGGACGGGAGGACGTCTTATGGGCTGCCACGCCGTTGGGCGTCTATCGATGGGAGGTGAATGAGCCCACGTGGAGGCCCTCCAGTCAAGGCCTCCCGCCGAACGGGATGATCCACGCTCTGTACAGCTCGAAGAGCGCCCCGGATATATGGCTGGCCGCGATGCCCTGGAGCGGGACGGAGATCCCACCGCCGCCTTCGCTGCTCATCGATAGTGATCTCCGCTGGCACGCCGCTCGTGGGCTGGGGAGGAGTCGCATCAACGCCTTCGCGAAGGATCCGCTCATCTCAGGACGCGTCTACGCGGCCACATACGAGGGAGTGTGTTGGAGCTCCGACTACGGTCATACGTGGCAGGGGTGCGGGCTGACGGATCACGTCGTGCGACAGGTGCTGGTCAGCTCGGAGGGCATCCTCTACGCCGCTACTTACAAGGCTGGCCTGTATCGCTCCGATGATGCGGGCGAGACATGGCGTCAGGTAGCGTTTGACGGCGCCCAGGTCGGCCCGATGCTAATACGTTCGGATGGGTTATATGTTGTCGTCCAGGAGGGTGAGCCTGGGATATATCGCTCACAGGATGGGGGGCTCACTTGGCAGGCGCTGGGCGGACCGGTCGAGCCTGGCGTGGGGATCGTTCAATTGGCGGGGAACGATCAGCTCCTCATCGCTGCGGTGGTTGGCGGGGGCCTGTGGCTCAGCCGGGACGCGGGGAAGACCTGGGAACAGACACGGGGGTTGCCCTCCGACGCTACCTTCGACGTGGTGTGGGTCGATCCCCGCCGGTCGGGTCGGATCATCGTCGCGCGCCAGGATGCCGGCTTATGGGCGAGCGAGGATGGCGGTCGCACATGGGAATCCATTGGGCGTACGCTGGGGGATAACAGGGTGACGGCCATCGCCGCGGACTACCGATCGGCTGATGGGATCATCCTGGCCACGGAGCGTGCCGGGTTATGGGCGAGTGGCCCGCCGAAGGAAGAGCTTTCCCTTCCCTCGGTTGTGGACGCCCGTATCGAGATCGTATGGCCGCATGGATGGGCGCCCGTCGATCAGGCCACGCGGGCGAATCTCAGCTTGCGCTTATTCCGTCCTGATAGTTTGGAGCCCGTGCCATGTGGCTGGGATCCCCCGGTGGAGGTGTGGGAGGCGCGGGATAGCGAGCTTGCCCAACGCCTGGCTCGCGCTCAACCGCGCCGGTTGGGCGACGCGACCATGTCCTTGTGGGATGTGAACGATATCGACGTGAGCTATGCTCAAGAACGGGATGCCAAGCTGTATTACCTGGTGAGGATCCCCGGCGTGATGACCAGAACGAGCGTGTGGGCCCATGCGGCCGACGCGCGTACCTATTACCCGCTGCCGGCATGGCCCCAGGCCGTGTCCTCGCGCATGCCAGAAGGTGAGCTTGACGCCCGTATCCTGGTAGTGTGGCCTCATGATATCGATGGCCGTCCTCGCCCGGTTGAGGAAGCTGATTGGGCCAATGTCCGCGTTGGCCTCTACCTGCCGGGGACGTTGACCTCGGTGCCCCCCGATCCGGAGCTCGTCGTGCGGTTGATGGGCGCGCTGGACAATGATATCGGACGCACGATAGGCATCGGCTACATGAGGATCATATCCGGTGACGTCTCATATCCGGTGTGGGACTTCGACAATATCGATGTGAGCGCTGCTCGCGATGGGCGCTCTCGCTGGACGTTTTGGATCGAAGTGGATGGTTATAAGACGCGCTCCAACGTGTGGGTGCATGGCGTGGATGCCCGCACGTATTTTCCGGTGATGGACCAGCCCATCGTGGGATGTCGCCCGTGAGAGTACATGTCGGTATGTGATGGAGGGGCGCGATACTGTGTCATGCGACGCAAAGTTGGCACAACTTCTATATCAGGTAACCTATTGCTGTGTCCCCTTGTAGGGGCGACCGGCTGGTCGCCCTCTCGAAAGGTGCGAGAGGATCGTGTAGGCTATTCTGTATGAGCGAAGCGAGCATGAACGTGAGGAGAGAGATCCGTGAGCGAGCTTGATCGAAAGGGGAAGGGAAACCGAACCCTGGTTGCAGCCATAGCGGCCTTCTTCATCGCGCTCTGTTGCTGCTGCGCGGCCTTCTTCGTGACTGGCGGGCTGGTATTCTGGGCCACCCGCGGCGATGACCGGGTCTCGAGCGTGCCGGGGATGCGGCCCGAGCCGTTTGAGCCCGGGTGGAGGGCTACCGAACCAGCGTGGCCTGTCCCCCAAGAGGCGACGCCGACGCCCACGCCAGCGCCGACGCGTCCTCCCACCGAGACCGAGCGCCAGTTGCAAACGGTGATGGTCCCCACGCGTGATCTGCGCGATCTGGCCATACGGCTGCGGCCGGAGGTGAGCGAAATCCCGCCGACCGTGAACCCCACGCCGCCCACCTATCGTATCGGAGATCGGGAGATGTTCTGGGTGGGCAATACCGATACGGATGAGCATTTCCAGATCGAGGCCGAGTTACGCTATATCACCCCCCATGTGTACATGTGGGTAGAGGTCGGCGCTGACGTGGATCAGGAGGATCTGGAGCGTTCGGCCAACCGCTTCGAGAACGAGATCTATCCCACGAACCGGGCCTTCTTCGGGACCGAGTGGACCCCGGGTGTGGATAACGACCCCCATCTGACCATCCTCCACGCCCGTGGGCTGGGCGAGCATATCGCTGGTTACTACTCCTCGGCAGACGAGGTCTCCCGTCTGGCTCAACCCTATTCGAACGAGCGGGAGATGTTTTACATCAACCTGGATAACGTCCGGCCTGGCACGGAATTCTATGATAGTGTCCTGGCCCATGAGTTCCAACACATGATCCATTGGTACAACGATCGCAACGAGGAGACCTGGGTCAACGAGGGGTTTTCCGAGTTGGCGGCTGTGTTGAACGGCTTCGACATCGGCCGAGCGGATCAATTCTTCACCGAGTTGCCGGATACGCAGCTCAACACCTGGTCCGATGAGCCGGGCGCCAACGGGCCCCATTACGGAGGCTCCTTCCTCTTCATGGCCTATTTCTTAGAGCGATTTGGTGAGGAGTTAACCAAGGCCGTGGTAGCCTCAGATGCTAACGGGGTGGAAGGATTCAACGAGGCTTTGGCGGCCGCTGGCCGGCCTGAGCGGTTCGAGGACATCTTCGCCGATTGGCTGGTCGCCAATTTGGTGAACGATCCGGACGTCGCTGATGGACGGTATGGATATCGATCCTATCGCCCGCGGCCGGTGGCGTTCGATCAACGCCATCGCTCCTATCCCGTGAGGCGACGGAGCGAAGTCCATCAATACGCGGCCGATTATATCCTCCTCAAGGGACGGGGAGACGTCGTCATCCGTTTCCAGGGGGCATCCACTGTGCGCCTGGCCGACATGCAGCCGCATAGCGGGCGGTTCGTGTGGTGGGCTAATCGCGCGGACGACAGCGATACCCGGCTGACCCGGGAGTTTGACCTGACCGGCGTGGATAAGGCGACTTTGAAGATGTGGCTGTGGTACGATATCGAGGACAAATACGACTTCGTCTATGTGGAGGTGTCCACGGACGGCGGGGAGACGTGGACGATCCTACCGGGGAAGCATACCACCGAGGAAAACCCCACGGGGAACTCCTTCGGCCACGGTTATACCGGCAAGAGCGGAGGGGGCGACACGCCGCGTTGGGTCCTGGAGGAGATCGACCTCACGCCTTATGTGGGGCAGAAGGTGCTGATCCGCCTGGAGTACATCACAGATGACGCGGTGAACTACCCGGGCTTCTTCGTGGATGATATCTCGATCCCCGAGATCGGCTATAAGTCCGATTTCGAGTTGGACGATGGAGGGTGGATCTCCGAGGGATGGATCCGTACAGATAACGTGCTGAATCAGCGCTGGTTGGTTCAAGTGGTGGAGAGGAGCCGCCGGGGGATCGAGGTGCGCCGCATGCGCGTCGGACCGGATGGTACGGGGGCTATCGCGGTCGACGGCCTGGGGCGGAGCGGCAAGTCCGCGGTGTTGATCATCAGCGCGCTAGCTCCCGTGACGACGGAGAAAGCCTCCTATGAGTACATCATCGAGCCGCGGTGACAGGCGTGCATATGCCCCAGAGCTATCTGCTCTTTGTGATGGGCTCCCTGGGCCTGCTTGCTCTGGTCGTCGTCGGGGCTCTGCGCACCGCTCAACTGCTGAGGCATTGGCGTCCGGACCGCAACCTGTTGTTGCTGCCGGCGGAGAACCTGTTGCGCGGCGTGTTGGTGTTGTGCGCCATCGGCTTGGGGTTGTTGAGCGGCCTGCCCCCCGAGCGGCTCGGATGGCGATCTCTCGATCTCGTTGGAGATATCCTATGGGGCGTGGGAATCGGTGGCTTCCTTGCCGTTGTCATCTACCTGGGCACGCAATGGGCGGTCCGGCGGTGGGGTGATCATCTCTATGATGCCTTTATCGTGCGCAACATCACGCCGCGTTCAGCCTCGGAGTGGCCGTTGCTATTGGGGGCGCTGCTCCTGGCTGTGACCACTGAGGAGCTGTTATTCCGCTCCCTGCTGTTGGGAGGGCTCTCTCCACCGCTGCCATTTTGGCCCCTGGCCTTCGTGCTCGCGATTTGCTTCGGCGTCGTGCACCTGCCACAGGGCAGACTGGCCGTAGCGGTGACGACGCTGGCAGGGTTGTTATTCGCCTGGCTCTTCCTGACGCGACGCAGCCTCTGGGCGTCGCTGGTGGCCCATTACGTCGCCAACGGGTTGCAGTTGTGGATCTCTTATCGACAGCAGCAGGAGACGAGCATCGCTATGGGCGAAGACGGACCGTGCAAATAAATCAGGACGCTCATATTGAATTGGAATATCCGACGGGAAGACGACATGTACGTGACCATCGTCTGAGGGCAAATACTCTTATGCCTACGAAAGGTAGGCGCGCACGGCCGGTCGCCTCTACTACTGCTCATCCGGTGGAACGCTGGCCGATCAGCTTATCGTAAAGCTCTTGTTGGCGCTCAATGGCCTTCTGATAGGTCACGTGTCGATCCAGCCGTGGTTGGTAGGTAGCCCCAAAGGTCGGCTCGATCTCGCTTGCGTCCTTCAAGACCCCGAGCGACTCTAGGACCAGAAGCGCGGCGCCCCGGCTGGTGGCCTCCGTCTCGGCCGAGGCGATCACTGGCCGTCCCAGGACATCGCATAGGATCTGCGTCCAAGCCGGGGAGTTCAACATGGCGCCTCCAGAGACGACGATCTCCTTGGCCTCTCCGACGGCCTGGCTGAGCAGCCGATAGATGAGCGCGAAGCGATAGGCTACTGCTTCCAGCCCCGCCTGCAGCAGGTCGATGGGGCGCGTATGCCATCGGATACCGACGAAGGCCGCACGCGCGTGTCCTGCCCAGCCAGGAGCCCGTTCACCGGCCAGGAAGGGCAACACCGTCAACCCATGGGCGTCCGCCTCCGCTTCGGCCAACTGGCGCTCGATTTCCTCTGATGTCCCCAGTTGCAGCGTCTGCCGAAGCCATTGGAAGACGTTCCCGGTGTTGCTCAGGGCTCCTCCCAGAAGGCTGCGTCGGCGGTCCACACGGTAGCACCATAAGCCGCTCGGCACCCGAGCAGGCGTGCCCGGCAACACGACCCGCATGGCGCCGCTCGTCCCGGCGTTCACGGCGATACGCTGCGGCGTCGTACATCCACTTCCAAGATTGCTGCCCACCCCATCGCCCACGGCGGGGAACCAGGAGATGTCCGCCAACACGGGCCACCGTCGCGCGAACTCCGGCCGCAGGCCGCGCAACGCGGTATCCACATCCCCGAGCGGCGAAAGCTGTCTCTCGTCAATGGGCAGGATGGAAAGCCACTCCCGATCCCAGACCAGCTTCCGACGGTCCAATAGCCCCGTCCACGAGGCCACGGAATAGCTGCACAAGACCTCTCCGAGCACCCGGAGGTGAAGGTACTCGCTGATGGACATCCAACGCTGGACACGCTTGAGGAGTTCAGGTTGGGTGCGTTGCAGCCAGAGGAACCGGGGAGGCAGATAGCTGGGATGGATCATGCAACCCGTGCGATCATGCACGGCTGCCTCGTCCACCTGAGCGCGCAGCTTGGCCGCGTCCGGCGCGGAGCGCGTGTCCGCCCAGATATAGACGGGCGTGATCGCGCGCTCATCGGTGACGCCGACCAGTGAGGAGACCAGGCTACAGGCGCCAACGCCTGCGATCTCGCCCTCTCGTGACTTCGCCTGGGCGAGGACTTCATCCAGACAGCCAGCGATGGCCTCCAGGACGGCCTCAGGATCCAGCTCAGCACCCCCATCGGGCGTCGTGTGAACGGTATACGCCGCGCGAGCGCCCACGTCGGAGATCTGTCGCGCCTGCGCGTCGAAGAGCAGGACCCGAGTGGATGAGGTACCGATATCGATGGTGATCACCAACGGAGCTTCAGCCTCTTTCAGCAATACGGATGCCATCTTCTCCTCCGCGACGAGGTATGCTCCAAGTATAAACGATCACCGCCCCGACAGGCAATATGGGCCGATAGGGAACGTCAGCAGATACTCCCCGAGATGCAGGAGGCCGCGCGGCAACCTGATCTGCTTGACTTTCAGTCGAGAATCCGGTATCGTGGCCCCGCACGTCTGCGCCATCCCATCACGAGGTAAACACAACGCACCCGAATCCCCAGTTGAATGAGGAGGGAGAAGCCACCATGTCCGAACGTCCCAACGTGGTCCTGATCATGACGGATCAATGGCGTGGTGACTGCCTGAGCATCGCCGGCCATCCGGTTGTGCACACGCCGTATCTCGACCAGCTCGCCCTGGAGGGAGCTCGCTTTAACCGGGCCTACTCGGCGACGCCGACGTGCATCCCCGCTCGCGCCTCACTCCTGACGGGGCAGACCCCGCGCACTCACGGCCGTGTGGGATACATGGACGGCGTGCCTTGGGATTACCCGGTGACCATCGCCAGCGAGTTCACCCGCCATGGATATCAAACCCAGGCCATCGGCAAGATGCACGTATATCCCGAACGTTCTCAGATGGGCTTCCAGAACGTCATCCTGCACGATGGTTACCTGCATTTCGCTCGGCGGCGCAAACGCGATCTGGCCTTCATCGATGACTATCTCCCCTGGCTCCGCGAGCAGCTCGGCCACGACGCGGACTACTTCGACCATGGCGTGAACTGCAATTCCGTCGTCGCCCGGCCATGGGATAAGCCAGAACATCTGCACCCGACGAACTTCATCATCACCAAAGCGATCGAATTCCTGTACCGCCGCGACCCGCGTAAGCCGTTCTTCCTGTTCCTCTCCTTCCACCGACCTCATCCGCCCTATGATCCGCCAGCCTGGGCCTTTGAGATGTACATGGATCTGCTGATGCCCGATGTCCCCGTAGGCGATTGGGTGGACATCCTCGCGCCGTACGCGGACCCGTATCGCCCCGATGCCTTCGTGGGTGAGATCGACCCGCGCGTCCTTCGGCGGGCGCGCGCTGGCTATTACGGCCACATGACGCACATCGACCATCAGATCAACCGCTTCATGGAGGTGCTCCAGGAGTTCGGCCTGGCGGACAACACCTACGTCTGCTTCACCTCCGATCACGGCGAGATGATGGGGGACCACCACCTGTTCCGCAAGGGTTATCCTTATGAGGGCTCGGCGCGCGTCCCTCTGATCCTGAAGGGGCCAGCCGACAGCGGCATTCGCCCCAACGCTGCCTATGATCAAGTGATCGAGCTGCGGGACATCATGCCCACGCTGCTGGACTGCGCCGGGTTGCCCATCCCGGAGACAGTCGAGGGACGGAGCTTTCTGCCCATCGCGCGCGGCGAGGAGGTGCCATGGCGTGATTATTTGCATGGTGAGCATACCCTGATGGGGCAATCCATTCAGTGGATCACGGACGGGCATGAGAAGTACGTATGGTTCAGCGGTTCCGGACACGAGCAACTGTTCAACTTAGACGAAGACCCGCAGGAGCTTCACGATCTGGCCCGAGATCCCCGATACGCCGATCGACTGGCTCACTGGCGACGGGTACTTGTTCAGGAGCTTACCGGCCGCGAGGAGGGTTTCACGGATGGCCAGCGGCTCATCCCTGGACGGCCGGTTCACCCTTGTCTATCCCATCTGCGCCGTCAGGCTGGGTTGGAGTAACCGCCTCGGCCAGTGCTCCCATCCGACCAGGGGAGCGCGACCGTTGTCACATCACACGTGAGAGGAGGTCTGCGCATGGAAGCACTCTATCGACTGAATCTGGGGCTGGGTACGATCCCCCTGCTCTCGGACGCTGAGACGCGTTCCATCTCCGCCGAGAACCCCACTGGCGAGAAGGGTGGCGGAGCGAAAGCCTCCCCGGAGGAGGTGCCACTCCCCGATGAATGGGTCCAACACCCAAGCGCCATGCTGGGGAAAGGCTGGAAGGTTCGTCCATGCATCACCCTCGAGCCCGGCACTGTGACGACGCTGGCCGACATCGAGGGGCCGGGCATCATCCAGCACATCTGGCTCACGGTGCATACCGACGCCTATCGGGATACCGTGCTTCGCTTCTTCTGGGATGACGAGGAGACCCCTTCCGTGGAGGTGCCCCTGGGGGACTTCTTCTGCAACGGCCACGGCCTGCGATACAACGTCAACAGCCTGCCCATCGCGGTGAATCCCTCCGGCGGCTTCAACAGCTACTGGCCCATGCCGTTTCACCAGAGAGCGCGGATCACCATCGAGAGCCAGCACTGGAAGCCCATCCATGGCTTCTATTATCAGATCACCTACGCGCTCACCGAGATCCCCGATAACGCCGCCTATTTTCATGCCCAATGGCGGCGCTCCATGACCACCCGGGAGTATCCGGAGCACGTCATCATCGACGGCGTGCGCGGGCAGGGCCATTACGTTGGTACGTTCCTGGCCTGGACGCAATTCTCCAACGGATGGTGGGGTGAGGGCGAGATCAAGTTCTACATAGACGGCGACACGGAATACCCCACCATCTGCGGCACAGGGACGGAGGATTACTTCGGGGGCGCGTGGTGTTTCGGCGGGGAGACATATTCCACGCCATTCCTGGGCTATCCCTTGTATCGCAAGGAGCCCGGCGAGGTCCCCCGACACGGGCTATATCGTTGGCATATTTTCGACCCTGTCCGCTTCAAGCGGGACTTGAGGGTGACCATCCAGGCGCTCGGGTGGTGGCCCAATCGGACGTTCGAGCCGCTCACCGATGATATCGCCTCGGTCGCCTATTGGTATCAGAGCGAACCGCACGCGGCCTTCCCGGAGCTGCCCCCCGTTCACGAGCGC
>DUEN01000031.1 GCA_011176545.1 Caldilineae bacterium | reverse complement strand
TCATTCTCGAACGTGTAGATATCGCCGTGACCCAGCGATCCCACGGACCGCCAGAGGAGGTCGCCGAAGTAGACCATCAGGTCCGGTGCCACCCCGTTGACCTCCCGATAGATCTCCTGAGGCTTGAAGACACGAGTGCCGATGTCACGACCGTCAGGGCCAGGGATCGCGCGGATCCGCTCCGCTAGCTCGTCACGGACCGCCTCATATTCCTCCGGCGGGATCACCCCCTCCGGCTCACGGCCTTGCACATTGAGGAACACCCGGCCATAGTATCCTCCGCTGCCCCAGGCCTTGGTTCGCGACCAGTCCACCTCCAGCTTCTCAAAGGGTGTGATCTGCCCCGGCTCCGGGTCCTGCTTGAAGGCCAGGTACCCCTCCCGCCACAGCCATTCGTTAATGCAGATCCCGCCATCCATGCGCTTGGCCCCGTGATCCGAGACGACTAGCACCACAGTGTCTTTATCAAGCCTATCTAACCACTCACCGATCTTCTTGTCAATGAGAATGTAGTAATCTCGGATCGCGTTCTCGTACGGATTACCCGGCTCATATCGCCGATGCTGAGGGTCGTGATAGCTCCAGAACCCGTGGTGGATCCGATCCACCCCGATTTCCATCACCATGAAGAAGTCCCATGGCTTGCTGGTGAGCAGATGATCCACCACCCGGAAGCGCTTCTCGGTCATCTCCCAGATCTGCCGCAGCAGCCTGTCCTTATCGTCGGTGCGGAACTGCGGCACGTCCACATCGTAATCGGGGGCGATGGCCAGCACCTCCTGCTTCAACGCGGGCGGATAGGTGAACTCGCTCTGAATCCCTGGCGTGAGGAACCCGGAGATCAGATAGCCGTTCAACGGCTTCACCGGGTAGGTCTGCGGCACGCCGATGACGACGGATCGCTTGCCCGCCTCGGAGAGATAATCCCATACCCGCTTGGTCCGCACCGCGTTGCCCGCGGCGATGAACATCTTATCATAGCTATAGTCGGCCCGGTTGCGAAAGCCATAGACGCCCAGCTCGCCTGGGTCCTTCCCGGAGAGCATACACGTCCAGGCCGGCACGGTGATGGCCGGGATGCACGACTCCAGATCCCCCCACAGGCCGTTCCCGGCTAGAAAGCGCAGATTGGGCAGCTCGTTCCACCAGCGATCGAACACCAACTCAGGCGCGGCGCAATCCAGGCCAATGACAAACACCTTGCGTTCTTTTAACCCACGACGGAAACGACGAAAAAGATTCATAGCCCTCACTCTCGCGCGCCAGCCAATCCCGAACCCGGACCAACGTCTCATCCAGGGGGATGGTCGGCTGCCACCCGAGCAACGCCTGGATCCGGGAGATATCCGGCACCCGGCGGCGCATATCCTCGAAGCCCGGCGCGTAAGCCTCATCGTACGGCACGTACACGATGGGCGAGCGACTCTCCGTGATCCGCTTCACGCGCCGCGCCAGCTCCTCAATGGTCACCTCGTCCGTGCTGCCGACGTTGAACACCCGGCCGGCCGCCTCGGGATGCCCCATCAACCCCGCCAACGCTCGCACCACATCAGCCACATCACAGAAGCAACGGCTCTGCTGGCCATCGCCATAGACCGTGATCGGCTCCCCGCGCAGCGCCTGCCCCACGAAACGGGGCACCACCATGCCATATCGTCCGGTCTGGCGAGGCCCCACCGTGTTGAACAATCGAGCGATCACCACCGGCAACCCTCGCTCCCGGTGATACGCCAACCCCAGGAACTCATCCACCATCTTGGAGGCGGCGTAGGACCAACGGCTGCGGCACGTCGGCCCCAACACCACGTCGTCATCCTCGCTAAACGGGACACGCGCTCCCTTACCGTAAACCTCCGAAGTCGACGTGATGAGCACCGGCACCCGATACCGGGCCGCCACCCGTAGTACGGCCTCCGTGCCGGCCACGTTGGTCTCTATGGTGTACGTGGGCCGCCGCACGATCAGATCGACGCCCACCGCCGCCGCCAGGTGGAAGATGGCATCGCACTCGCTGGCCAGGCGATCCAGCACGATCTCATTCAGGATCGTGTCGATGGCGAAGCGGAAACGGGGATGCCCACGCAGATGGGCGATGTTCTCCCAGCGTCCGGTGGAGAGATCATCGATGACGGTGACCTGGTGGCCTTCCGTCAGGAGGTGCTCAGCGAGGTGGGAACCGATGAACCCGGCCCCGCCCGTGATCAGGAAGTGCATGGAAGATCCTTACTATGCGATCGTATCATAGGTAAGCGCTGCCCTCCCGGGCACTCGCCGAACCAGCGAGCCCAGGATACCGACAAGCAGCTATGCAGCCCCCGGAGCTATCGCTACAACGGGCGGCGTTGGAAGATGTGCGGGCCCCTACTCGTCCCGCACGGAGCGGATGCGCCGTCCTTTGCCTCGCGTGCGTCTCGGCGGGCGATGCAACTTACGGTCAGGGACCCGCTCCAGATCATGCACGGGGATCTCAGCCTCGCGCAGTTGTCCCAGGAACTCGAGCAACACGCGCACCCGCTCGCTGGGGCGCATCGGCCCCTGGAAGATCACCTCCAAACCGCGCAGCGGCCCCCTCGTGATCCTCAGCCGATCACCCGGACGGAAATCGTGCGAGGGTAAGCCGCCCGCGGCCCGTACTTCCTCAACCCGTTCCTGCAACCGGGCGATCACATCATCAGGGATGGATACTGGCCGATCGCCGAACGCCACCACGCGTCGCAATCCCGGAGTCCACCGCACTGGGACCAACCCATGAGCATCCAGGTCCAGGCGGGCGAACAGATAACAAGGGAAAAGCGGACGATCCACCATCTTGCGACGGCGGGGCATCGGCACCATCGGCAGAAAGATCTCAAGCCCTTTCGTCAGGAGTATATGAGCCACCTGCAGCTCGCAATGTGGACGAGTATGTAGAGCGTACCAGTGTAAAGCCATTTGCCCTCGATGACGCTCGACGCCTCTCCAAACGATCCAACCCGAGGAAGAGAGGAGAAAGGGGGATGACGTTCTAAAAAAGGCGGAAGGAGAGCCCCTCTGCCCCCCTTCCGGCGACTAAGTCAGCCTCTGACAATACCATCCCCCTCATGCCTTGAGAGTAGCCTCAGAGGCCCAGTATAAAGGTGCCCCCGGCCCGACTCGAACGGGCACGCCCTTAACGGGCACAGGCCCTCAACCTGCTGTGTATGCCAATTCCACCACGGGGGCATCTCTTTGTCCGCATAGAATATTATAAACACGAACCCCTCGCTTGTCAATCATGCCTGCCTATCGTAGAATGATCTCACCTTGTCTCAACGGGTACGCGATGTCCGAGGCAACCATGATTCAACAGGGGGTGTTTCCCAACCAGGCCATTGACCAAACTGCGTGACCAATATACAACATTGTCATGATGTTGACAAATCTGTAAACGCCGACCCAGCCATTCGATGATAATCCGTCTTTCAATCAGTTTCGATGGTAAGAGCTCTCACATGAGGAGGTCTCCTTGAAGATCGCGCTGGACGCCATGGGCGGGGATCACGCCCCAGAAGCTACAGTAGCCGGGGCCATCCAGGCCGCCCGTGCTTACGATCTGGAGATCGTCCTGGTCGGCGATGAGCGACGCCTCCAGGCCGAGCTACAAAAGCATGACGCGCGAGGGCTCCCTCTCTCCATCGTCCACGCCTCCCAGGCCGTGGGGATGGAGGAGCATACCATGGCCGTCAAACAGAAACGCGATGCCTCCATCGTGGTCGCCATGCGGCTGGCCCGCGAGGGGGAAGTCGATGCCGTCGCCTCCGCTGGCAATTCCGGCGCGGTCATGGCCGCCGCGCTCTTCAACCTAGGCCGTATCCCCGGCGTGATCCGTCCAGCGCTGGTCACCGTCTATCCGGCCCCTCCGCGCTACTACATCCTGCTGGACATCGGTGCCAACGCCGACTGCAAGCCGGAGTACCTTCTCCAATTCGCCGTCATGGGGGCCGTCTACGCGGAGAAGATCCACGGCATCCCCGGGCCGCGCGTCGGCATCGTCTCTAACGGCGAGGAGCCGGACAAGGGCTCGATGCTGGTACGCGAGGCGTTCCCCCTGCTCCAGGCCAGCGGCCTGAACTTCGTAGGTAACGTCGAAGGCAAGGACATCCACCGCGACGTCGCCGACGTCATCGTCACGGATGGCTTCACCGGCAACGTCATCATCAAGCTGACGGAGGGGATCGTCAGCTTCCTTGGGAAGATGCTCGTCCGGCAATTGACGGGGACATGGCGTGACCGGATCGCTCTGCTCGTGATGGCGCCCGGCCTGCTGCTCGCGTCGCCAGGGCTGCTCTTGATGGTACCCACGTTACGGCGCACGCGACGCCAGCTGGACTGGCGCGAGATCGGCGGCGCCCCACTGTTGGGCGTGAACGGCGTCGTCATCATCGGACACGGCCGCTCCGACGCCTACGCCGTTCGCCATATGATCCGACAGGCGATGGTGGCCGTGGAACAACGATTGGTCCCGACGATCCAGGAGGAGATACAACGCACTGAGCAAATCCACAAGGCAAGGGGGAAGAACTGACGATGCGGTCTATCGAGGCACTACGCACACAGCTACAACGTTTATCCCTGACGACCCGGTCTCTCCTGCTTCGAGAGCTTCAGGCGATCCAGGCGGATATCGATCCCGCCAACCTGAGCGAGGAGGCGATCTCCCAGGCATTGGCCGAGTTGGAGGAATTCAAGCGACGCACACGGCCGCGCGTGGTCGTCACCGGCCTGGGAGCCGTTACTCCGGTCGGGTTGACGGCCCCGGAAACCTGGGAGGCCCTCGTGGCCGGCCGTTCCGGCGTGGGGCCTGTCACGCAGTTCGATGCCACAGTGTACCCCACGCACTTCGGCGCGGAGGTCAAGGGGTTCGACCCCACGCGACACATCCCGCGGGCGGAGGCGCGACGCATGGCCCGCTGCTCCCAATTCAGCGTCGTCGCCGCTGGCGAGGCGCTGGCCGACGCGAGGCTGGACACGCTCCCAGATAACGGCTTTCGGGCCGGGGTGGTTATCGGCACAGGCCTGGGCGGGTTCGAGTTCTATGAGGGCCTGTTGAGGAAACAGCCCAATAGCCCCATGCGCGTCCGGCCAATGACGGCCACCGGCGGGCTCCCAAACATGCCAGCCTTCCACATCAGCCAGTACTACGGCGCTCGTGGCCCCAACGATACCGTCGTCACCGCCTGCGCGGCCGGGACGCAAGCCATCGGGGTGGGCGTGGAGTGGATCCGGGAGGGCCGCGCCGACATCGTGATCGCTGGCGGGGTGGAGGCCCTGATCTGCGAGACGTTCTACGCGGGCTTCTCCGCCATGCGCGCTCTCTCAACGCGCAACGACGACCCGCAACGTGCCAGCCGGCCGTTCGACGCCCAGCGGGACGGGTTCGTCATCGGCGAGGGATGCGGTATCCTGATCCTGGAGCGACTGGAGCACGCCCTGGCCCGCGGCGCCCGCATCTACGCCGAGGTCGTCGGGCACGCCGCCTCGGCCGATGCCTATCACGTGGCCCAGCCCGATCCGGATGGGACTGGTGCCATCAACGCCATGACCTGGGCCCTGGAGGACGCGGGCCTGCCTCCGGAGGCCATCGATTACATCAACGCGCATGGCACCTCCACGCCCTTGAACGACGCGATCGAGACCAAGGCCATCCGCCGCGTGTTCGGGGCCCACGCGGATCGATTGGCGGTCAGCTCCACCAAGTCGATGATCGGCCATTGCTTCGGCGGCGCTGGGGCGATCGAGGCCGTCGCCACCGTTTATACCGTATACCATGACGTGATCCATCCCACCATCAACTATGAGTTCCCCGATCCCGAGTGCGATCTCGATTATGTGCCGAACGAGGCACGGCGAGCCCGAGTGCGCGCCGCGTTATCGAACTCCTTCGGTTTAGGCGGGCAGAACGCGTGCCTGGTGATCACGAAGTGGGAACCAGGCGCGGAGCCATGAAACGAGATGGTTTGCGATAAGAGCGTGTCTGAATGATGGGCCAGCACCGGCTGAAAGCACGGCGCCTGGGTTTCAGAACCATCCAGGCGGCGCGTTTTCAACCGCCGCCGCTTCAAACGGAGGCACCCTCAGACATGCTCTAAGACACACCAGGAGGAACAAACCGGATGCGCGTGGTCACGAATGATAAGCTCATTGAGCGCCGGGCCCGCTTCGGCAACATCATCAGCTGGGTGGGATTGGGCGTCCTGGCCGCCGGGATGGTGGCCTCCTTTCGGCCGCAATACATCTACATCGCCTTCGCGTGCCTGATCATCGGCTTCATCGCCGCGAACATCGGCACGTATCAGTTGCGCCGCTTCGGGCGTCGGCCGCGGCCGGACCAGGTCCTGAGCAAAGGGTTGCGGGGCTTCGACGATCGGTACGTCTTCTATGCGTGGATGCTCCCTTCCCCCTATGTGCTGATCGGTCCGCCGGGGGTCTTCGTCTTCGTCACCCGCGATCAAAGCGGGCGCGTCATCTGCGAGGGCAGCAACTGGCGACAACCCTTCCGGCTCACCCGCATCTTCACAGCCCTGGGACAGGAGGGGTTGGGAAACCCTACGAAGGAGCTGCTCGGTGAGATCGAGCACATGAAGCGCTGGCTGGCGGAGCGCCTGCCCGACGGGGAGCCTCCTCCCGTCCACGGCGCGGTCGTGTTCATCCATCCCAGGGTGGAGCTGGAATTGAAGGATCCCACCGTGCCGGTGTTGACCGCGAACAGGCTCAGGAGTTGGTTCCGCAATCAGGCCAAGAAACGAGCGCTGAACGAGCGGCAACGGGAGGAACTGGAATCGCTGATCCAGAGCCACATCGAGGGCCGCTAGAGCGAGATCCGCCGACTTCTCATCCCGGGACGGGGCTGAGTTGCGGCGTCCATTGCACGCGCCGGCTCGGCGAGACGCTCCGAGCCGAATTGACGATGAAGTCTTTCCCCTCGCGCTCGATCACGCGCACGAAGGCCTGCACCACGGCGGGATCGAACTGGGTCCCAGCGCACCGTTGCAGCTCCTCCAGGATCTCCTCCGGCGCCATGCCCCTCTTATACGGACGATCAGAGGCCATGGTCTCCACGGCGTCCGCCACCGCCAGGATGCGCGCCTCCAACGGGATATCTTCCTGGGCCAGGTGTTCGGGATACCCCCTGCCATCCCATCGTTCGTGGTGATAGCGCACGCCGGGGATCAATTGATGCAATATGTGGCTGCTCTCCAACAACTGCGCGCCGATGTTTACGTGCTCCTTGATCATCTGATACTCCTCGTCCGTCAGACGCCCAGGCTTGTTCAGGATGGCGTCCGGGATGCCGACCTTACCCAGGTCGTGACATACCGCCGCCCGACGGAGCCGGTCGATCTGAGCGGCCGGAAGCCCCATCTCCTGGGCGATGGCGACGGCGTACTTGGCCACCTGCTCGGAGTGGTTATAGACGTACGGATCACGGAAGTCGATCACCTTCGCCAGCAGGCCCAATAGCTCCTCATTGACCTGACGGATCTCGGCGTTGGCGGCCAGCAAGTCCTGGTTGAGCGCCTTCAGGGCTCGGATATTATCCGCCGTGCGATCGATGTATTGCTTCTGAGCATAACGAACGATGAACAACGGGATGAGGAAGGCGAAGACCCCGTAAATCCCCAGGCTGGCATAGGCGACAGCCAACACCAGCGCGATGAATCCCAGGGCGACATAGTGGATCCACAGCCACTGGAATTGCTCGCGCCAGACCTGGATCGGGCCCCGATGCTCGGTCAGCGCCACCGCCGTAGATACCAGCCCGACGTTGATCGCGTAATACGCCCCGGCGGCCAGCGCGCTGGGCAGGATTAAGGCGGGCAGGGTCGCGGCCTCGATCGGGACCTCGAACACGCGAAATACGAGGCTGGCCGCCGTGCCGGCCATCATATGGGCGGCCAGGTTATACGCGGCCTGATACCACGGCGGACGACGGCGGTAGGCATGTGTCAAAGCGATGACCGGCGCGAGCACGGCCACGCCCGACGGCCCTAACAGGAAAGCGGCTGCCAACGACATCACGAACCCCAGGGATACGGTGCTGGCCATGTATAAGTCCAGCGCCAACCCCTCGCTCAGCCACGTGAGCGCGACCAGGATGCCCAGGGCGGTCAGATCTAACGAGGAGACGCGTGGGATATAGTACACCCACAAGGCCGCTCCGGCGAGGAGAACCACACCGACCAGGGCTTTGAGTCTGCGGTCTATCCCCTCCGCCGGGATCGGGCCCGCGATACGCGTTCCCGCCCCGTTCTGAGATCCCGAGACCTCCTCATGACCCGAGGGTTGGACATGTTTCCCATTGAGACGGTCCCCCGCCGCGTGGGCCATGCAGACCTGATTACGACCGTTGTCCTTGCCATGGTACAGCGCGGCATCCGCTCGCTGTAGGAGATCCATAGGGCTCGCGGCATCATCGGGATAGGAGGCCACACCCACCGTGATCGTAATCTGGATGGGATGCTCCTCTCCATTCGGGGAGAAGCTAAGCCCCTCCACGCGCTTGCGGATCCGCTCCGCGACCGCCATCGCCTCGTGGGCATCGCATCCGGGCAACACGATCAGGAACTCCTCACCCCCGAACCGCGAGGCGATCCCCCGGGCTCCCACGGTGGATTGGATGACCTCGGCCACCCGCTTCAGCACCTCATCTCCGACGAGGTGACCATAAACGTTATTCACCCGGCGGAGCCCATCCAGATCAGCCATCAACACTGAGAGGGGCTGATTCAACTGGCGGGCCCGTTGCAGCTCCCTCTCCAACACGGCGTTGCCGTGTTTGGCGTTATACAGTTGAGTCTTGGCGTCAATCCGAGCCTCCTCCTCCAGGAGAGGGATCCCCAACACCCGCCGGGCCAATATCAGGGAGGCCAAGGGCAACACGCTCAGAGAGGGCAGGACCTTCCAGAGTACAGCCAGGCTGGCCCCGATACAGAGCAACAGGAAGTCCGTGCCGATACCCTGGAAATCCAGCAGATGATCCTGCACGCGGGGCAGACCCCGCACGAAGAAAACCCCCAGCGCCACAAGGAAGTGGTTGACCAGGATATACACCACAGCGCCTGTCAGCAGCCCCAGCTCGCCGACAAATGTGAGCAGGCCCGCATCTCCCATGATGGCCATCGAGACCTGATACGCAAGCCATCCGGAGAGGAAATGCATGGAGATGTTGAAGGCGGCCAGGTACCACCGCTGACGCTGCTGCCATGAGGCCGCGGCATACGAGGCCATGATCAAAATGCCCGCTGGCGCTGGACCTACGAGATAGAATGCTGGGAAGATGAAGCTAAGCCCCATGTGATAGAAGGCATATCGGGGTGTGGTGACCCCGGACAGCCGGGAGATGAGAGTCCCCACGAGCAGAAAGATGAATGCGGGCCAATCAATGGCACTCCCTGGTAGCCTGAGCGCCTCTCCTATGAATTGAAAGGCCCCCACGGTGATGACGCCCCCAACAAAAAGTTGGGCAGGTAACGCCATCTCTCGAAAACGCGGTGATGAGGGGGCCTGATCCTGCGCCACCCGGCACATCTCCAGCCATCGCCTCATAGGATTCACCCTCCCCCCAGGATGACGAAGGCTGCCCGCTATCGGACGAACCAGATATGGACGGGCAGCCCTCTCACTTGGCTCTTGTCACCGTCAGGGGATCAATCCTCGAAGTTCGCTCCCCAGTTGACGCCGCCCCAGTTCACACCGCCCCAATTCACGCCACCCCAGTTAACGCCGCCCCAGTTCACACCGCCCCAATTGACGCCGCCCCAGTTCACACCGCCCCAGTTCACGCCATCCCAGTAGATCGGCGTATCAGGCGGCGTCAGGAATTCGCTGATCTGCACGCCCTCATTGGCGGACTCCGTCGTGCGGAGCTTTAACGCCCGGGCGACGCTGAGATACCCATGTCCGGCCCGCTCATTCATGTTCGGCCAGGAGCGGGCGGACGCCCAGAGGCGATACTTCACCTGATCAGGCGTCAGATCCGGCTCCTTCTGCAGCAACAGGGCGACAGCGCCGGAGACGACAGCGGCCGAGGCCGAGGTGCCCGAGAAGCGGATGTAATAATCGTCTACGACCCATTCCTCATGTTCCTCGCTGAAGACGGAGCGAGGCGCTAACGTGGTCACCAGGCGCACGCCAGGAGCCACCAGGTCCGGCTTCACCCGGCCCGCCTCATCCGTGCCCCACGCCGACCACTCGGGGATCGTATCGTCCTTGATCCTCGGCGTGCCATGCTCGTTGACGGCGCCGACCGTGATGACGAAGGGATCATTGGCCGGCGGGTACAGGATGCCATCACCGTTGTTGCCTGCCGCCACGACCACGACGAAGCCATTGAACCACATGACCTCCACGGCCGCGTCTAACGGGCTCTCGTGGTATGAGCTCCACGTGGCGGCCGTCACGGAGAGGTTGATGACCCGCACCCCCAGCTCGTCCTTGTGGTCGTACAGCCACTGAAGGCCAGCCACCAGGTCAGATTCGTAACCCGTGCCATCGTCGCCGCCGACCTTGACGCTGACGAGGGTCACGCGCGGCGCGATGCCGACGTACTTACCCTCCGAGATCGCGCCATCGCCCCCGATGATGCCTGCCACCGCCGTGCCATGGCCGTAACGGTCGTTCGGGTGAGGGCTGAGCGTGGATGTGCTCACGCGCACTCTCAGTCGCTTGCCGACCCCATCGCCGAAGTCGCTTATGATCCTCCCCCTCGCCGTGTGCTTTTCAACGCCGCTGTCCACAACGGCTACCGTGATGCCCTCTCCGAAAAGCCCCCTCTTCCACGCCTTGTGGGCCTCTACGGATAGGTTGTACGTGTTCTCCAACTCTTTCCAAAACGCGTCCTCGTCCATCTTCCCGTGACGCGTCAGAGGACCATCAATGGAGACATGCCGTACATCGGGGTGCTCGGCCAGGAGAGAGAGCGCCTGCTGTGGCACCTTGGCGACGAAGGCATTGATCAGGTGGAGATCCATGAGGACTTCCCCGCCCAGGGAGCGGACGAACGCCTCCGCAGCCTGAGACGTATTCGCGCGCTGGACGATGACGCGTACCAGGTCACCGCTCGCCGCCGGGGTCGCGCTGCCCAACAAGGGCAACAAGAGCCCCACGATCAACACCAGCCGAAGTATCCACTGCCACCAGCTCGCCCGAATCCTCATCTCAGGGCTCAGAGACGCAACAGCCATGGCAACCTCCCACAAATGTGTTCAAAGCACCTCTCAAGGAGATCCTTCTCGGCCGCAGAGTATCGGAAGAGACCTCGCACCGAGAGGGAGTCGCTCCACCAGGAGCACGACGGCGCCATGCCCTGATGAACCACGTTCTTCCCTTAAGCCATTGTACGCATATGCGCCTGGCCATGTCTATAGCCCTGCTAGGTGATAAAGAAGAGCCAAGACCAGTACCTTTGTCCTAGTGCATCGACAAGGGACACCTTCAGGAAAAGATATCCGGGGGACCGCGCTCCTCTGTAGTCCTCCCTCCCCAATTCGCTTCGCTGGAGGCACTAAAGAAGAGGGATTTTGCGTCGCCGCCAAACCCCTCCCAGGCCCTCTTCTCCAGATTGAGGAAGCCGTCTCAGCTATCCCGGCCCAGAGTCGATGGGCTCTCGGGGATCACCTTAAGAATCACGAAGCGGCTCAGCCCCCCACCTCTATAGGCTCTCCGACCTCGGCGGAACGGTGTGCGGCCCAACAGAGCCGGGTCACCGCGTATCCCTGATCGACGCCGGGCTCCAGATCCGCCCCTTCTGCCAACCCGCGCAGCCACCGCTGCGTCATCCAGATGGGGAACCCCTGCAGCCGGCCGTCGATCTCGCTCACCAGCGTTCCCGGATAGGTCCATCGCTCGCCGGCCTGATGGACCATCTGATCCTGCGTGTCGATGAACAGGGCCCCGCTTTCGCCCACCAGCTCGAACTTAAAGTCGTACACGTTCGGCAGCGATTCGGGCAACGTCCACGCCACCTCGAAGACCGTCGTCATCGGCGGTTCCCACTCGACGAGCACGTGCAACGCGTCCCAGGTATCGACGCCGCGCTCGCTCAATTGTCCACGCAGGCCCGCCGCGTAGACGCGACGCGGCCGCGCTCCCGACAGCCACATCGCCAGGTCGGCGATATGGGGCAGCAGGAACCAGCCGGGGCTTGAGCGCGCGGCCCACCCCAGCATCCCCGTCGGCACCCAGATGGTGTCGTTCAAACGCGCGTTGATCCAGCGAACGGCCCCCACCTCGCCGCGAGCGATGGCCGCCCGCGCCTGGACGAACGCCGGGTTCCAGCGGTTCTCGAAGGCGATCATGCAGCGCACGCCCGCGTCTCGCACGGCATCACGGATCGCCGCCGCGTCCTCCAGCGAAGTCGCCAGAGGCTTCTCGATCATCAGATGCAGGCCACGCGCGGCCGCGTCCACCGCCGGCTCCCGATGGGCGAAATCCGGCGTGGCGATGATGACAGCGTCCAGCGTCGCGCGCTCGTAGAGCTCCTGATGCGATGCGTAAACCGGGATGTCCAGCGCCTTAGCCGACTCCCGGGAGCGCTCGCTGATGTCACAGACGGCTTCCACACGTCCCAGGCCGGACTCGTTGACCGCGCGGGCGTACATCATACCACGAATCCCCATCCCGACGATACCTACCCGGATCATGTGCTCTCCTTTCCAGGCCCGGGCCTCAGAAGCCCAGGCCGCGCTCCTTGAGGCTGACGTACTTCCCCTGACCAATGATGAGGTGATCCAGCACCTCGATGCCCAACAACTTTCCCGCCTGGATCGCATCACGGGTGAGCCGGATGTCCTCAGGGCTCGGCGACGGATCGCCCGATGGATGGTTGTGGACCAGGATGATCGCGGCGCTGTTCGCCCGAATGGCCCCCCGGAACAGCTCGCCGATGCGCACGACCGCCGAGTTCAGCGAGCCCTTATAGACGGTCTCGATGGCCAGGACCCGATTTCGCGTGTCCAACAGGAGGACCCGCATCTCCTCCTGTTCCAGGACGCTCATGTCCAGAGAGACCAGGTTGGCCGCGTCCGCGGGCGACGTCACCTGCGGCCGATCCTGAGGCGAGGCCACCAGGAGCCGCCGGCCTAATTCCAGCGCCGCCTTGAGCTGCGCGGCCTTCGCCTCGCCGACGCCGCGCTCCGCGCACAGATCGGCGAAGCTGGCGCGGGCCAAGCCGGCCAGCCCCCCATATTGGGCCAACAGACGATTCGCCACCTGGACCACGCTCTCCCCCTGCACGCCGACGCGGAGGATGATCGCCAGCAGCTCGCTCGTGGAGAGGGCCCCCGCGCCATAGTGCTTCAACCGCTCGCGCGGCCGCTCGCTTACCGGGAGATCACGGATCATGGGACGATATTCCACGCGCTCCTGGGGTTCGACGCTCATCCCATCCTCCGGACTGTGGCTACATGGTGACCAGAAGCCGAGGCTCTTGGAGAACCCCGGCTTCTCACTTGCAGGCCGAACAGCGATGTTTGCCCTGGCTCTTCGGGTCGGATATAATGGGTTTATCTTGTCGGGGAGGTCTCCCACGCGATGTCGCCTGACCTCATGAACACCATCGGCGTCGTGCTCCAGGTCATCCTGGCCCTGGCTGGCGCCTTCTTCTTCGCCTTCTGGATCAGCCTGGTGATCTGGACGTTTCGGGATATCCGCGCCCGCACGCGCGATGTGTTCGCCCAGATCCTGGCCACGCTGCTGGTCCTCCTGTTCACCCCCTTCCTCGGGGCCGGACTGGTGCTGTATCTCCTATTGCGTCCCAAGGAGACCCTGGCCGAGGCCTATGAACGCGCCCTGGAGGAGGAGGCCCTGCTGCGTGATATCGAGGAGCAGCCCGCCTGTCCGAATTGCCAGCGCCCCGTCCAGGCTGACTGGCGAGCGTGTCCCTATTGCCGCGAGACCCTCAAGACGCCATGCCCCTACTGTGGGAAACTCATGGCCCTGGATTGGGTCATCTGTCCCTATTGTGCGCGCGAGCCCTCACGAAGGTCTCACGAGTTGAGGGAGTCATTACCTCTGGAGACCGCCCCACTGGGCAAAAGCGAGTAGGTTCGCCTATCCTCCAGATGGCTTGCGCGCCCGGCAGAGCAGGCTGAGGCCGATAGGCAGGTCATGCCCGCGCAGCCACCACGCCTCGATCCCCAAGATGGCCCGTGCCATCCCGTTTAAGATCCACGGCGGCACGCGGTCCCCTATATCCTTGCAGATGGCGAACCGATGCCCCAGCCAGCGCTGGATGATCGCCAACGGGAGCAGCAAGGCATTCACATAGCTCAGCCGCTCGACGGTCAACCCCGCCGTCTCGACGAGCCGGGCGAGCTCCTCACGTCCGTAACGGTGTCGGGTGTGAAATCGCTCATCGCGCGCCGTGCGCATCCACGCCAGCGCCGGTACGCGAAGGATCAGGACACCTCCCGGCTGGAGCACACGAGCCATCTCCCGCAACACCCACAGGTCGTCCGGCACATCGCGATGATAGAGCACGTCCAGACACGTGACTAGGGCGAACGTACCGTCCGGAAACGGCAGCCTCTGAGCCCTCGCCTGTGCCACCCCATCTACCTTCTCCTGGCGCCAGATCTGCGCCGCCATCGGGGAGTGATCGATACCCCACGCCTGTCTCTGACGGCGCAGCTCGGTGAGGAATCGCCCCGTGCCGCAGCCGACGTCCAACGCGCGGCCACCGGGTGACACGCCCTCCGATGCCCATGCCGCCGCCAGACAGCGCATGCCCACGTGCCACCAATGCACGTCCTCCACCGCGCGCAAAAGCGCATAGCACTCCGGCTCCATCCGCGCCGTCGCTCAACGTCCCTCGCGGTGAGCCTCTTCGATCGCGCCCACCACGTAGTCGATATCGCTCTCCGTCAACGAGGAGGCGGAAGGCAGGTACATGCCGCGCTTGCATAGCAGCTCGGCCCGGGGATACCGCTCGCCCTTGTATTGGTGGAAATAGACTGGCTGGCAATGCATGGGGATGAAGAAAGTGCGGGTCTCAATGCCGCGGCGCGCCAGGGCCTGCCGCAGCTCATCCCGGGTCATGCCGAATTCCTTTTCATCGACTAGGATGCCGTACATCCAGTACACGTTGGTGGCCCATTCCGCCTCGGGCGGCGTGGTGATGCCCGGGATCTTGCTCAGGCGTTCGGTATATCGGGCGGCGTTGGCCCGCCGCGCCTCCACGAATCGCTCCAATTGCTCCGTCTGCGCCAGCCCAACCGCCGCCTGCAGGTTCGTCATGCGGTAATTGAAGCCGATGAACTTGTGCCAGAAGTGGCGCTCCTCGGAGAAGGCGTGATCGCGCAGGTTCCACGCCAGCCGGGCGATCTCCTCGTCATCGGTGGTGATCATGCCGCCCTCACCCGTGGTGATGATCTTGTTGCCGTAGAAGGAGAAGGCCGCGGCATGGCCCAGCGAGCCGACAGGTCGTCCCTTGTATCGGGCCCCATGCGCCTCGGCCGCGTCCTCGATCACCCACAGGTTGTGGCGCTCGGCGATCTCGTTGAGCGCGTCCATGTCCACCGGGTGTCCATACGTATGCACGGGGACGATCGCCCTGGTACGCGGCGTGATCTTGTCCTCCACCTGGTTGATGTCCATGTTCCAGGTCTCCAGCTCGGAATCGACCAGGACGGGGCGGGCGCCCAGATAGGTGACCGCGTTGGCCGTGGCGATCATGGTGAAGGTCGGGATGATAACCTCATCGCCCGGCCCCAGGCCCAGCGTAGCCAGCGCCAGGTGGAGCGCGACGGTGCCGTTGGCGCAGGCCACCCCATAGCGGACGCCACACGCGGCGGCGAAGGCGGCCTCGAACTCCTGCACGAACCGTCCGATGGACGAGATCCAATTCGTCTCGATGCACTCCGTCACATACTTCAGCTCGTTGCCCGTCAGCGTCGGCTCGCACACCGGGATGATGCGCGGCCGCGGGGGCTCGCCGAAGCGCGGGATCGGGTGCACGGTCACCTGCAGCTCCGGCTCCGGCCCCGGGATGATTTCGGCCAAGTCCCCCATCTCCGACAACGACAGCTCTACCGGCTCCAGCATCTCCCCTCCTACAGCACGAAAGATGATCCCCCACACTCCACGCTCTCCGCCCCACGCTCCACGCCCCACGCCCTACGCTCCACGCTTCACGCTCCGCGTCTCCCACCACAGCCGTACCACCGTGGCGACATACTTACGCCCCCGTCGGATGTATCCCCAGAAGTTGGTGGCCGTCTTCGACTCGCCGCTATGGCGCGGGACGCACGTGTACGGGATCTCTACCACGCGATATCCCAATCGCAGGGCGCGGGTTAGTAGATCGATGCAGTACTCCCCGTAATCCCCTCGCAGCGGGATCCGGTCGAACACGCGCCGCCGCGCCACGACGAACCCGCTCGTATAGTCCCGGATCTCCCAACCCAACAAGGCCGCCGCGAACAGGTTGATGGCGCGACTAAACATCCTGCCGAGCCAGCCATGCCCTACGTCCCGGCCGCCTGGCACATACCGCGAGCCGACGGCGATGTCCGCCCCGGCCATCACCGCATCCACCAGATCGGCCACCCGTTCGGGCGGCATGGAGAGATCGCAGTCCATCCACCCCACCAGTTCCGTGTCGGCCTGGGCGATGCCCGTCGCGATGGCCGACGTCAGGCCGCGGGCATCGCGACGCCGCAGCAGGCGGATGCGGGGATCCTCCCGCGCCATCTCCTCCACGACCCGCCAGGTGCCGTCGGGCGAGTCATCATCGACGACCAGCACCTGAGTCGGGTGCCGGACCGTGCCCAGGATGCCCTCGATCAACGGGCGGATATTCTCCCGCTCGTTGTATGTAGGCAGGATCATGGTCAGGATCATGTCTCGCATGGTGCGCATTATAGCACATATTTAGACCTCTCCTCTACCCCCGCCGCTGAAGGCGGCACCCCCTTCCCCTCTCCGGCGCGGAGAGGGGAAGGGGGCAGGGAGATGGGAAGAGGTCAGCGAGGCACGACGCGCACGGGGCCACAGGTCGCCTCAGGCCCCATGGGCTCGCCGTCGGCTCCGACTACGGCCACCTGCAGTCGATATTCGCCGGGAGGCGTCACCGGGTTCAGGTTCACATCGTGCTCATCCCGCACGAGTTGATCCGAAGGCCAGCTCCGCGGCGGATGCATGGACCATACATCCCGCTCGCGCGCCAGACCGGCCCCCCACACCTGTCCCAGCTCGTCGATGAGGTGCAGGCGGGGTCGGGCTCCCTCGGGCGGATCGCCAACGCGGCGCCAGTAGAGCGTGACGTGAAGCCAGCCCGACGGCGGATGGTACACGTCATCGCGCGCGGCGATCTCCTCCTCGCCCAACCGACACCCGGCCAGGATCATCCCAGGTGCCAGTTCGGCGTCCAGGGGACGCACATCGGATGGCAGCGTCGGATAGAAGAGGCGCACCGCATACGCCCGCAGCGTGATCCCGGCGGGGAACTGCTCCGTCACCAGCGGATATCGCTCGCCCAGCCAGCGTTCCACCAGACGGCCGTCATCCACGCCCTCCAAGTGCGATTCGACTAGCCAGATGGTATCGAAACGGCTCATGCCCTCCAGCGGCGGCGCGATCTCCTCCATATCGTTCACGGGGCCGCCAAACGGGAAATAGACGGGTTGATCGCCCCGGTAGTATCGGAGGAACGCCGTACGCACGTAATCGACGTGGATCAAGATCGCGTCGTTGGGACCCGCGTGAGCCTCGATGTAGCGCGCGGCCGCGCGCCAGTTCTCGCGACGCGTCTCCGGACGCCAGTTCCAGGGCAACGCCACCACATACGTCGCCAGGAACGCGCAGAGGATCGCCCCTCCCGCCAGCTTCTTCCAAATCCTCCGCCGGGCGAGCAGCCAGACGATGGCCATTCCCCAGGTCAGGCACAGGAAGGGGACCAGGAACAGCCAGTATCGCGGCTCCGCGAAGACCGAGCCATCGCGGGTGAGGAGGACATTCCCCAGGAGCCACGGCACGAGCAAGGCGGCCGCTAACTCGCCAGGGCCTGGAGGCCCTCGCCGCCTCGCCTGAAGTGCCGAGAGCACCCACACCCCCAGGGCGATAGCCCCCACCGCCGTCGCCAGATCGCCGGTGGGCCCCAATCGTGCCCGATGGATGAGAAATGCGCGTCCCAGCCGCCACAGAGTGACTCCCACGTCGGCGAAGGCGCGGCCAGGCGTCGATTCCACGCCGCTCACCGTCCAGGCCCGCCAGGCCAGCGGCAGGAAGCCCAGGGCCACGGCCGCCATGGAAGCTCCCCCAGTCACGGCCAGCCACCTGGCCTTTCCACATTGGCCCGCCCACCACCGCCGGGCCAACGCCATCACCCACCACAGCCCCGCCACGGGCAACATCAGCGCGTTGAATAAGTAAGCGTAAACGCCGGCCAGCGTGCTCACCACGAACACAAGCCAGGCCCATGCCCTTTCATCCTCTACAGCCCGGACCAGTGCCCACAACCCGAGGAGGGCGAAGGTGGCCGCGGGCATGAACATGCGCGCTTCCTGGGAGTACCAGACGAGGAAGGGGTTAAGCGCCAAGGACAGCGCCACGATCCCGGCCGCCACGCGCCCGCCCCAACGCCGGGCCAGAGCGTAGACGGGAAACACGGCCAGCGCGCCCATGAGCGCGCCCAGCGAGCGGACGGCGGCATCGCCGGGGCCGAAGACGAGCGTCCAGCCGCGCAGGAGCAGATAGTACACCGGGGGGTGCTTGTCCAGGGTCAACCCCAGGCCGACGCGCACGATCTCCGCGGCGGGACGGCTGGCCCAATAGGCGCTCACCGCCTCATCGAACCAGAGGCTGTGATAGGTCAGCCGCCACAGTCGCACGGCCAGCGCCAGTAGGAACAGCGCCATGGGCTCCCGATGTGCCCTGATCCCGCGGAGGATCGCCCTCATGGCGCGCTCACCTCGACCGGCCCAAGGATGATGTGATCGGCCATCTCGTCGTCCCTGGAGCGCACCGGCAATCGCTGGCCATCCGGGGTGTAGAAGCCTATCTCCACTGGATACGCGCCGGGCGGCAGATCCTCGGGCAGGAACACCTGATACTCGTCCACGATGTGCTGTCCCGGTCGCCATCGGACGGTCGGGTACGAGCCGTCACCGGGGCGCGCGTCCCGGGAGGCCACGATGCGCGCCGGGTCCTTCGGATCCAGCACATGCGCGAAGAACGTCCAGTCCTCCCCAGGGGGCGGATCCTCCACGGCCCATAGCAGCCGCACGTAGAGCACCTTCCCTGGACGAGGATCACGCGGCAGGAGGCTGTACGACCGCAAGGTCACGCCGGGCCAGCGCGCCTCGACGGGGACTTCGGTCACGGGATAGGGCTGGGCGCCAGCGGGGACCAGGTAATGCCGGGCGTAGATCCGCCCCGTCCGATCACGGAAGTCCCGCACCATCTCCGCCTGCGGGAACAGATCGCGGATCAACAGCGGCGTTCGGAAGTCCTCGTGCTCGATCACCAGGTAGTGCTGATCTTGAGGGGCATCCGGCCGGAACGGGAAGATGGCCCTCCCGTCGAAGGTGATGGGGGGACGGCTCTCCCGCCAGGCGAAGGCCAGCGTGGTGTGTTCCTCCGAGCGGGGAGTCAGGTACACGATGCCATCTTCTGGGAATCCTGCGATGTATCGCCCTAGGTCCCACAGCCCCACATCGTAGGCGTAGTAGAGATCGGGCGAGGGGCCCCAGCGGAGGAAGTAGTCTCGCGCGGTGATGCCGGAGCTGACGAGGAGGCCGATCGCGACCAGGGTTGGAGCCGCGATGGGGATCACCCGCGACGGCCACGGTCGCTCGCGAGCCCATGCCAGGAAGGACGAGATGCCCAGCCCGATTAGCAAGGCGACCGCGGGCACGGCCCCGATCGCCCGTCGGAAATGCGGCGCGTACTCGCTCAGCGCGGTGGGCAACAACATCACCGCCAGCCAGACCAGGGGCAGGGCGAAGCTTGGGCGACGCGCCCAGGCCAGCGCGACCACGATCCCCAGATAGAACCAGGGGGCGATGAAGACATCGAGCGCGGGACGGCCGGGCAGGTTCGAGCGCGGATTGGCGTCGCCCGCCACGCTGAACATGCCCAGCGTGCGGAGGATATTCCTCCCGAGGGAGCCCGCCTCCCGCCCCGGCGTCACGGCCACCTGGCTCGATCGCAGCAGCAACAGGTCCGGGTGCCGGGCCCAGTGGATCGCCAGGGGGGCGAAGACCAACGCCGCCACGGTCAGGCTCAACGTCGCACCCTGACGCTGCTCTCGCCGATGGAGGCGGCGCGCCGCCCACAGCCCAGCCAAGACAATCAGGTAGAGCGGCGGGAGCAGGCGGCCTGCCGGGTAGGTGTATGGCCCCAGCCCCACCGCGATGCCCGCCAGGATGAACGCCCAGATCTCGCCGGTTCGCAGCCCACGCCACAACGCCCAGAAGGCCAAGCAGAGGACCAACGGCACCAGGATGGGCTCGATCCCCACCCGGCTAAAGGTGAGATGCCAATAGGAGATGGTCAGGGCTAGCGCGGAGGCCAGGGCCGTGCCAGGGGGCGCGCCGTCCCGCTCCAACTCCCGACCCAGGGCATAGAGCACGGGCACGGTCAGCCCCCCCATCACCGCGGCCACAGCGCGCTGCATCGTCGGTGCGGCGTCCAGGATCGAGAACGCCAGCGCGGTCAGGTAGATGAAGGCGGGCTCCACGCCGAAGTTGCCGGGGAAGAAGATGGGGTGATAGCCGGGCTGGCCGAGGATCTTCCACGCCTCCAGCCCCTCGAACGCCTCATCGTAGTGGTAACCTGGGGGAATGCGATCCAACGCCCAGAAACGCAACGCGAGGGCCGCCAGAGTGATCGCCAGCGGCCACCACCAGGATCGGTTCCACTTTATAGGAGCACGACGGCGCCGCGCCCCTACCACGGGTGCGTGTCCCGCTGATGGTGAATTTTCAGACACATTCCGAGGCTTAGATATTGGGGATGACATCAGCCGCAGTATACCACACCGACCGGGGGACACAGAAGAACCGCAAAGGCCGCCGCTCATAGGCATACACGAATTAAAAGCCTTTGCGTCCTTTGTGGTTAAAAGATATTGATGAAGCGAAGCTAAAAGCCGGGCCCCGAAGGACCCGGCTCCCCACTAGGCGAAGGTCACGGCTGCCCGTTCGCGATGCGCGCGGCTAACGCCGCGCGTATGGACTCTGGGCCGCCGCTGATGCGCTCGACCTGACAGCCCGCGGCTGCCAGGCCCGCCTCCTCCAGCGGCCCATACCCATCCCCGATGATCGTCACCCTGGCCGCCTGTTGTGCATCCGCCAGCGAATACCCAAAGGCCAGCCGGAAATGGGAGATGTACTCGATAGCCAGCAGGAAATTCGTCCGTTCTCCGAGCGCGCCAACCGGCCCCAGCAGCACGTAATGGGACAGGGCCCGCTCGCCCGCCCCGCCGTCGCTCGGCAACGTCAATTCCAGCGTCTCCGTCGCTCCGGCGGCCAACGTGATGGCCTGGCTGACCACGGAGGTGCCCTCCACGGTCACCACGTACACCCCCGGCTCGAGGCCCTCGATGCGGAAGGATTCGTCCTGGGCCACCGTGGCTCGCCCAGCCTCCGTCGTGCCATCCCTCAGGGCGACCACGACGCGCCCCGCGCCGCCGTTGACCCATCCCTCGATCACCCCCGGCACCGGCGGCACCGTCAGCTCGATCTCGACGCTGTTCCGGCCATCCAGCTCGATCGGGTCCGAGGCGATCTCGGTGCCGACCACGCGCACCACATACGTCCCAGCCCTCAACCCCTCGAAGCGGAATCTCTCATCCGCGCCTATCTCGGCCTGGGCGACTTCCTCCTCCCCACGCCATAAGAGCACCGTCTGACCGATGCCGTTATGTACGACACCGGACAGGACACTCTCCGCGACCGGTTCCTCGGCCACGGCACGCTGGAAGATCACCAGGAAGGAGTGATGGAACAGGGTATTCCCGGGCGCTTCGTCCGGGTGTCCCGTATGCAGGTTCTCCACCCGATCTGACGGCAACCCCACGCCCTCGACGGCACAGACCTGCCACTTCCACATGGGGAAATCGGCACCGGCCTCCTCGCCTGGCTTATCGATAGTGACGATCTGCTCGCCGCCCTCCCAGGTGACGCGAACCTGAGCCCCCATGATCCGCTGTCCGTTCTCGTCAAGCATGTCCAGGAAGATGTGATGGCGACCTCCGTTCTCCTCCGGCGTCAGGTGATGGACGCGGATCACACGCCAGAAGGTCTCCCCAGGGGGCACATCCACCTGGATCACCCGCACACCATAAGCCTCGGCGTCGTTGATGGGTTCACCGTCACTCATCCGATGCGCTCTCCTTCGCTCTTCTACTGCCGCGGTCGGCTGCTCACGTGCTGGCTCCGGTTGCGGCCGGGCGACCTCCGGCGCCTCCGATGGACGTCCCACGACCCAGTCCAACAGCCGTCGCCCCCAATCACTCACCGGCCACCTCCTCGTATCACTCGCCCTCGCGGAGCCGTTCCTTCAATGCCCGCTCGATCTCATAGAGGTCCCCGGCCAGGCGTTCGACGACACAGCCGGCCTCACGCAGCGCCTGCTCATCCGCGGCGCTTACCGCGTCCTCGCCGCCGATGATCGTCACATGCCCCGCCGACATGGCCTCCTGCAGGCTGAATCCGGCCACCGCGCGGCTGCTCATCAGGTAAGGAAGAGCCAGCAGCAAGGCCGTGCGCGTGTCCGGATCGTCTGACGAGCCAAACAACACGTAGAATGGCAGGGGCTTGACACCCTCCGCAGCGAGCTGATAGGTGAGGCTCACCTGGTTACGCCCATCCAGCACCACATCACGGTGGATGACGCCGACCCCCTCCAGGGAGATCATATACACGCCGCCCGGCAAGCCCCCAAAGGTATATCGGCCCTGGGCGTCGGTGACGGTCTCCCCGACCCATACATCCCGGTACAACGTGACCTTACGGTCCGGGACCGGGGCCCCCTCCGCATCCAGGACCACTCCCTCGATCACGCTCTCGGCGGGGGCGCCCTCCGGAGCCAGGACGATCTCGAACTCGGATACGCCGTCGATGGTCACGCCACGCCGGACCAGGTCTAACGAGGGGACGCGCACCTCATACGTCCCCGCCACCAGGCCGCCGAAGGCGAACCATCCTTCCTCGTCGGTCGTGGCCTCGCCCACAAGCTCATCGCCCTTGAATAGCTGAACGATCACGCCGACCTGCGGGGTCGCCGCCGCATCTACCACCTGACCTCGGAGCACACTCCGCATGGCGCCGCCCAGGTCGATCGCGGGCGCCGTGAAACGCCCCACGCCATCGCAGACGGCCTGGACCTTATGCTTGGGATCCAGCTCGATCTCATACGGCGCGGGCGGAAGATGCGTGAACCGATAATGCCCTTGAGCGCTCACCTGGGCCTGCCGCGTCCACTCCCAGCCGGGGACCAGGGGACGCAAGGTCACCTGCATACCCGACGTCGCACCGCGTACCGTCCCCTGGATGACGCCCTGCATGGGGAAGATCACCTCGACCTCGTTGAGGCCATCCAGGTTGATATGATCGCGGATGAGGCCGATGCCCTCAAGCTCCAGGGAGTAGGCGCCACGGGCCAGATCGGTGAAGATGAAGCGACCATCAGGACCCAGCGTCGTCGTCCAGCGTTGTCCGCTTTCACCTTCCACCAGAAAGATGCGCGTTCCCTCCCTGCCGCCAGGCACGCGGCCGCGCACCACGCTGGCCTGGCCGCTGCTGACCGGCTTGAGTTGGAAGTTGACCTCCCACGTGATGGCGTCCCCCTCGCGGCCGGGGATCCCTGTGGTCTTCAAGCCATCGGCGACCTCGCTCTCCCAGTCGCCTTGCACCACCTGGAGCATGAACTCCCCAGGCGTGTGCACGAACTCGTAGGAGCCCGGCGGACGGAAGGGATCGTGTCCCGTGCGCACGCGCGGGAACTCGGTTCCAGGCTCGGCCCCCACCCATCGCATCTCCACGAGCACGCCGTTGATCCCGTTGCCGGAGGGATCCAGCACCCGGCCGTAGAAGACGTTGCGTCCCTGTGTCTCCTCCGGCGGAAGCAGGCGCTTAGTGACGACGGCATACATGTATCCCACGGGCGCGGGCACAGTGATGTCCAGGGTCTTCGTCTCGAAGCCGTTCAGAACGATGCCGTCGATCCGGACGCGCTGATCCCCCTCGGCCGCCTCCAGGCGGAAGCGGCCGGCCGGCAATCCATCCAGCTGGTAGTATCCCTCTCGATCCGTGGAGGTGGCGGCGACTTCCTCGCCCAGCAGGGTGAGCAGGCGGACGGGCGCGCTCCCTACCGGTGTGCCTCGGGTGTCCACCATGCGACCGCGGAGGACGCTGAAGTTGCCGACAGGGACGCGTAAATCGGCCACGACCGTCTCCCCATCCGGCACGTCCAGCCGGAGCGAGGCATCGCCATGCCCGGCCTCCAGCTCATACGTGCCCGCGGCGACCTGGTCAAATGTATAGCGCCCCTCGTCATCGCTGGTCGTCTCTCGCGGCCGGGTCGCCTCCTCGATCGGGCGCAGGATGACCGGGAACCCTGGCAATGGCCGGTCGTTGTCGTCCCGCACAACGTGTCCCGTCACCACGGCGGTGCCTTCAGGCACCAAGCGGGAGACGCTGGGCAGCTCCTTCAGCGCCTGAACCACCGGCAACTGCCCATTGAGGCCAAACCGCTCGTCCCACGCATGGGTGTACCAGCTCATCTGGTCCCACGTCGGATTGGGATCGCCCAACGCGCTCGAGGCCAGGAGCCAGGTGCAGCAGGTGAAGTAGTAGTCCGGGGCCTCCTCCTGCATGAAGCGGCAGATCTCCACCTGCCATTCCGCGTGTTGTTCCGGGATGACCTTGGGATACCGCTTGTCATCGCCCCACCCCACCACGGGGCCGCCCTCGGTGGAGATGATGGGCACCATGAACCCCAATGTCTCCCGGATCATGCGCGCGGTCCACAGGTAGCCGCGGAAGCAATTAGGATCATCGTAAACGGTGGCACCCGGGTTCTTGCGCTCGGCCCGCAGCCGGTTGATCTCCTCGATGGAGCGGTAGTCCCAGGCCCACGGGCCGAAGCGGTCATACTCCTCCTGCGTCAGAGGGATGCCTAGTTGATTCACCTCATCGTCCGGGTAATCGAGGGGATGATTGAGGGTGTAGTTGTGGATCGCGACCCAGCAGCCGTTCTCGAACAGATCGCCTCGCCCCTTGCGCAGGACCATCTCGATGGGGTTGTCCTTGCTTCCCGGCCCCATGGCCGGCAGGGCCAGATATCCCCCCAGGTCGAGCACGCGGTCGGCATCATAGATGAAGTTATCGATGACGATCTCCAGCCAGTTCTCCGGCATGCGCGTGCTCCACTCCGCGGGGAGATCGGGCTCATTGTTGGTCTCGAAGTAGCGGACGCCGATGGCGACCAACCGGCGGATGGTCTCAATCTCCCGTCCTCCGATGTGCCCGGGGTTCGGCTTTTCACGGTATAACCGCACGATCGGCATGATGTCGGCGTCCAACAGGCGCTCGCACAGCTCCAGGGAGGAGCCGCCGCCGTCGTCCAGCAGCTTCACCCACTTGATCTTCATGGCCTGCAGCTCACCGATCCAGAAGTCCAGATCTGAGCCGCTCGGGTGATAGACGCTGGCCGACCAATGCACGCCACGACCGTTGTCATCCTTGGGGCGAGGGAAGTCCTCAATCCGCATCTCATCCTCCCGGGAGATCATCGGCTGGGGTCAAGGAAAGGCTGCTCGATTATAGCATAACGGTGCGGGGACTGCAACGATCGCGGGGGCCACCAGAAAATCATACTGCATTAGCCACAGGATGGCGGGTAAGAAACCCGCCCTGCATGCCCTCCATAGTTGAATGCGATGCTACCAGGGACTTCTTGCCCACCATCTTCTGATCCAGCAGCCACAAGGGCTGCCCTTACACAAGTCATCCAATCCAAGATAGGAGCGTCCCTTGTGGACGCCCATACGCATTAGGTTAAGCGAAGTGGCGCGCTGTTCGGCGACGCCACCACACCCCAACGGAGCCGCCGAGGGGCACCATCGATTCTTCAACAGGGTAGGTCTCAGACCCGCCCTTACAGAAAGGCGTGCCTCATCCCTACGGGGAATAAGGGGAGTTGGACGGCGGGCGCGCGGCCGTCCAGGAGCAGGAAGGGAGCAGCTCGCGAGGTGTTCACCCCCAGACGCCGCAACTGGCCCAGGTCGCGCAGCCGCCCCCATCGACGCGCCTTTAGGATGCGGTCGGCCGCCCGCGGGCCAATGCCAGGGACGCGCAGGAGCTCGAATCGTCCGGCGCGATTGACCTCAACGGGGAAACGCTCGGGATGGGCCAACGCCCAGGCCAGCTTGGGATCGCGGTCCAGCGGCAGATATCCCGACGCGTCGTAAACGAGCTCATCCGCGCGGAAGCCATAATAGCGCATGAGGAAATCGCTCTGATAGAGGCGGTACTCCCGCAACAGCGACGTCGGCGGCTCGCCCTCCAGCGGCGTGTCGGGGACGGGCGAGAAGGCGCTAAAGTAGGCGCGAGTGAGGGCGCGCGCGTCATAGAGGGCCTGGGTAGTTGAAAGCAGCTCTCGATCGCTCTCGCCAGCGGGGCCGACGACGAACTGGGTTACCGTGCCCGCTCGGGCGACAGGGCGGCCGGCCTGCCGCGCGTCGCGGATCATCGCCGCGGCCCGAAGCAATGTCCCCCATAATGCGCCCCTGAATTCCTTATGCGGCGCCAGCCTCTCCAGCCGTTGGGGGTTGGGCGCCTCCAGGTTCACGCTGACCCGATCAGCCAGCGCGATGGCGCGCTCGATATGCGCCGGCTCCGCGCCCGGCAACAGCTTCAGATGGATGTACCCCCGGAATCCATACTTCCGGCGCAGCAACTCGGCCGTGGCGATCATGCGATCCATGGATTGGGCCGTGCCCACGACGCCGGAGCTGAGGAAGAGTCCTTCGACCAGGCCGGCGCGCACCATCTGATCGAAGGTGTACGCCAGGTCATCCGGGGACAGCGTCTCGCGGCGGAAATCGCGTCCGGCGCGAAACGGGCAATAGAAGCAATCCCTTTCACAGGCGCTGGTCTGGAGGATCTTAAGGACGGGCATGCGACGGCCGCGTACGGCGACGTGGGAGACCCGGTGTTCAGGGGCGAAGCCCTCGGGCACCCTGGGCCGCGCTCCGGATGGTGCGGGAGGAAAGGCGGCCGTCGCCTCCGGGCACACATCGTACTGGGCCACCCGGCTTAACCACAGGACTCGGTCTCGGATATCCATAGACACCCCCTCTATGCTTATTATACGAACAGATGTGCTAAATGTCAACCCGATTTCAAGCAGTGATTACCCATAAGTACTACATGCGTGCTTAACCCCGCTCCTTCTCACCGTAGAGACGCCGAGGACGCAGAGGCCCTCTCTTCTTTTTCTTCCATCTCTGCGCTCTCTGCGTCTCCGCGATGAGATGTGGGTAACCATCGCGATCTCAACGAAGAAGTCGATCGATGTTGACATGGCCCACCCTTTTCAGTACAATGCCTCCTGGCTGAGACCTCTGCCTGTGGGCAGGGGTTCTTCCATTTCCCGGCCACGGGTGAATCATTTAAGGAGAGCTCAAGAGACATGCAAGAGCATGCACAACGCGTGATGGTTATCATGGCCCACCCGGATGACCCCGAGTTCTTCTGCGGCGGCACCGTCGCCAAGTGGGCAAAGAACGGCGCCGAGATCATCTACGTCGTCATCACGAACGGAAACAAGGGAAGTAACGACCCTCAGATGACCCCGGAGAAGCTGGCCGTCATTCGGGAACGGGAACAGCGGGAGGCCGCCCGCCGGCTGGGCGTCAAGGAAGTCATCTTCCTTGGGTACAATGATGGGGAGCTGGTCCCGGACCTACGGCTACGCGGCGACCTGGTCCGCGAGATCCGCTGCTATCGGCCGGACATAGTGATCTGCCAAGACCCCACGACCTATTTCTGGCCGGGCGGCGGCATCAACCACCCTGATCATCGCGCGGCTGGCGAGGCCGCCCTCGCCGCGGTCTTCCCCCTCGCCCGCGATCGCCTCAACTTCCCCGAACATGAGCGCGAAGGGCTGAAACCGCACAAGGTGAAGGAGGTGTATGTATCCGGCACAACCCAGCCGGATACGTGGGTCGATATCAGCGATACATTGGAGGCGAAGATCCAGGCCATCCTGGCCCATCAGAGCCAGATCAAGGAGCCTGAGAAGCTCGCTGAGCGGATTCGCGAGCGGGCCAAGCAATCTGAGGATGGGAAGCCGCCCATCGCCGAGGCGTTCAGGAAGATCGTCCTCCCCTGAGCGAGCGCAAAAGGTCTCCCATAGTGTCTTGGGGGCTTCGTGGTCTATTTCCGAGGAAAGGGGTTCATTATGGCAGCGGATTTCCGTATCGAGCGCGATTCCCTGGGCGAGGTCCGGGTGCCCGCTCAGGCGTTATACGGCGCACAGACCCAGCGCGCCGTGGAGAACTTCCCCGTCAGCGGGCTGCGATTCCCGCGCTCCTTCATCCGGGCTCTGGGCCTGATCAAGGCCGCCGCGGCGCGGGTCAATCGTGAGCTTGGGCTGCTGGATGAGGAGAAGGCTCGCTTTATCGAATTGGCCGCGCGGGAGGTAGCCGAGGGGCGATGGGACGATCAATTCCCCATCGATATCTTCCAGACCGGCAGCGGCACCTCAACCAACATGAACGCGAACGAGGTCATCGCCAACCGGGCCATCCAGCTCATGGGCGGAGAATTGGGCTCCAAGGCCATCCATCCCAACGACCACGTCAACATGGGACAGTCATCTAACGACGTCATCCCCTCCGCGATCCATATAGCGGCTTATCTCGAGACGGAAGAGGCTCTCCTACCCGCGCTGCGCCATTTGCACGAGACGCTATTGCATAAGGCCGCGGAGACCGACGACGTCGTTAAGACAGGACGTACGCATCTGATGGATGCGACCCCCATCCGCCTTGGGCAGGAGATCAGCGGATGGGCAGCACAGATCGAGAAGGGGATTGCCCGGATCGAGGCCACGCTACCCCGGCTGGCGGAATTAGCGCTGGGCGGGACAGCTGTGGGGACGGGGCTCAACGCCCATCCCGAATTTGGTAGACGGATGGCCGCGGCGCTGGCGGAGGAAACGGGACTCCCCTTCGTCGAGGCAAGCAATCACTTCGAGGCCCAGGCCGCGCAGGATACCGCCGTCGAGCTGAGCGGCCAGCTCAAAGTCATCGCCGCCTCGCTCATGAAGATCGCCAACGATCTGCGCTGGATGAACTCTGGCCCTCAAGCGGGGCTGGCCGAGATCACGCTTCCCGCGCTACAACCGGGCTCTTCCATCATGCCAGGCAAGATCAACCCGGTGATCCCCGAGGCGGTGACCATGGTCTGCGCTCAAGTGTTCGGCAATGACGTCGCCATCACCGTGGGTGGGCAATCCGGCAACTTCGAGTTGAACGTGATGCTGCCGGTCATCGCATACAACCTGCTCCAGTCCATCACGCTGCTGGCCAACGCGGCGCGCCTGCTGGCGGATAAAGCCATCGCCGGCTTCACCGTCCACCGCGAACACATCGCCGAGCTTGTGGAGCGGAACCCGATCCTGGTGACAGCGCTCAATCCTGTGGTCGGTTACGACAAGGCCGCTCAGATCGCCAAGCGAGCCTATGCCGAGGGGCGACGGGTCAAAGAGGTGGCCGCCGAGATAACAGATCTCAGCCCGGAAGAGCTGGATCGCCTGCTCGACCCGCGAGGGTTGACGGAGGGCGGCATCAAGCGATAGCTCGCCTCATTCCCCCGATTCCGAGTTCGGGTACAGCCACACAGCACCCGCGGTCTCTCCCTCAGGTATATACGCGCGCGTCTCCTGGATGCGGTGCAAGGCCTCCGTCAGATACAAGGGCCATTGAAACGCGACCGGGAATCGATCGAGGATCAACGACTTAAGTGGTCCTGAAAGCTGCTGGGCGCGCGCTTTCAACGTTGCCGTCGGCACCTGTCTGAAATCTACCTCATTGGAGGCCAGGATAAACCCCCAATCGCCCGCGAAGGTGGTGATGGCTTGGCGATGCAGTTCCACGTAACGGAATTGTTCGGCCAACAAAGCATACACGCGCAAAGCCAGATGTAAAGGCGGATCCACGCCCTCACCATGGGTGGTGACGATGGCCCCGGGAACCATCACGCGCCGGACCCCCTGAATCACCTCCCTGTAAAGCGCCATGCCCTCAACACCGTAGGGGTCCACCAGATCCACGAGCACCACATCGAACCGCTCGGAAGCGTCCTTCAGGTAATGGCGCGCGTCGCCGATCACGATGTGCGCTCGTGGGTCGTCGAAACTCCCACGATGCAGGTCAGCCAAATGCTCACGGCAGGCCTCGACGACCTGGCCATCCAGTTCGACCATCACCACCTGTTCCACGCGAGGATCCCGCAGTGCCTCGCGCAACGCCAGCCCATCGCCGCCCCCTAAGATAAGCACGTGGCGCGGCGCGGGGTGATAGAGAAGCGCTGGCAGAACCAGATGCTCATGATAGATGAACTCATCCGCCTCGACGGCCTGCACCGTGGCGTCAAGGAACAAGCCCAGGCCCAACCCCTCGACCCGCGCGATGACGATCTCCTGGAACGGCGACGTCCCCCTGTAGATCCACTCCGTGATGCCCAAGACTAGATGCAGCCCAGGCTCCGACCTATCCCAGGACGCCGCGATCCAGTTCCCGAATCTCAACGTGTTCGGCATGCAGCCGCTCCTTGAGTTCCGCCATGGCGGCCCAGGGGTCCCCACTACACGCGAAAACGTCCACGGCAGCGTAACCGTACTCAGGCCAGGTATGGATGGACATGTGAGACTCGGCGAGGAGGACGACGCCCGTCACGCCGTGCGGTGAAAACTCGTGGAAGTGAACGTCAACGACAGTGAAGCCGCCACGGCGCGCAGCCGCCAGCAGGCTCTCACGCAGATGAGTAGGATCATCGAGCACGTGCGGGTCGCGTGTCCACAGCTCAACGATCAAATGTTTTCCCAGGACGATCCTCTCGGCCGTCCCCAGAAGTTCCCCCCGAGAAGCGAATACCTTCTCCATAGGCGAGCCCCCCTTATGTAGAGCTAGCTCGTGCCCCCAGGGGCATAACCCCAGGCACAAACGGCCGAGGGGGAGAGGCAAAACGGATGAAAGGTTATCGCTCCCCTTTCATCCGCCCTTCATAGGTTTGACCTCTGCCTTGGCTCCGACAAAGCGAGGCCCGATGCTCGCTCTCACCCCCCTCATACAAAAAGCGTTCCCCCCACGGCGGAGCCAGAACGCTTTTCCGTGTACCTATCTAAGGTGCCATACAACAACGCGCTGATAGTATACTGAGAAGCGAGGAAGGTGTCAACATCGTGATGGATAACTAAGGGCCTTAATCCCTACCGATCAGGGTGTTACGTTACGGCTCCCCAACGGCAGGAACGTGCGGAAAGAGGATTGGTAGACAGCGGTAACGCCCATGTAATCCCCCCCCCATCCGCCGACGACGTAGATGCGCGGCCCCAATACGGCCGCGCCCAGGTTTCGCCACTGGATCTCAAAGGGCGAATCCACGCGCGACCAGGTGTTGCTCAACGGATCAAAACGCTCGTTATACTCCAGACCACCTCGCCACCCACCGCCAATGGCGTACAGGGCGATGCCCTCCGCGACCAGCGCCAGCCCTCCCCTGGGCGCCATCATGGAGGGGATCTCTTCCCAAGCCGGTTCGCCACGCGCGTCCGCTTTCGGATCGTACCGATGGGCCATGACGTACTCCCGACGCCCATCGTATCCCCCGACGATGTAGATATATCCTTTCAGCTCAGCGGCCCCCAGGAACCCACGCGGGGTCGGCATCGGCGTGCCTCGCTTCCAGCTATCCGCCGCCGGATCGTACACCAGCACATCATCCACATAACGCTCGTTGTCCCAGCCGCCGAACACATACAACCGCCCATCCGCGACGGCGACGGCATGGGCGCAGCGCGGGGCCGGTAGCGGCTGCCTCGTCGTCCAGACATCACGGATCGGGTCATAAACCTCAAGGACATCCGTCGCCCGGCCGTCGGGAGCGCATCCGCCTATGGCGTAGATCTTACCGCCCAGCACGGCCGCGCCGAGGTTGCTGACGGGCGTGGGCTTACGCGCTTGCGGTGACCATCGATTCTCGGCGGGATCATACGCGTAGACGGCGCCTGTGACGCCCTCGGGCCCCTCACCACCGATGGCATACAGCCGGCCGTCATATGCGACCAGGGCCAGCCGGGCGCGAGGCCGGGGCAACGTCGCCCGAACCTCCCACCGAGGCACATCACGCCAGGGGATCGTCCCGGTTGACGGGTACCCCTGATCCGTGAAGGGATCGAGCTGCGCGCCCAGACGCACGCTTCCCCCCAGAGGCCAGGCAACAGCCAGCGCGGTGATGATCACCACCACGATCAAATAGACGCGCTGCCACGGCTGCAGATGTGGGATTGGCCGAGATGTCTCACGCGCGGGGGCCGGGGAGAGGCCCTCGACCGTCAACCACCCCGCCTGCACGGCCAGCATCGTCGCCTCCGTGCGCGAGGCGACTCCCAGCTTGTCGAAGATGTTGCGCAAATGGACCTTGACCGTGTTCGGGCTGATGGTCAGCTCACGCGCGATCTGCTGGTTGGTCGCCCCAGTGGCCACTAGGCGGAGCACCTCCAGCTCACGCTTGCTCAGCGGACATGGATCCATCGACATACCCGCAAACGAACTCTTCCCTATTGAAGTGAACGGCACGTCCTCTTGTAGAGGCGTATGGTCATGCCTCCATTGGCATCAAGTTAACGATGCTGAGGGGGCCTCAGCTCATAGAGACGAAATCCATTTTTCATGTATCACCCTGCGATCAGGCATTCGACTCCAAGCGCTCTGGCTGCAGACGACCCTCATCCCCCCGACCCCCTTCTCCCTGGCCAGGGAGAAGGGGGCTCCGTTGGAGTTGTGGTGGCGGCGC
>DUEN01000030.1 GCA_011176545.1 Caldilineae bacterium | reverse complement strand
GTGTTCAGGCTCACTTCTGGGCTGGCTGTGGAAGGCACGGGAGAGGCTATCCTGAACCTGGCCGACCAACCCTGGGTGCTCTCCATCGAGGCGGATCGAGCGGTACACACGATGTCTGAGGAGGATCTTTGATGAGCGTCGAGCAACCTGAAACGACCGGTAAGTTCCGAGGTGAACTACAAGCCCGATTGGCTGCGTTGGGACCGGATGAGCCCGTTCGCGTCATCGTGCGGTACCGCGACGTGCCCACCGTACGAGCCCGGCTGGTCGCTGGTGAGCGCGGGATCGTCACCGTGCGCCATTACAGGATCATCCCCGCCAGCGCGCTTGTGGTCCAGCGGCGGATGGTGGAGGAGTTGGCTGAGGATCCTAACGTCGAGGACGTATGGGAGGATCTGCCGGTACATACCATGTTGGATACATCCGTGCCGCATATCCGGGCGCCGGAGGTGTGGGCGGAGGGCCCTCGCGGCCGTGGGATCAAGGTCGCCGTCATCGACACTGGGATCGATGAGGAGCATCCAGACTTCGAGGGGCGTATCATCGCCACGCAGAGCTTCGTTGGAGAATCCGTCCATGATGGGCATGGACACGGGACCCATGTAGCCAGTATCATCGCCGGCAGCGGGAAGGCAAGTGACGGGACATACGTGGGCGTGGCCCCGGAGGCCCAGCTTTTGGTCGCCAAGGTGCTGCGCGATGATGGCAGCGGTTACATGAGCGACGTCATGGCCGGCGTGGAGTGGGCGGTGGATCAAGGCGCCCAAGTGATCAACCTGTCACTGGGTAGCGATGGTGCCTGCGATGGCACCGATGCCCTCTCCGTCACGTGTGACGCGGTCGTCGCGCGAGGGGTGGTGGTCTGCGTGGCTGCAGGGAACGCGGGCCCTCGAGAACGCACAGTGGGCTCGCCGGGATGTGCACGGGAGGTGATCACCGTGGGAGCCTCCACCGATGAGGACCAGATCGCCCGCTTCTCCTCGCGAGGTCCCACGCTGGATGGGCGGACCAAGCCAGATATCGTCTTCCCGGGGCACAACATCGTGGCCGCGCGGGCTCGAGGCACAAATATGGGAAGCCCCTTGAACGAGTTTTACACTTCGGCATCCGGCACCAGCATGGCAACCCCCCATTGTTCGGGCGCGGTGGCCTTGATGCTGGAGCTGAACGCGTCGCTGACCCCAGCCCAGATCAAGCAGCTTCTGATGAACACCGCCGTTGACCTGGGGGAGGACGAGAACAGCCAGGGGGCCGGACGGGCCGACGTCTACGCGGCCATCCACGCGGAGGTCCCCGAGCCTCAGCCCACGCCAGAGCCGACGCCTGAGCCTACGCCTGAACCCACGCCCCCGGGGCCCGGCCCGACGCCGGAACCGCCGCCTCCCGAGGGGTGTCTGCGCGCGATCCAACGCCTGCTTCGACTCCGCTAGCCAACAGGCTGGCCTGGCGAGCTGCTGATGGGACGCCTCTTCTACACCGAGTTTGCTCAAAGCCTGAAACAATCGTAAAGGATTCTCACGAATAACACCGCGCCGATTTGGAAACCCCGGCGCGGTGTTATTATGTTCGCTCATTACGACGGAAATGTAGGGGCGCAGCGGAGCTACGTCGCCGCAACCGCCTAGAAGTTTGCTTTTTCGAAACCGATCTGGTCAAAAAGGAGAGGGTTGGTTTGCTATTATGTGGCGAGATCGATGGATTGCCTCTCCTAACCTCGCTTTGACAATCCGGCTTTTATGTCTAACATTGACGTGGGGGATGGAGAATCGATGCTTCATATTCGATGGCGAGGGTGGCCGATGCGACCTTTACGTCTGCTTTGGATTCTTTGGCTTGTGATGCTCTCTTTGGGCGGCTGCGCCCGTACCTATGCAGAACCTGTGCCCACAGTGCGGCTGCATCGCCTCAGCCCTCTGCCCACGGTCAGTCCTGATCCGAAGCCCCTACGTGTGGTAGTGGCGGCCATCATCTCCCCCAAAGGCACGGTGGCCTCATACCAACCGCTGTTGGACTATCTGAGCCGTCGATTAGGACGTCCGGTGGAATTGATCCAGCGACGGACCTACGCCGAGGTGAACGATCTGATCCGGCGCAACGAGGTTGACTTGGCCTTCGTGTGCACACGGGCCTATGTGCAGGGCCGTCGGGAATTTGGCATGGAACTGTTGGCCATCCCGCAGGTACATGGCCAAACTGTTTACCATTCCGTCGTCATCGTCCGGGCTGACTTCCCCGCTCAGCGGTTCGAGGATTTGCGTGGCGCTGTCTTCGCTTTCACCGATCCTCTTTCCAATACTGGCTATCTTTACCCCAATGTGCTCCTCAAGCGACTGGGCGAATCACCGGATGCTTTCTTCCGCCGTACATTTTTCACCTATAGTCACGATCATGCCATCTACGCTGTGGCTGAGGGTGTCGCTGACGCGGCGGCTGTCGACAACTTGGTACTGGATTACGCCCTGGCGCGAGATCCTAGCTTGCAGGACCGGCTGCGCATCATTCACACCTCACCGGCCTTCGGCATGCCGCCAGTTGTCGTCGGGCCGGGCGTGCGGCCTCAGATCAAGGCCTTGTTACAGGAAATCTTGCTCTCTATGGCCCATGACCCGGAGGGCAGACGCGCGCTGCAGGCATTAGAGGTGGACCGCTTCGTGTTGGGCCGCGATGAGGACTATGAGCTTATTCGCACCCTGGAGCGCGAGCTGGAGGGAGGGTGATGAAGATACGAGGCCTCTCGCTGCCTTTGATCTCTTGGCGGGATTGGCGTCAGCGGGTCTGGCATGTTATCGGCGGCGTCAGCGTTCGCACTAAGATCCTCGGCATCGTCCTCGCGATGGTCGTCTTTCCCGGCCTGATGGTTACCTTCCAAGTCCGGGCGAGGCTGGTCTATACGCTGCGAGAACAGCTTCGGCAAAGGAGCATCTCAATCGCCCGCGATGTGGCCGCGCGGAGCGCCGATCTGGTACTGATCAACGACCTGTATGCCTTGAATCGCTTACTGCGGGATACGCAGAGAAACAACCCGGATGTGCGATACGCCTTCGTCCTGGACCCGAACGGCCACGTGTTGGCGCACACTTTCACGGGTGGGTTCCCTTTAGATCTTTTGAGCGTTAACTCACTGCCAGCTGACGCTCCTCACCATGTACAGGCCTTAAACACCGAAGAGGGGCTGGTATGGGATACAGTGGTACCCGTGTTTGGCGGGAAGGCCGGTGTGGCGCGAGTCGGGTTAAGTGAGCAGGGACTGCGGCGCGTAGTGAACTCGGTCACCAGTCAGATCGTGCTTAGCATGTTGCTGATTTCCTTAGTTGGTATTGGCGCGGCGTCTATCCTGACATGGCTACTGACTCGGCCTATTGGAGAGCTAGTCGCCGCTACCGCGCGCGTCGGGCAAGGGGATTATTCACCGCGGGTCGTACGCTGGGCGGACGACGAGATCGGCGACCTGGCGGAGGCATTCAACACCATGGTGGCTCAGTTAGCTCAGGCAGAGGCCGAGCGTGCCGAGCGCGAGCGCCTGCGGCAATTCTATCTGAAGCGAGTGATTCACGCCCAGGAGGAGGAACGACGACGCATCGCTCGGGAGCTGCATGATGAGACTGGCCAAGCTTTGGCTTCCCTGATGGTGGGGCTGCGTAATGTGGAGGAGGCTCGCACGCCGGAGGAGATGCGCCATCGCTTGCAGGATCTCCGCCATGTGCTGGCTGCCACGTTAGAGCGGGTTCGCCGCCTGGCCTTCGATCTGCGTCCCCCCGTGTTGGACGACTTAGGTTTGGTGGCCGCGCTGCGACGCTACGCCCAGCAGTATCAGGAGCGTTTCGGCATCACCGCCGAAGTGCAGGCGGTCGGGTTGGAGGACCAGCGTTTAGCTCCAGAGGTGGAGACCGCGGTCTATCGCATCGTCCAGGAGGCGATGACCAACGCTGCCAAGTATGCCTCGTGTGCGCATCTTAGCGTGTTGTTGCAGCTCCATGACAGGCAGTTATCCGTGATCGTGGAAGACGACGGCTGTGGTTTCGACGTGGAGCGAATTTTGGGGAGCGAGGCTGGTCAGACGAAGCTAGGCCTGTACGGGATGCAAGAGCGCGCAGAGCTTATCGGTGGTCGCTTGGATATTGAATCACAGCCTGGGGCTGGCACGGCCGTCTACCTTCGTGTACCGTTAAGAGGACAGCCTGGGCTGTGAGGAAGGGGTGAGAATGTGACGGATACATCGAATATTCGCGTGTTACTGGCTGATGATCACGCTGTGTTACGGGCGGGGCTGCGCTTGCTTATCAATGCTCAGCCGGATATGGAAACGGTGGGCGAGGCCCAGGATGGGTTAGAGACGCTTCGTCAGGCCGAGGCCTTGCAACCGGACGTGATCCTCCTTGATCTAAGTATGCCGCGCGTGGGTGGGCTTGCCATCTTGAGCGAGTTGCATACTCGGGTCCCAGGGAGCCGCATCCTTATCCTGACGATGCACGAGGAGGAGGAGTATCTACGCGAGGCGCTTCGACTGGGTGCGGCCGGTTACGTCGTCAAATCCGCTGCTGATCAGGAGCTCCTGGCCGCTATTCGCTCCGTCGCGCGCGGCGATGTCTACATCCACCCTTCCATGACACGTCCCTTGCTGGAAGGGCTCCTGCCGAGTCCTCCGCCAGCGGTTCAGGATCCATGGCAGACGCTGAGCGAGCGGGAACAGCAGGTGATTCGTCGGGTGGCGCAAGGCTATACTAATCGCGAGATCGCTGGGCAACTGCACCTCAGTATCAAGACGGTGGAGACCTATCGCTCACGAGCCATGGAAAAGCTCGGACTGCGGACACGGGCGCAGCTTGTGCAATACGCCGTACAGCGCGGCCTGCTCACTGAGGGAAATCAGGATCGCCCAGGTTGAGCCAGTGTCGGGATTTCCCCGGCACGATCATCCGAGTTTCCCCCTCGAATCCCCACGAAATTGTCAGAGCGAGCCCGCTATCGTTATGCCCCATCCCTTGCTAGAATTTAGTCAGGACTGGGTAAAACATTTCGCGTCTCCGAGCTCGACAACCTAAGGATGTATCACATCTATGGTTGCGAGCCGCTGGTCTTACGGCCAGCCGGGGTGACGATGGAAACGTCGTCGCCTGCCGGGCGTGCAAAGGAGATGCCGGTTCCGATTGACCGGTATCTCCTTCTTTCTTTTTCTGTCACACGCCTTGCTTGATACATAGGACGGGATCCCACAGCTACCAATCCCGGCTGATCTCCTTAGGAGGATAGGAAGAACTCCTGAGTGCTCTCGTAGAGGCGCCCGCGCGGGCCGTTTCTAACTCGCTCTTCCGACGGATCGTCTATATCAGCCACATCTGGCTTGGCAGCACACGTAGGACCTGAAAGCTGGACTTAAGGAGGCGCACCATGAACAGATGGGCGATGGTGTTCGTTTCTTCAGCGGCTCTGGCGCTGCTGGCGATTGTGGTAGCCTGTGCACCGGCACTGACGCCCACACCCGTCCCGCCGACGCCGGTCCCACCCACGCCAACGCCGGTGCCGCCGACGCCGACACCGGTCCCTCCTACGCCAACACCGGTGCCGACGCCAACGCCGAGCCCGCCCAACCTCGAGGCGTTACATGCAGAGGCGGCATCGGTGCCCGCGGAGCGGTGTATCGAATGCCACGGCGATAAGGCGGTCGAGGAATCGCTGGACGCGCAGTATCCCACCGCTCATCGCGTACACCTCACCAGCAGCTTGTTAAACGTGGGGTGCACTGATTGTCACCAGCGCGTGGATTTGCTCCAGGGATCGGCGGCGAGCCTGCGTAAGCAGGTGGACGTGGCGTTGTGCGCCACCTGCCACTCGCCCTTCCCCGACGAGATGCAACCGGAGTGGCAGGACATGGATTGCACGACCTGTCACCAGGATTGGCAGGAGAAGATGGCCGGGGCCACCCTGGTTAACCTGGATGCCATCACGGCTCAGGATTGCCTGAAGTGCCACGGTGGTGCCGCATGGTACCAGGAGAGGAGGTAGGAGCCCATGACAGCGAAGGACAAAGGTTTACTCAATACGAAGCTCAGCCGGCGGGCTTTCCTTAAGGCAGCAGGGGCATTAGGGACCGTCGTGGCCGCCCCAGGTTTCCTGCGAGTCGCCGAGGCGAGCCCCGATCGGGCTGCGCGGCTTCAGGGCCTCACCACCAGCATCCCGGGGCCGGACCCTCTGGAGACGGCACCAGGGGTAGACATCCGATATACCTCGTGTCTCCAGTGCCATAACTCATGCACCATCTCGGCCAAGGTTGTCAACGGTGTTGTAGAGAAGATCGGCGGCAATCCATACAGCCCCATGAATCGGGCTTTGGACGAGATGCTGCCCTACGATACCGATCCTGAAGAAGCCAAGACCGAGGACGGTCGCATATGCCCCAAGGGGCAGTCCCTGTTGCAGACGACGTACGATCCCTATCGAGTCAAGCAGCCGTTGAAGCGCGCCGGGCCGCGCGGTTCGGGCAAGTGGCAGGCGATCAGCTGGGAGCAGGCTATCTCCGAGATCGTGAACGGCGGCAGCTTCCCCGATAGCGGCCCCTTCGAGGGATTGAAGGCCATCCGCAGCTTCGAGCCCATCGACCCAGACATCCCGGAGCTGGGACCCAAGGCCAACCAGTTCGTGATGATGATCGGTCGGGCGGAGCACGGCCGCAAGGACATTATCAAAAAGTGGGTGAAGGACGTCTTCGGCTCGGTCAACGCCAAGATCGAGCACACCACCATCTGCGAGCAGAGCCACCACATCGGCATCGCGCACTCGCTGAACTACAAGGACCACCATGTGGCGCCGGACATCGAGAACGCCGAGTACATCATCTTCTTTGGCACCAGCCCTCTCGAGGCCAACTTCGGTCCGCCACATCTAGCGCGCAAGCTCTCGTACGCCATGGTCGAACGGGGCCTCAAAGTCACCGTGGTGGACCCGCGCTTCAGCAAGACGGCCGCCAAAGCCGGCGACTGGGTGCCCATCAAGCCCGGCACCGACGGCGCCCTGGCCATGGCGATGATTCGCTGGATCATCGAAAACGAGCGGTATGACGCTACCTTCCTCACCAACCCGAACAAGGACGCGGCCGCGGCCGACGGTGAAACGAGCTGGAGTGATGCCACATACCTGGTGAAGATCGGTGACATTGAGCCCGATGAGCCGGGAGCATTCTTGCGAGCGGATGAGGTGGGTGTGGGCACGGCGGATCAATTCGTCGTGATGCAAGATGGCGTGCCTGTGCCGGCCGATACGGCGACCGGTGGTGATCTGGAGGTGGACACCGAGATCAATGGCATTCGAGTCAAGTCGGCCTTCACCTTGCTCAGGGAAGAGGCCCAGAGATACACGCTGGATGAATATGCCGAGATCACCGGAGTCCCCAAGGCCACCATCGAGCGCCTGGCTGACGAGTTCACCAGTCACGGCAAGAAGGCGATGGTCAGCTTCTACCGTGGTCCGGTGCAGCACACCAACGGCTTCTACACCGCCCGCGCGCTGACCGTCCTCAATATCCTCATCGGCAACCTGGACTGGAAGGGCGGCTGGCAGAAGGGCGGCGGGCACTATCACGAACTGGGTGGCAAGCCGGGTAACCCGTACTCCATGGACGATATCGTGCCCAAGGCGCCGGATGCCGCGCCGGGTGGCGTGCTCATCACCCGCGAGAAGAAGAAGTACGAGGACGTGCCCGGGCTGTTCGAACGGGATGGTTATCCAGCCAAGCGGCCCTGGTTCCCCTTCTCCAGCAATGTTTACCAGGAGGTCCTGCCCAGCGCCGCCGACGCATATCCATATCCCATCAAGGCGCTGTTCCTGGTCAAGGGAACCCCGGCCCTGGCCTGCCCGGCCAGCGAAGAGCAACGCAAGATCCTTCAGGACACCAAGGCCATCCCGCTCTTCATCGCCAGCGACATCGTCATCGGTGAGTCGTCCATGTACGCTGACTATATCCTGCCTGACGTGACCATACTGGAGCGCTGGGGATTCCCCCACACCTCGCCGGATATCCGCATCACCCTGAGCAAGGTCCGCCAGCCGGTGATCGAGAAGGTGTATCCCGACACCAAGCCGGTGGAGGAAGTGCTGATCGACATCGCCGAGGCACTGGGAATCCCCGGCTATGGCAAGGGGCAGGCGGTGAGCTCGGCCGAGTCCTTCTACCTGAAGATGGCGGCGAACGTGGCGCTGGAAGAGCCTGCTGTCCCCGATGCGACGCCTGAGCAGATGGCCCGCTTCCAGTGGCTCCGTGATCGTGATCCAGATGCCATCACGGACGATGAGTGGAAGAAGGTGGTCTACATCCTAGCTCGTGGCTGTCGCGTTGCCGATCCATCGATGGCCTATGACGGCGATCGCATGGGCAAGAAGTATGCCAACATCACTCGTATCTACGATGAAAAGACGGGGACGACACGCGATAGCATCACCGGCCTCAAGTGGAGCGGCCTGCCCAAATACGAGCCGGTGAAGGACCTGGCCGGCAACGAGATCGTGGATGCCGACTTCCCACTGATCCTCATCACTTATAAGGACATCCTGGGCGGGCAGTCGCGCACCATCGGCAACGAGTGGCTGCGGCAGATCTGGCCCGAAAACCACATCCTCATGCACACAGTGGACGCCCAGGCGCGCGGATTGCGCACGGGCGACCTGGCCAGGATCATCTCCGCCACAAACCGGGATGGAGTCGTGGGCAAGGTGCTGGTCACCGAAGGGGTGATGCCTGGCGTGGTGGCCGTGTCGTGGCACTTCGGCCACTGGGCCTACGGCGCCCGATCGTTCCAGATTGACGGCCAAGATACTGGGCATGAACCCGCTCGGGCGGCTGGTCTTGTGCCCAACCCGGTGATGCGCGTGGACGAGTCCGTGGGCAAGGTGTGTCTGGAAGATCCCATCGGGGGCAGTGCCTCGTTCTATGACACCCGCGTCGAGGTCATGAAGGTGTAGGGGAGGTGTGAATATGGCGAGACAACTCGGTTGGTCTATAGACTTGCGGAAGTGTGTGGGCTGTCACGCCTGCGCGGTGGCCTGCAAGGCGGAGAACAACACCCCCCCAGGGATGGCCTGGCGTCGGGTCATCACCCAAAACGGCGGCCAATACCCCAACGTCGCGGCGCGTTTCGTGACGATGGCGTGCATGCACTGCGCCGAGCCGGCTTGCATGAAAGCATGCCCGGTAGACGCAATCTCCAAACGCGCCGAGGACGGGATCGTCCTGATCGACCAGGATAAATGCATCGGCTGTCGGCGTTGCGAGTGGGCCTGCCCGTATGGGGCTCCTCAATTTAACCCGGAAACCAAGAAGGTGGAAAAGTGCACGTTCTGTGTCCATCGGATCGATGCCGGGTTGGCGCCGGTGTGCGTCGCAACTTGCATGGGGGATGCCCTGCGGTTCGGCGATTTGACGGAGCTCGAGGGCCATGAGAGTATTGAGGAGCTCCCTGACCCCGGGCTGACCGCGCCCAGTGTGCGCTTCAAAGCATGACGGACCCACATAGTGTCCTTGGATCTGGGGTAGGCGACGGCATTGCCGTCGCCTACCCCAGGAGAGCCGTGAGTGCTTGGTCTCTATCCTCGGAGAGGTAACTTCGCTCCAAGTTTGTGACCAAGGGCTCTGAGCTTCGAGCCTGGGTGTGCTCCTATGACGACGATCTCCTTCGATGAACAGCGAGGAATCGCCGAGGCCCGGGCGGGCATCTATCGCTTTCTGGCCCAACTATACGGTGGGCCACCCTCTGAGGATCTCCTAAACGCGCTCGCCCAGCCGGAATTCCGCGAACATATAGAGACGGTCTTCGGGGAAGCGGCTCACCCATTTCTGAGGACGGTGGACGCAGGCCTCGACCCCGAGGCGCTTCGCCTGGAGTACGATGCCCTCTTTCGCGTGCCTGGCGACCATTACCTGCGCCCTTACGAGTCCGTTTATCGTGGAAGATACATCGTGGATGGGCAAGTGATAGACGGCGCGGTATGGGGACCATGGGCGAGGGAGGTGCAACGCTTATACGCCGAGGCAGGGGCCGAGGTGGTCCGGGAAGCTGGCGAGCTTCCCGACTTCATCGGCGTTGAGCTAGAGTTCATGGCCTTCCTATGCACGCGCGAGGCCGAGGCCTGGGCGGCCAAGGATCAAGAATTGGCTCGGCATTTCTTGACGTTAGAGAGGGAGTTTCTGATCGAACATCTGAGCCAATGGGTGGATGAGCTATGCAGCGAGATGTCGTCTCGGACAAAACATGGGTTCTATGTTGGCTTGGCCCAGATGACCCAAGCCTTCCTTGCCGCCGACATACAACACCGGTGAACCATTGTCCACCTGGAGCCATTAGAGAGCGCGCACCTTTGGAATGTGACTGTTTTGCCGTCGCCGTTTGCGGATTGTAGCTTTATAAACGTTTGTGGCGTGGTTACTTGTATGGGCGATTTGACTTTTTGGGCAAGGATGGTATCGTAACTGCGCATAGTCGCTCGTAGCTTATAGTGTGGCTATCCCGCCGTGCCGAAAAGAGCAAAGTTCAGAGTGGTTGCGGCGGCGCAGCACTGCTGCGCCGCCGCAACCACTTGGGAGAAGAAGGGTGAAGCGGCGCCGCGGTTCTGCGAAAGGAGAGGCACGGCATGCCGTGCCCCTACCGCTCCTGATCCTCTTGATCGCCTTCATCGGCGGCATCCTGGCTAACGGATGTAGCACGTCGGGTTCGGATATAGGACCGACGCTCATGGTCGCCGCGGCCTCAAGCCTCCGCGGAGCCTTTGATGACATAGCGCGTGCGTTTGAGGAGGAAACGGGGACCTCCGTGACGATATCCTTTGGCTCCAGCGGCCAGCTAGCCCAACAGATCGAGAATGGGGCGCCGTTCGATGTGTTCGCCTCGGCCAATGAGGCGTATGTTGACCGGCTGGCCGAGCGAGGTTTCGTCCTTCTCGATACCAGGCGAGTGTATGCGAGAGGACGCCTGGCCCTGGTGGTCAACCGTGAGCGTGGCGCTTCGGTAAAGCGCCTGGAGGATCTGGCCGATCCGTCATTAGGCCCCATCGCTATCGCCAATCCGGATCACGCGCCCTATGGGCTGGCCGCCTATCAGGCCCTAGAGCGGAGGAGGCTGTGGGAGCAGGTGCGGTCGCGAATCGTGATGGGCGAGAACGTGCGGCAGGCGCTACAATTCGTGCAGATTGGCGACGCGCCGGTGGGGATCGTGGCGCTCTCCATCGCCGACGTGCCCGAGGTGGACTACACGCCAATCTCTACTGAATTGCATGATCCGCTCAACCAGACGCTGGTGATATTGAGAGACAGCCGACATCCTGAATTAGCGCGACGCTTCGTCGCCTTCGTGACTGGGACCGCGGGGCGCGCTATCCTGCAACGATACGGTTTCTTGTTGCCGGAGGAACCATGAGCGTCTGGCAACCCATGTGGCTATCCCTGAGGGTGGCCTCCCTGGCCACGCTGATTGCCCTGGTGACCGGGGTCCTGCTCGCCCGTCTGCTGGCCCGACGCCGCCACCCGTTATTGCAGATCGTCGACGCGTTGACGGGACTGCCGATGGTCATGCCGCCCACCGTCCTGGGATACTACCTGCTGGTCGCGCTCGGGCAGCGAAGTCCGCTGGGCCGTTGGCTAGGCGCGATCGGCATACCGTTGGTCTTCACGTGGCGTGGGGCCGTGATCGCCGCCGCTATCGTGGTGCTGCCATTGGTGGTACAATCAACCCGCGCGGCCATGGAGAGCGTGGCCTCGGAAATTGAGGACGTGGCGCGCACATTGGGGCGATCGGAGGTGGCGATCTTCTTCACGGTGACACTGCCTTTGGCTTGGCGGGGGATCCTGGCTGGCATCGTGCTGGCTTTCGCCCGGGCGCTGGGTGAATTCGGTGCCACGCTCATGGTGGCAGGCAACATCCCAGGGCGCACACAGACGATGCCGATCGCTATTTATGACGCGGTACAGGCGGGGGATCAGGCCCGGGCTAATTGGTTGGTCCTACTGCTCACCGCCGTCGCGCTGGTACTGCTGGTCATGATACGAACATTGGGACAGCGGGCGAGGGTATAGGAGAACGTGCTTGACGTTCACGTGAGCCATGCTCTGCCGCATCTTGAGCTGGATATCCGCTTCCAGGCCGGGGCGGAGCTAACCGCCCTGTTTGGGCCGTCCGGCTCGGGGAAGAGCATCACCTTACGCACCATCGCCGGGCTGTTTCGGCCAGATGCAGGACACGTCGTCATCGGGGGGCGCACCTGGTTCGACAGCGAGACGGGAATCAACTTGCCGCCCCAGAAGCGACGAGTGGGATACGTGCCGCAACATTACGGCCTGTTCCCCCACCTGAGCGTGGCCGACAACATCGCCTACGGGTTGCACCGTCTCGGACGGTCACAACGCGCCGAGCGAGTACGGGAGATGATCCGATTGATGCGCCTCCAAGGGTTAGAGCATCGTCGGCCTGGGGAGCTGTCAGGCGGGGAACAGCAACGGGTCGCTCTGGCGCGCGCCTTGGTGATCTCACCCGATGTCCTGTTGTTGGATGAGCCCTTGGGCGCCCTGGATGCCCCTCTGCGTGAGCACTTACGCCGCGAACTCCAGCAGATCCAGTCGCGCTATAACATCCCGACTTTGCTGGTGACGCATGACCTGGCCGAAGCCTATAGCCTGGCTCAACGCATCGTGGTATTAGCTGGAGGGCGTGTGGTCCAATCTGGCCTCCGTGATGAGGTGTTCCGTCATCCGGCCACCCCGGAGGTCGCCCTCGCCGTGGGGATGCGGAATGTGTTTCGCGGCCGCGTGGTGACCCGCTCATCTGAGGGCTTACGGGTACGATGGGCTGGCGGTGAGTTGTTGGTCCCGGAAGCCTCCCATCGCGTGGGCGAGGAAGTATCCTTTGGTATCCGCCCTGAGGAGATCATGTTCGTGCGGGAGGATCGCCCATTGCGCCCCAGCGTGGCTCATAACGTCATCGAAGGGGTCATCGAGGCGGACGAGCCCCAAGGGTTCGATCACATGTTGCGGGTGCGCGTGATCACGCAGAACCCCGATGATGGGCCGATCCTCTATGTCCGTCTCGCCCATCCTGTCTTTCTGCGACTTGAGCTTGGAGTGGGACAACGGCGGCGTCTCTCGTTGAAGCCAGAGGTGATTCATCTCTTCACATCCCATCCTGACCAGCGGGAAACGCTCACTTCCGATTATGTGTCCCTCAGGGCACGCCTCATCAACAAGACTCGGATTCGTCAGATTGACGCTGCTTCTGGCCATCTAAATCTCTGATCATGATGCGCACGCGATCCCAGGCGCGTCGCACCTCCTCGACCTGCTCTGTGGAGGGTTCTCTCACGCCGTAGCGGGCCTGGATATATCCCCTGGTCATGATGGCCAGGGGGGCTCTCGCGTTGGGTAGCACCGCGCTCAACGTCTGTTGATATTCCATGGGCGTCTGTCCCCGGCCTCGGGGATATCCCCGCTCTTTCGCCATCGCCAGGAGCGCCTGGTACAATGCGCGGATGGCCCGTCGAGGCTGCGACTCGCCATCCAGGGGCAGGAAGGGATTCATCGCCTTGCGTGAGGTCCGTCGGAAGCGCTCTCGCCAGCGGCGCCACAGCGACGCGAGTTGTTCTCCCACGAGATCTCGCGAGAAGATCAGCTCCCTGGTCTCCTCGACCTCCTCCGTCTCCCTGCTCCAGAAGCGGCGTAGCGCCAGGGCGAAGGCCAGGCCGATGACCAGGATGAGTCCGAGGATCCCCAACCAACGCGCCGCCTCGCCCACCGCGGGGGGCATCCCTGCACCTGGGCGCTGCGAGACTTCCTCCAACTGTTGTTGAAAATCCGGCAACTTGATCGGCTCAGATCGGGGAGCCGCGTTGAGCATCGACTTCAGCCACTGGAAGAGCGGCGAGAGGAATAGGAAGACGACATACGTGATCGCAAAGATCACATAGTATAACACCACGCCCGCGATCTTCAGCAGCGCGGATATCCAGCCCAGTACCCATCGCAGCGTCTCTGGCGTGATGATCGCGCTGAGCAGGAGCCCGATGCTGAGCAGCGCGATGATCACGGAAAGCACGCTGGCCAGCCAGTATCGGCTGAGGCGCGGCCGCATCTCCTTCTTCCGTTCCCCAGAGTGCAGGGCGATCTCCAAGCTGGAAAGCGCCAGCGCCGCCATGCCCACGGCGAAGAAGGCCAAGATCCATCGCTCAGTGCCCGAAGGTAATCCACTTGGGTGAGTTGAACTGACCAACAGGAGGAAGGCCAGGGTCAGGAAACCAGCGATGAAGGAACCCCAGATGTGCTCGTGTATCGGGGGTTGGCGTCCATCCAGCACGCCGCGCAGCCAGAGATAGGCCCCCACCAGCAGGGCGATGAACGCGAGGGGCACGCGATCCTGCCAGTGGCTCAGCTGCCATCCCAGGGCGAGGAGCCATCGTACATCCCAAAGAGGATAGCCCTCCCGGGCGAATGACCACCATAGTGAGAGGAGGATCGTCCCGATCCCCGCGCTGGCTATCCAGACCCGTGCCCGCGTCAGGGTATATCCCTGGCTCAAGACCCAGCGCGCCATGACCATGGCGCCCAACAGCAGGCCGACGATCATCCAGGGCGAGAGGATGGCCCCCTGATGGTCGGGGGCCAGTCCCCGCTGGATAAATTGCAACCACGGCCAGAGCCAGCACAGCCGCATCACCGCGACCAGCACGGGTAACACGATGTCGTTAAGCCAATGCCAGCGATGCCAGAACATGTCCACGCCCCTACAACTCAAATCGCCCCGGTGAGGCCGATGAGTGCCCGCAACCAGCTATCCCCCTCCGGGCCGAACCCCTCATCTCGAAAGCGGTAATCATGTTTGCGAATGAACTCGTCCAGCTCCGCTACCAGCTGTCGCCAGACCGTGCGTTGCATCTCGATCAACGCCTGTCGCTGCTGATCTTTGCCTGCCTGCTGCATCGCGCGGCGCAGGTGCTTCAGGCATAGCCCGGTGCTTTTGAGGAACGCGACGTGCAACGCTGGATCTTCCAGATGCTGTAGGAGCTCATGGATGTAAATCCGTTCCATCTCTTCCTGCTGGACACAGGCTGGGCAGCGCCCTCGAGGGACCAACCGGTCCTCCCAGGAGAAGGGCTCCGCGGTCGCGCGCGGCCATGGGATGTACCGTCGCGGCTGCCCCTCCTCATCGCCGAGCTCCCGCAGGAGCGTCCACAGCACGTCCCGATACAGGATGGCGATGCCCAGGTTGCCGCTCCGGATCCGCGCTAACTGCCGCGCGTGGGGCTCGCAGAGCCCATAGGCCTCCCGGAATCGCTCGCGCATGCCAGGGTCGTTGACCGCCTCGTAGAGCACGCCGTCCAGATAGCGCTCGCTCACGCGACGCCCGAGCCAGCAGATGGGGCACCCGCGCTCGCCGAGGGCCTCCAGTAACTCATCGTAGGAGCGGGAGTGAGTTGACCGATTCGCCACCATACCGTTTCCCCCTGGGGGCCAGATGACAATAAAAAGCCTCTACCCTTGACCGGGCAGGTAGAGGCCATCCGTGCTATCCCATGATCCCTGGTGGTCGTCATCTGGCACGTCTATTGTATGCGCGCTCGCCTCCCTGTCAAATCCGATCGAGGGGTCTAGCCCGTCTCCTGCGTCTCCCATGCGATGTATCGGATTGCGAGAATCATTTGCCATTTCCAAGCCCTTCTGATATAATGCGTGCACCATCGGGGCGTAGCGCAGCCAGGGAGCGCACTTGAATGGGGTTCAAGTGGTCGGCGGTTCAAATCCGCCCGCCCCGACTGAACGGATGTCTTGCCCTACCCCGGGTATGGCAAGGGGGCGGGCACAAGATCGCCGGGTGGTCATCATACCGCCCTAAGCCGTTCCGGGCCGATGGCTTGTAAGCCGTCGGCTTTTGCTGTATATTGCGTATGTAAGCGCGCGAGGATGCAAAGGCATGAGCGAAGATGCATCCGGTCATTAAGAATTGCCAGGGGCTGGAAGAGACTGATCGTCAACACCTGCAGAGAGTTGAGGACGGCCTAGCCATCACCGCGGACGTCAGCCGAGCTGATGTCCTGCTCTATTGTCGCCAGAGCGCCCGAACCGCGGTCATCGTTGCTCAGGCTCAGCCGCATTCCATCTCGCCGTTGCATCCTGTCTCACTGGTGGGAAGGGCCGTCTCGCAGGATGATGAACCTCTGGTTCTGCGCGCGTTGAGGGAAGGGACCCCGGGGAGACAACAGCGGATCGCCGAGGGAGGCGCCCCCGTCATCCAGGAGGTGCATCCCATCTATAGCTCTGATGGGCGTACCATAGGCGCCCTGGTGATCGAGACGAATCTCATCGAACGTGAGCGTCACCGTCGCCGCTCTCGAGCGTTCCAGCGGGCGCTCTTCTGGTTCCAACAGATGGCCATCCGTGGCGATCTCCGGGATGCTAAGCAGTTGGGGCCCTTCGGGGAGTGGGACGGCATCGTCGTCACCGACGCGCAGCGTCGCATTACGTATCTCAGCGGCATCGCCACCCATTTATATCGGCACCTGGGCTATCTGGAGGACCTGCGCGGGAAGCGGCTGGGGGAGCTTCAAACCAAGGACGACGAGCTGGTCGCGACGGCGTTACGAACGGGCTTGTGTCAAAGATGGGAAGGCGAGGAGCAGACCCGGTATTGGATACGCCAGGTCATCCCGCTATGGCGATACGATCCGCCGTGGCCGTTGCCCGCGATCGTGGCGGACCGCCTGGGGCGGCGGACGAATTATCGGCGTCGGGCCGGCGCGCTGATCCTGGTACATGACGATACGGAGGCCCGTCATAAGCAACAGGAGTTGAACGTCCAGCGCGTCCGCGTACAGGAGGTCCATCATCGGGTCAAGAACGATCTGCAAAACATCGTCTCCGTATTACGGTTGCAGGCCCGGCGGTGCAGGACGGAGGAGGCGAGACAACAACTAGAGGAGGCCGTCAACCGCATCTGGAGCGTGGCCGTCATCCATGATTTCCTCTCCCATGATAAGGGGCAGCAGATCAATATCCGGGAAATCTTCCAGCGCATCGTCAGTCAGATCGAGCAGGTGGCGCTTAAGCCGGGCTGTCGCATCCGCATCGACCTGCGTGGGCCCAGCATCTATCTGGACGAGGATCAGGCCACTGACTGCGCGCTGGTGTTCAACGAATTGCTTTTGAACGCGCTGGAGCATGGGTTCGATGGCGGCGAGCGGGATGGCCATATTCAGGTCGAGCTCAGCAACATCGCTAATACGGTAACTATCCGCATCGTGGACAACGGGCGCGGCCTGCCCGACGATTTCTCCTTGGAGCAGACGAACAGCTTGGGGTTGCAGATTGTCCAGACATTGGTTCGGGACGACCTGAAGGGTACATTCTCCCTCTACAACGAGGGAGAAGGCGTTGTCGCCGAGGTCTCCTTCCCAAAGCGGCAATGACCGATCTAGCATAGCCAAAAACCTTCCGTGGGGGGTGATGAACCGTGGGGAAGACGCGAGTCGTGATTGCTGATGACGAATCCTTGATCCGCCTGGACCTGCGCGAGATGCTGACCAACCTCGGGTATCTGGTGGTGGGCGAGGTAGGCGATGGGCGCAGCGCGGTCAATCTGGCCAGGGAACTCAAGCCCGATATTGTGATCATGGACATCAAGATGCCAGATATGGATGGCATCGAGGCGGCGAAGATCCTGACCGAGGAGCGCATCGCGCCGGTTCTGTTGCTCAGCGCCTATAGCCAGCAGGATCTGGTCGAGCGCGCCCGCGAGGCCGGGGTAGTAGGCTACTTGGTAAAGCCCATCCGGGAGACGGATCTGGCGCCCGCCATCGAGGTCGCCCTGGCGCGGTTCCGTGAGTTCCTGGAGATGCAGAAGCAGGTCGATGACCTGAAGGAGGCCCTGGAGACGCGCAAGCTGGTGGATCGGGCGAAGGGCATCCTGATGGATCGCCAGGGCCTGACGGAGGCCGAGGCCTTCCGCAAGATCCAGAAGATGTCTATGAACAACCGCAAGCCCATGAAGGAGGTCGCCTGGGCCATTATCCTGGCGCATCAGGTGGGTGAGGGTTAATCGGGTATTATCCGCGAGATCGATCGCGCGCCCCGCCATATGGCGGGGCGTCTTCGCGTTGAGAGCGAGGTATGCCTCGCTCCTATGTCGGGTAACGCGGCGGTGTATCCCTACATCGGGATGGTGCACGCGTTAGCCTCAAGAGAGACCCACCTCCCGCGGCTTTGCTCAATAGGCGGTGGACAGCTATAATGCCGCTATCGAGTTCCTGGAGGTCATGTTGAAGCTCTCGATCCTGATACCCGTATACAACGAGCGAGCCACGATCCGGGAGATCCTCGCCCGGGTGCGTGCGGTCCCTTTGGAGATCGACGGCGACGTCGCCATCGTGCTGCGGCGGCCAGGCCCTGTGGTCCTCGAGAAGGAGATTATCGTCGTGGACGACGGATCGACCGATGGCACCCGCGAGATCTTGAAGGAGGAAGAGAAGGTCGGCGACCTGCGGGTGTTCTACCACGAGCGGAACCAGGGCAAGGGGGCCGCGATCCGTACGGCCATCCAGCACGCCACTGGCGATATCCTGCTCATCCAGGACGCGGATCTGGAATACGATCCTCGGGACTATCCCATATTACTGAAGCCGATCATCGAGGGCCGCGCGGAGGTCGTTTATGGATCCCGGTTCCTTGGGGGGCCGCGCAAGGCGATGCTGTTCTGGCATATGGTCGCCAACAAGATCCTCACCCTGGTCACGAACATCCTGTACGACAGCATCCTCTCCGACATGGAGACGTGCTATAAGGTGTTTCGAGCGGACGTGATCCGGGGCATTCCACTGCGCGCCCGCCGCTTCGAGTTCGAGCCGGAGGTGACCGCGAAGGTGTTGAAACGGGGCTATCGCATCTACGAAGTCCCCATCTCCTACACAGGACGCGAGTATGCCGAGGGCAAGAAGATCGGTTTCAAGGATGGCATCATAGCCCTGTGGACGTTGCTGAAATATCGATTCGTCGATTGAGCTCGCAAGCCGAAAGGACCACTTCGGCAGCATAGCGGGAATCCGTACATGACCCGATCGGCCTCGAATGGTGCCCTCCGGTGGTTGACGGGGATCACCCTCCTGGGGTTGCTTCTGCGCCTCCCGCCGATGTGGGCACACCGGTTCCATCAAGATGAAGCCCTGTATGCCTTTTGGGCGCTGTTGATCAGCACTCGTCGGGATATCATGCTGCGTACCGTGCCGGTCGATAAGCCTCCTTTCTTCCTGTACGTCCTGGCCCGCTTCTTCACCTGGTTCGGCCCGGGTGAGGTGACGGCACGGCTACCTGGGCTGATCGCCGGCGTTCTCAGCATCCCGTTGATCTACGTCCTGGCCCGAAGGGTATACGGCGCGCGCGCGGCGTGGATCGCCGTGGCCCTGTTCACCGCGTCGCCGATGGCGATCCTGTTCAGCCCGACGGCCTTCACCGACCCGCTCATGTTATTCTTCGGGATAGCCGCCTGTGTGGCGGCCATGCATGGAAGCTGGCTGCTGGCCGGGCTAGGGGTCGGTATGGCCGCCGTGACCAAACAGCAGGGGATCCTCTTCCTGCCGCTGGTTTTGATGCTGGGGTGGGTCGTCCATCGTCCTCACCAGGCGCGTCATCGGCAGTACGTATCTCCCCTTCCCTTCGCCTCTTCTCTGGCGCGATCGCTTCGCGCCTCGCTCGCGGTCGGACATCGCCTGCCTCTGATCGCTCGTGGGGACGCGCTTCCCTTCACCCTCCCCGAACGTTGGCGTCCCGTGATGTCCTTGGCTCTGTTCATCACAGGAGTGGCTTATCCGATCTGGCAGGCGATCCGATGGGATCATTGGCGCTATCTGCCGCCCGACCGGCCGGGCTTCCTGAAACAGAGCGTGATCTCCTACGGCGGCCTGTATTTGGCCCCCATCACGGCCTGGCCCGCGCGCGTCGCCGAATGGCTGCCCTGGCTGGGGTATCTCACAGGATCCCCATGGCTGAATGCCGTCCTGACGATTGGGTTGCCGTGGTTGGCCTGGCGCGCGTGGACGCGGCGTCATGAGGTGTCCTCTCGTGTGGATCTGGTCCTCTTGGGGTATGGGGCGGCCTATATGGCGCTCCACATCGTCGCGGATTTTCAGATCTGGGATCGCTACCTGTTGCCGCTAACTCCCATCGTCGCGCTCCTGGGAGGGCGGGTGCTGATGGCATGGGGACAGGCGATCCTGGATCGATGCGAGAGGTGGCGGGGGGCGTATCGCCGGCGGACGCTCGCCGTCGCCCTGAGCGTGGGGCTCCTCGTGGTGTTGGCTGGGCCGGCGTTGACCGCCGCGGCGTGCGGGTTCCCCGTGGGCTCGGATCATGGAGCCTACGATGGGATCGACCAGGTGGCGGAATTCCTCAAGCAGGAGTTGCCCGTAGGGGCCGTCCTTTACCATCGCTGGCTAGGATGGCACTGGCGCTATTATCTGTATGATGTGCTCTTTAACTTCCGCTATTACGATTCGACGGAGGCGTTGGTGGCCGACGCCGATGGCCCCCCGCATATCGTGCGCTACATCGTATTCCCAGGCTGGCGTCTGGCTGAGCGCGATGCGGCTGAGAAGGCGCTGGCTGCACGAGGCCTCCTCATGATCCCCCGCTTTAAGACCTATCGATCCGATGGGACGCTCTCCTTTGTCGTATACCGCATCGAGCGGGCTGGGGCCGATGGTCGATAAATGGCGCCAGAGAATCGCACCGCCTCTGATCGCGCTGGGCTTGCTGTCGCTCAGCGTGTGCGCCTTTCGACACATCGCGTTGACGAACAAGGTGCTGGCCCGCGGGGATGCCTTCGCCTATTTCACGCCGTATTGGGCCTATCGGGCCGAGGCGTTACGCTCCGGTCGGCTTCCCCTCTGGAACCCTTATCTGTTCCTGGGAGCCCCCTTCCTGGCTAACCCCCAGGCCGCGGTCCTCTACCCATTACACTGGCCGCTGATCTGGCTGCGACCCGAGCGGGCGCTCATCTGGTCGATGGTGCTGCACGTCTGGCTGGCGGGATGCTTTACCTACACGCTGGCCCGACATTGGGGCGTGGGACGGACTGGAGCCCTGGCCGCGGCCATCACGTACGCGCTGGGGGGACACCTGGCGGGGCATGCCGGTCAGATCAATCAGCTGAACGTGCTGGCCTGGTTCCCGTTGGCTCTGTTGCTGTACGATCGGGCCATCGCCGCGCGAGATCTCAGGGATCGCTTGCTTTTCCTGACAGGGTTGGCGCTCGTGCTGGCGTTGCAATTGCTGGCTGGGCACGCCCAGGCGGCTTACATCTCCACCCTGGGCATCGGGGTATACGCGCTGATGGGGCCGCTGAAGGAGACCATCCAGCGACGTCGCCCCAGCCGTGAGATGTTGGCGCTCTGGTGGACGCCACTTTGGGTGCTGACGGTGGCCGTCAGTCTCGCCGTCCTCATCGCCGCGGCTCAGCTCCTCCCGACCTTGGAGCTCACCCGCCTCTCCATCCGTTCAGGTGGGCTGCGCTTCACGGAGGCCGCGGCCTTCTCGCTGAAACCCAATCAGCTCTTGTTGGCGCTGTTCCCTCCCTACGCCGCACAACCGGCCGTCCTGTTCGGCACGCCCGCCTTTGCGGAATACCTGGCCTACGTGGGGATCACAGGGATGATCCTGGCGGGGATTGGTCTGATGACGCCCAATCCGGAACACGAGCGTATCCGGGTTCGCTTGGGGGCGTTGGCGCTCGGCGGGTTGCTATTAGCCCTGGGCGGCTACACTCCGCTCTATCTCGTGCTCTATAAAGCTCTCCCTGGCTTCGCCCTGTTCCGTGCCCCGCCGCGATGGCTGACGTGGTATGCCCTGGCGATGGCCCTCCTGGCGGGCATGGGGCTGGATCGGGTGATGGCTCTCGGACGCTTCGACTGGCGGGCTTCATTTGATCAAGCACGGGGATGGATCGCCGAGCGGAGATCGCACCGTATCCTGGCATGGTGCGGCGGAGGCGCTTTGGCCCTGCTATTGATCGTACAGCGCTGGCCAGGGCGGGGGACGGTCATCTTATGGGTCCTGCTGGCGCTGGCCGGCGGGGGTCTGTTGACGTGCGCCCGGTGGCCAGCCCGATTGCGTCCGTTGGTGGGACCCTTCGCGCTCGTGCTGTTATCCGGCGAGCTCCTTGCCGCCGCGCTGCCCCTGGACTTTAACCATCCGTCCGCGCCTCAGGCGGTTACCTCGTTGCGCACTGCGCCGGCTCATCTGTTGGCTGCCCCGGGACGCTTCCTGTCCATGTCGGGTATCCGATATGATCCCGGCGACCTGCCCGAGATGCGCCAGATCCTTGAAGGGCATCTGGATGAGAACGGGTTTCAGGATTACGTCGTCGCCGCGAAGATGAAGGAGATCATCGCCCCCAATTTGCCCCTCCTGTTCCATCTCCCCAGCATCGACGGCTATGACGGCGGCGTGTTACCGCTGGCCCGTTACACGTGGTTCCAGACGTTGTTTATTCCGCCGAACCGCCTCCTCCCCGATGGACGATTGCGGGAGCAGTTGCAAGAGATCCCGGCCCATCGGATGCTCGACCTGGCAGGCATCCGTTACGTCATCACGGATAAGGTACGAGATGTGTGGATCGATGGCGTCTATTATGACCTGCAAGGGCGCGTGGCCTTAACGCCCGGCCAGTCCATCACCCTGGATGACATCCCTGACTTCTCAGCCACGGCGGTGGGCGTGGTCTCCTACCTCGAGCCGCCATTCCCGTCTCCGGCAAGCCGGGTAGGAGAGATATCACTCCTGGCCGCGGAAGGGCCGCCGATCCGGCTTTCCGTCCGCGCCGGGGTGGATACCGCGCCGGGGACGGCGGTCTCTCCAACGCGGGCGCGCGTGGCCTATCATGATGACGTGTGGGAAGTCAATTATTACCAGACTTCTCTTCCCCTCCCCCGCGCCGTGCGCCCCAAGGCCATCACGTTGCGTTCCCTCCTGACCCAGGGGAACTGGGTCGTGCGTGGGCTGACGCTGATCGATGAACGCACACGGCAGTTCGTGGCTTTGGTCGTCTCACCTGATGGGCGATTACGTCGCGTGCATTCGGGCGATGTGAAGGTCTATGAGTTGGAGGACGCGCTGGGACGCCTCTTCGTCATCGGACGAGCGCGGGTCATCCCGGATGATGAGGCCGCCATTGCTGCCATCGCGGATTGGTCCTTCGATCCACGGCGTGAGGTGATCCTCTCCGGCGGGAGGCCGCTCAAGGGACCGGCCCGGGCGGGAGATGCTCGTATCGTAGTGGATAGGCCGGAGGAGATCGTGATCGAGGCCCGTTTGCACACGCCAGGATATCTGGTGCTAAACGACACTTATTATCCGGGCTGGCATGCCACGGTGGATGGCCGGCCAGTGCCGATCCTCCGGGCGAATTTTCTGTTCCGAGCCATCGCGCTCTCCCCTGGGGAGCATCTGGTGGTCTTCACTTACCGTCCGGGGTCGTTCCAGCGGGGCGTGCTTCTCAGCGCGGCCGGGATATGTTTGACCGCTCTGCTCTGTGGTATAGGCGTCCGGCGACGGCGTTAGACGAGGGTTCAAAGGTGATGTATAATTTCCTAGAAAAAATAAGCACCACGTGGGGAGCGGAATGAACATCTTCAATCGGTTGATGGCTATCATCGTTCTGGTGTTCATCTTGATCGCGGGCGTGCTTGTGGGGGCGTTGCCCTTCCAAAGCCTGATGGCGATTCAAGGGATGGTCTCCTGGCTGGAGGCGGCATTACAGCAGGGTAAAGAGGCAAGCCCTATCTTCTTCGTATTAGGGCAGATCGCCTGGGTTCTGCTGGCGATTCTGGTGCCGGGCACGCTGCTATGGCTGGAGATACGCCGGCCACGGCCTCGCGCGGCGGAGGTCGCCCTGGAAGGGACGGCTCAGGCTCGCGTCAGCACCGAATCCGTCGCTCAGAGGCTGAAATGGCATCTGGGGCAACTGGCCGATGTGCTCAGCGTCCGCCCCCTCGTGCGTACCAGCGGCCGACGGGTCGATGTGGTCATCGAGATGGAGACGGCGCCCGAGATCGAGGTCCCCATGAAGACGGAGGAGGTCATCGCCGTCACCCAGGAGGTCGTCGAAGACCGCATGGGGTTGCATCTGGGGAAGCTGGACGTGCGTATCCGTCACGCGCCCTTCCGGGAGATGTGAGGTGTTAGAGGATACCGTTCCGGAGCTCGCCAGGGAGATGACGAGACACGGCGCCGATGGCTCACATGCCGCCTCTCTCAGCGTTGAGAGACCCTCAGAGGGCATAGGGTTGGTCGCGCTGGTAGAGAGCCTGCTGTTCGTCGCGGATGAGCCGGTTCCCGTGGATCGGCTGGTGAGCGCACTGGAGGCCCGACGGGAGGATGTGGAAGCCGCCCTGGAAACGTTGGAGGAAGCCTGTCGGGAGCGCGGGATACGGATCCAGCGCAAAGGGGACAGGGTGCAGCTTGTCTCAGCCCCAGAGGCGGCGCCCTATATCGAGCGGTTTCTGGGGCTGGAGTTGACGACGCGGCTCTCACCGGCCGCGTTGGAGGTGTTGGCGATCATCGCCTATCGTCAGCCGATCACCCGGGCCCAGATCGAGGCCATACGCGGCGTCAACTGCGATTCGGTGTTGCGCACGCTGGTCAGCCGGGGGCTGATCGAGGAGGTGGGGCGCCTGGAGCAGGCCGGGCGTCCGATCCTCTATGGTACGACGTTCCAGTTCCTGCAGTATTTCGGCCTCAGCAGCCTGGAAGACCTGCCCCCGCTTGGGAATGGCCAGAAGCCGGACGGAGTTTCTTTGTCTATGGAGCGTCAACCCCATCCCGAGCCAGAGGATGGAGAGCTTACTCATCCCTTGAAGGAGAGGGAGGTTGTGCGTGAGGGAGTTAACGGCCAGAGCCCTTGACCTAGCGCAACGACGCGGGGCGAGTTACGCGGATATCCGTATTGTACAGACGCGCGAACAGCGGATCATCGTGAAGAACGGTCAGATCGCCACGCTATCAGAGCATACGGACCAGGGCTTCGGCGTGCGTGTGTTGGTGGATGGTGCATGGGGATTCGCCAGCTCGGCTGAGCTGACCGCTGCGGAGGTGGACCGCGTCACCGCGCAGGCGCTCGAGATCGCCCGGGCGAGCGGCCGAGTGAACGCGCACCGGGTGGATCTGGGGCCGCCGGAGGTACATACGGGACGCTATGAGACGCCGGTGGTGATCGATCCCTTCACCATCCCCTGGGAACAGAAGGTCGATCTCTTGCTCCGCGCCGATGCGGAGATGCGCCGCACGCCCCAGGTGAAGGTGTCCATGGCCAGCCTGGAATTCATCCGCGTGGACAAGGTCTTCGCCAGTACGGAGGGGAGTTTCCTGGAGCAGACGATCATCGAGAGCGGTGGCGGCATGGAATGCCATGCCGTGGGGGATAACGAGGTGCAGAAGCGCTCCTATCCCAATTCCTTTGGGCGTCACCAGGTCACGGGGGGTTGGGAAGCCATCGAGGATATGAATCTGGTAGCTCATGGCGCCCGGCTGGGCGAGGAGGCCGTTGCGCTGTTGAGCGCCCCTCCCTGTCCCGAGGGCGTGACGACGCTCATCCTGGGCCCCGCGCAACTGGCGCTTCAGCTCCATGAATCATGCGGCCACCCCATCGAACTGGATCGCGTGTTGGGTACGGAGGCGGCGTTCGCGGGCACCAGCTTTCTGACGTTAGACAAGCTGGGGGCCTTTCGATATGGCTCGGAGGTCGTAAACATCACCGCCGATGCCACCACGCCTGGCGGGCTGGGCACTTTCGGCTGGGATGACGAGGGCGTGCCGGCCCAGCGGGTGCCCATCGTGCGGGAGGGGATCTTCGTGGGCTACCTGACCAGCCGGGAGACGGCGGCTCTCTTGGGTCAGCGATCCAGTGGGGCCATGCGCGCCAGCGGGTGGAACCGTCTGCCCATCATCCGCATGACGAACATCAATCTGGAGCCAGGGACCTGGAGCTTCGAGGATCTCCTGGCCGACACAGATCACGGCATCTATATGGAGATGAACAAGAGTTGGAGCATCGACGATAAGCGGCTCAACTTTCAATTTGGCACGGAAGTGGCCTACGAGATCAAAGGAGGCAAGTTGGGCCAGCTATATCGCAACGCGCTGTATACGGGGATAACGTCGCAGTTCTGGCAGAGCTGCGATGCGATCTGTAACATCGATCACTGGCATGTGTGGGGAACCCCCAATTGCGGCAAGGGGCAACCCATACAGGTCGCCCATGTCGGGCATGGCACGGCGCCTGCCCGGTTTCGCAACGTGCAAGTTGGCCATGTGAAGGCTTGATGAGGGCGGTGCCCGGTATTCATGATCAGGGGAGGGATGGGCGATGGAGAATCTGTGGGTGATTCGTCGGCGTAAGCGGATGACCGTGTCCGCCCTGGCCGCTAAATCAGGCGTGCCCGCCGATCTCATTCGCGAGTACGAGCGCGGGCAGCGACCGATCCCTACGGAACATCTGGAACGGTTCGCACGAGCGCTATATGTCGATCCCTGGGACATCAATACCCTCTCAGACGCGCCGCCTCCTCCGATACGCCAGCCAACCCAAAAGCAGGCTACGACTGCGAAGCGTGAGGCTCCCGCCAAGGCGGAGAAAGCGAAGCGGAAGCCTAAGCCTAAGCCCAAGCCCAAGGCGCCTCCTCCCCCGCAACCAGCGCGGCCGAGTCAGATCGAGCACCTGCGCGGCCTGCTGAAGCACCTGAGGCGGTCAGAGGAAGAGTTGACGGCTCAACTGGGGAAGTCGCTTGAGGAGCTCACCCGGCGTGAGGCATCCGCTCTGCTCGCTCAGCTACAGCGGGAAGTGAAAACGGTGGATCGGAAGGCCACCCTTGGGAAGCGACGGCGCCCTTATCTCCCAGAGTCCGTCGATGAGTTCGAGCTGCGCTATCTGACGGCCCGTCAGCAATCGGGGGATGAGATGCTGTTCCACCTCTTCGACGGGAGCGAGGTGCGCGGCCGGGTGGTGGGGTTCGGCCCTTATGCGATCACCGTGGGACAGGCGGATGGCACGGAGATCACGTTGAACAAGCTGGCCATCGCGTATTATCAGACGATGAGGGAGCCGACATGAGCAGCGGGGACTATCTGCGATATCTGAGGGCGTTGAAGGGAGGCCCTGATCTGTTCACTGTCAGCGAGGGGAGCGGGGTGCCTTCCAACGTCCTGCGTGAGATGGAACAGCGCTACCGTGCTGTGGGAGATGAGGAGACACTGGAGAAGCTCGCCCAATATTACGAGGTCCCCGTTGAGGAGCTGAAATGGCGGCATGAGTGGAGCCGTAAGGCGCTGAGTATCGCGTTGGACATCGCCTGTGTGGAAGGGGTCCCCATCCAGTTGAACTTACGCACCGGACAGTCCTTTCGGGGTAAGGTGGTCTGGTGGGACCTGGGGGCGACGCTTCTAGAGCTGGAAGATGGCAGCCAGGTGGTCGTTCAACGCCATATGGTGGACACATGGGAGCCGCGATTGGAGACAGCGGTGTTGGAGCAGGAGGCCGAGCTTGCTGGGGGAACGGAAACTTAAGGACCTGATCGATCGCGTGCTGCGTGCATCGCAGGCGGATCACACGGAGGTTATCATCACCGCCCGCGAGCATCAACTCACCCGGTTCGCGAACAATGGCATTCACCAGAATGTGGCCGAACGCGGCGTCGATGTGCGCGTGCGAGCCATCCTCGGCCGTCGGCAGGGCGTGGCCTCTACGAACGACCTCTCCCCTGAGGGGCTGACCCGGGTCGTAGAGACGGCGCTGACGCTGGCGAGGTGGCAACCGGAGATGGATACCTCGCCTCCTCTGGCGGAGAAAGCGTCCTCTACGTCCTCGGTGATTGGTTTCGATGAAGGGACAGCCTCTTGCTCCCCTGATCGCCGGGCCGACGCCGTAAGTGTCATGTGTGCCCTGGCGAAGGAGGCCGGGATGACCGCCTCCGGATTCGTCAGCACGGAGGTCATCGAGGCGGTCGTCGCCAACGATCTGGGCCTGTTCGCCCATGGCCTTGGCAGCGTGGCCGAGATGAAGGCCACCATCATGGGCGAGGATAGCTCTGGCACCGCGGAGGCGGCCGCATGGCGCATCGATGAGCTGGATCCCGAGGCTATCGGCCGGGAGGCGTTGGAGCGCGCGTTGCGTGGCCGAAACCCGCGGCCGCTGCCGCCGGGGACTTATCCTGTCATATTGGAAAGCTACGCGGTGGCCGACATGTTGTCGCATCTGGGCGTGCTTGGGTTTAACGCCCTGGCCGTGCAGGAGGGACGCAGCTTCCTGGAGGGGAAACTCGGACAGCAGGTGATGCATCCCGCCGTCTCTATCTGGGATGATGCCACGGATCCCACTGGCCTGCCATGGCCCTATGACTGGGAAGGCGTGCCCAAGCGGCGGACTCCGTTGGTAGAGGGAGGCGTCGCCCGCGGACTGGTGTACGATCTGACTACGGCATCCCGCGATGGCGTCGAATCCACGGGACATGGGCTTCCGGCACCGAACCCGCGCGGCCCGCTCCCCGGGCACATGTTCATGGCCCCAGGCGATATCACGGTCGAGGAGATGATCTCATCCATGGAGCGCGGCCTGTACGTGTCTACGTTCCATTACACTCGGCCGGTACACCCGAAGTGGATGGTGGTCACGGGCATGACGCGCGATGGCACTTACTGGATCGAGAACGGCGAGATCGCCTATCCGGTGAAGAATCTGCGTTTCACTCAGTCTTATGTCGATGCGCTGGCCCACGTGGAGGCCATCGGCCGGGAGACGCGGCTGATCCGTGGCTGGATGGGGGGCTATCGCGTGCCCGCCATTCGGGTGAGCGCGTTCACGTTCACCGGCGTGACCGAGTTCTGAACCCGTTGCGGCGTTCGATTCATCGCCTCCGCGTCTCCCATCCTTCCTCGAACAGGCGGATGAAGTAGTCCTCGTCGTAAGGGTGCCTGGCCATCTCCTCCTCGTCCAGTTCCACTCCCAGCCCGGGCGCGTCGGACGGCTCCAAGTATCCGTCCCTCACGCGGGGGACACCATGCATGATCTCATGCGCCCATGGCTCCAGAAAATCGTCGAAGCATTCCTGGATGAGGAAATTGGGGATGCTGGCGTGGATGTGCGCGTTGATGGCCGTGTTGAGCGGGCTTTGGGCCTGGTGTAGCGCCACGAACGCCTCGGCCGCCTCGGCCAGCGCGGCCGCCTTACGCGCCCCCGATATGCCGCCGATCCGCAGTGTCTCCGGCTGGACGATATCCACGACGCGATGCGACAGCAGCTCCATGAACTGCGATAGCCTGTGGTAGCGCTCGCCGACCGCGACGGGGACGTTGATGGCCCGGGCGACCTCCACGGTGGCGGCGATGTCGGTGGACATCACCGGCGTCTCGAACCACATGGGTCGGAACTCCTCCAATTGCTTGCCGATGCGGATTGCCGTGGAGACGCTGAAGCGATCATGTCCCTCGATGAGGATGTCCACGTCATCGCCCACGGCCTCACGCACGGCGCGCACGAGGGCCAGGGAACGCTTCTCCTCTTCGGCATCCAGGAAACGGTAGGCGGTGCCGAAGGGGTCGAACTTCAACGCTGTGTAGCCCATCGCCTTCACGCGCGCGGCCGCCTCGGCGAAGAAGCCGGGATCTCGGGGCCCTTTGTACCAGCCGTTGGCATAGACCCGCAATCGGGGCCGGTGTTTGCCGCCCAGCAGTTGCCAAAGAGGCACCCCCAGGCTTTTCCCCAGGATGTCCCAACAGGCGATCTCGATGGCGTTCATTGCGACCCTAATGCCCAGGAACACCCGCTTGTACATCTTCTGCCAGATGCGTTCCGGATGGCGCGGGTCTTCGCCGATGACGAAGCGTTTCAATTCGTGGATTTCGGCCTCGGCCGGCTTGGCGGTCAACCCCGTCGCCTCTCCCAGGCCCGTCAGGCCCTCATCCGTGTAGACCTTGACGAAAACCCAGTTCTTCCAGGGGTTGCCTACGATGAAGGTCTTAACGTCGGTGATTTTCATGGCTGGTCGCTCCTTCCCGAATGAAGCGCAACACGCAACACGTAATGCGTAAAACGTAAAGCGTAATGCGTAAAACGTAACTTCCTCAGATCCACAACCCGCCCGAGATGTTCAGCTCGCATCCGGTAACGTGGCTGGCCTCATCCGAGGCGAGGTAGGCCACACCGGCGGCGATGTCCTCTACCGTCTCCAGGCGACCCAACGGTGCTTGGCGTGACCGCTCCTCGAGGTAAGCCAGGCCATCGCCGTGGATCTGGTTGCGCAGCTCGATCTCGCCGGGCGTGATGACCCAGCCGACCGTTATCCAGTTGACCCGGATACGGTCCTGAAGCAACGCCCGAGCCAACACCTTGGTCATGCTGAGCAACGCGCCTTTCGAGCAGGCATACGCCAAACGATCGAGGGAGCCCCGGTAAGCCAAGGTCGAGCCGATGTTGATGATCGCCCCGCCGCCTTGTTGGCGCATAGGTGGGATGGCGTAGCGGCAGCAGTAGAACGCTCCGCGCACGTTAATGGCGAATACCTGATCCCACAACTTCGTGGTCATCTCCTCCATCGGGACGCTGGGGAAGATAGCAGCGTTGTTAACCAGGATATCCAGGCGCCCGAAGTGGTCTACCGCGCTCTGGACCAACGCGGCGCAATCGGCTTCGTGGGCCACATCGGCCCGCACGAAAATCGCTTGCCCACCGGCTTCTCGTATCTCCCGTGCCACCTTTTCACCTCGCTTGGTCCTTCTCCCTGAGACAACCACGGCTGCTCCTTCAGCCGCCAGCCTGCGGGCGACCCCTTCGCCAATCCCCGCAGTTGATCCAGTTACAATTGCCACTTTGCCCTGCAATCCAATGCTCATGTGCTGTCCCTAGTCTGCTTGAGTGATGGGGGTTGAGTTGCCGCTTAGACTGGAATCTCGCCGCTGTTGAAGTTAGAGTGTCCACTCGCGGATGATGCTCATGAAAGGGCATCATAACAAGCCCAGGTCTCGTAGTATGCGGTTTAATTCTTCTTGGTCCTCATCCGTTAGCAAAGGACCCCGTGGCAGCCTTGTATAGGATGACTTGATGACCCTCCGCTGTCTCAGTGTTTCTTTTTCGACCTCGTAGTTAGACAGCCTATGTAATTGTAAGAAATTGAGCCATACTTTGTATCGTTTAAAGAGCTTCTCCGCTTCTTCCAGATTTCCCGCCTTGAAGTTTTCGTACACTCCAACCAAGACGTCGGTCAAACAGGCATCTGGCACGTTCCCGGCCACCCCTATTTTCAATTCCTCGAGCATATTCGCAGCTGCCATGCCTCCAAAGAGGACAACGTCCGGGGCCATCTCTCGCATCTCTAGCGCTTTTTGGAAGGACGTTGGCCCTTCCAACTTGACGGCTACGATGTTCTTAAAGTCGTCAGCGAGCCGCTTGAAGAGCGTTGTACACATGAAGGGGCCTGTGCCCTCGCAATCCTGGATCATGATCGGAATGTCTATCCGACGGGCGATGGTCGCATAGTGATCATACAAGCTAAGAGCAGCCTTTCCGTCCTGTAGGTTGAAGTATGGGGGCAAGACGACGATTCCATCAACTCCTATCTCCTTAGCATATTGCGAGAGCTGAATGACCACTTCGGTGCCACTATGGCTGGTGCCTGCGAGCACTGGGACCTTGCCTTTGGCTTCCTCCACCACGATCTCGTAACAGCGCTTTCGTTCCTCGTCGGAAAACTTGTGAAACTCGCCAGCCATAATGGACACAATGAGCCCATGAGCACCTTTCTCGATATTCCACCGCACCTCGTTACGAAGGCTCTCCTCATCTAGTGCCCCCGTGTCATCACAGGGTGTGCTCAACGCGGGGAAGATGCCATGCCAGTCGATCCTCATTGTCTCATGCCTCCTGTGCTTGTATTCGGGCCAACCATGCCCTTGAGATCATATGTCCAACACAACCCGAGCGACACCGGGTTCTAACAGCGTCACTGGTAGCCCTTCGGATTCGAGTCGCTCCCGTCGCATGGGATGCAGGCAAACCCAGCGACCACCTTCGAAATAGCCCCATTCGGCCGAAAGGATCGGGATGGGACGTCCATCGGGGCGGGGACGGCGGAATCGAGCGCTGAAGCCGACCCCGATCAGGAGGAACTCGTTGGGGGCCTGCTGAATGATCATGCCGCGGGCGGCTCCCTCTTGGTCGTGGTAAGAGATCAGCACGTCACAGCCGCTAGCTTCCCATCCCGTCCCTTGCTCCGCGGCCTCCTGCACAAAAGTGAAGAGGCGCTCTGTCCCCTGAGCCTCGACGATGGGCTCCACGGCACGGCCGATGGCAATGTAGGAATCGCGCAGCCAGTAGGCCTGGGGGCCCCACTCGCCGCCCACAGGATCCACCAACGGCGGCGCATCTCGCTCCGGGAAGGGGGAATCGATGGCCCACGGATCGAATCCGATCGCGCCGTACTGGCCGATCGCGTAGAAGACATTGCGTTCGGCGCGGCCCTTGGGCGAGCTGCTATGCTCGGCGATGTAGAGAGGATTGCCATCGGCGCCGTACGTTTGACAGAGCCGGTGAAAATCGCGATAACCAGTGCTGTAGATGTCCGGGGCGACCAGGTCGACATGCTGTAAGTGCTGACGGAACAGTTTCAGCATAGCGGGCACGGCTCCGCCGGAGGGGTAGTCGCGGCCGGGGATGCCCCCCACCACCGGCGCCAGCCAGACGTTGATGTACATCGGCAAGGGGTAGGCCGCCTTCGCCTCGGCGACCAGCCGGTCGATGTATTGGGCGATGGAGGCGGCGCTGAACGCTTCGGCCGCGTGCGCGCCCCATCGTCTCTCCCAGTCATCCTCCTTGAACCGCTTTGTGCAGATCGGGCAATAGCAGCGATCACTGCCCAGGATGCCGGGCTCGTTCTCAAGCTGCACCATGATGACCGTGCGTTCGGTATCCATCTCGCGCAGGTGCGTCATCAATGCTACCAATGCGTCCCGATCGCGTTGCCAGGTCGTTTCCGATGAAGGGCATAGGCTGACGGTTAGCTCTCCATGACGGTCTACGGCTCGTGGGTACTTCTCCGGGGCGTTGCGGATGTAATCAGGTGTGTAGAAGGGGCACGCGTTCTTCCATGTGGCGAACCATAGCAGGATGACCCGCAGGCCGTGGGCTCGGGCTTGGCGGATTCGCTCGTCCACCACGTCGAAACAATAGTGGCCGGGCTCGGGCTCGACCTCCCGCCAGTAGGTGGGGAGCACGGCCGTGTTCGCTCCCATATGGACTGCATGGGAAAATAGGGGGGTCATCTCCTCTGCGCTGAAACAGCTATCGCAGTCCCACTGCAGGCCGAAGATCAAGAAGGGTCGGCCATCCACCATCAGCCGCGGCCGACCGTTCACACGCACGATTTGCGGTAGCGGCTTGCTCATGGGGTCCTCCTCAGGAAGCGAATCCGTAGTGGCGGGCCATAGGCTCGTTACCGGGCATCCGCGCGATGGCCTCCAGAGCTTCCTCCGCTTGCTCCCACGTTTGAGTTCGGTGGTCGGCCAGGAGGTTCTGCATGAGGTACTGTGGGTCACCCGTCAGATAGGCAGCCAAGTGGCGCTCCATCTCCAGCCATCGCGGCCACATGACGCCCAACATGATCCGTTCTGGCAGCCGGCCGACAGCTAACGGTCGAATACCTCGTCCGTCAACCAGTGCCGGGACCTCCACTACGACGTCATCCGGGATACCTTCCAGCGCGCCATGATTCGGAACATTGACCTGGAAGTATCCCTGGTGATCGTTAACCAGGGCGTCGATGATGGGGACGATCTGCTCATCGCTTTTCTTGGGAGGGATCACCTCGGTCACGCGGCGTCGAGGGTCGGCTATTGCCTCTCGGATTCGCTGGAGATTGTGGTTCAAGCTATCCAGGTATTGTTCCCACCCCTCGGCGGAATCGAAGCCTCCCAACGGTCCCCACCAGCGCTTCTTGGTCTCCAGGTCCAGGTGATACCACCACACCTCCGACCACAGCGCGCGGGATGTGTCGCCAATGGGCATAAGCCCGTAGAACTTGTACATGTGGATGGCGGCGGGCGACATCTGCGTCTCATGGTAGCGCGGCTGCCAGGTTCGCCAGTACGCCTCAGCCTCGTTCTCGATCCATTGGTCTAGGAGAGGATAGGCATCCTCACCTTTGTAGCGGAAGTGAGTCATCCAGATGCAGTGATTGAATCCGGGGGCCTCGAACGTGACATGCTCCAATTCCAGCCCCAGTACGCGAGCGATCTCGCGATAGCCATAGTGGCCATGACACAATCCCAGCACCTTAATCCCCGTCTCTCGGGTCATTAGGGTGCATCCCTCAAATACAGGGTTCGAGGACTGGATGAGCCAGGCATTAGGGCAAAATCGTTCCATGTCTCGAGCCACGCTAAGCATAAGGTCAAGTTGACGAAAACACTCGGCATGATGAGCTCCCCGATAGTAGCCGTGCCGTTCCCAAAGGGCACGCTCCGCCTCCTCGTGATCATGGCCTCCGACGAGGGCCGTGTTGATGACGAAGTGGGCCTCGCGCAGCGCGGCCGCGCGGTCTGTCGTCTTTTCGAATCGCAAGTCGGCGCCGAGTTCAGCCGCGTAGCGACGAG
>DUEN01000003.1 GCA_011176545.1 Caldilineae bacterium | reverse complement strand
TCAATCGCCGTCGAGCCAGGCGAAGGAACCTCCAGACACGCCATGACAGCTCACCGTCCTCGAGCTGCACGCGCCAGGGGTATCCGCAGAGTGGGATGATGTCAGCCAGCCGCCTTTGAGCAGCCGTGAAGGGACGGTTCACCAGGTTTGGCTACGTGCCCTCACGCAATACGGTGGGCATCCAGATCCACCAATTCAGCCCCCTTAGCATGACATCGTGAATGTAGGTGTTCTCGTACGTGCCAGCCAGCAAATCCGCCCATGGCCCTTGAGCTGTGGTCGGCACATCCACAGAAGTATGTCCCCCTGTCGTCCAACTGACGTAGAAAGGCGTCCCATCAGGCATGTAGAACGGCCCCTGCTCACCCGCCACCAGGTCCACGCGCATGCCGCCCGTCTCATGATCCGCGGTGACGATGATCAAAGTGTCGGGGGCGGTCGCGGCGTGAGCGAGGGCCACGGAAACGGCCTCGTCCAGGCCGATGACGTCCGCGATCGCGTTGGCGGCATCGTTGGCATGGCTGGCCCAGTCGATCTGTCCCCCTTCAACCATCAGAAAGAAGCCATCGGGGTCCTGCGAAAGGATCTCAATGGCTTTTCGGGTCATCTCCGCCAGCGAGGGCGAGAAAGGACGGACCATGCCCTCATCGGCGAAAAGTCCGAGCAGGCGGGAGGTCGATGTGGGGTCTACAGCGGCGAGGGCATCCGCATCGCAGACATAGGTATATCCAACGGCGACCGCCTCCGCGATCAGGTTCCGCCCATCACTCCGCTCACCCGGCTGAGGATAGCATCCAGACATCGTCGTCGGCAGGAACTCATCCTCGCCGCCGCCGAGCAGCACATCCACCCCCGCCGCTATCATTTGGCGGGCGATCTCGAGCATCTCCTTTCGGCTCCTCACGTGGGCCGCGAAGGCGGCGGGCGTGGCATGGGTGACCTGAGTGGTGGTCACCAGCCCGACGGCCTTTCCCCTGGTCTGCGCGCGCTCCAGGATGGTCGTCAACGGCCTGCCCGCCGGGTCCACAGCGATCATACCGTTGTTAGTCTTCACGCCCGTGGCCAGCGCGGTAGCGGCCGCGGCCGAGTCAGTGACGGCGCTGTTCGCCGATGCAGTGCACGACCAGCCGCTGAACGGCATAGCGTCCATGGCCAGCATCCCGTCCCGGCCCACCGCCGCCCAGCGGCCAGCTGTACGTTGGGCCTCTCCCATACCGTCGCCGATGAAGAGGATGATGGCCCGCGCGTGCTTTCCTGTCGTGATCTGATTGGTAAGCTTAACAACCAGATCATACACGTACGATGGCGGCTCGAGGCGAGCCCCATCGTCCCTCCCTCTTTCCGTCTCCACGTGGGCCACGCCGAACCAAAGTATGAGAGCCAGGCTGATCACGAGGAGCCATTTACTAGTTACGTGCATATTTCGTCTGCCGGGCTGACCATGGGATGCGCTCATCCTGTTCAAACCACCTTCGCGTCACTCCTGGAGACCATCGGTCGCAATGGGGAGACAAATGAGGGCAACTTGAAAAGTGTACAACGCGACAAAGGGGCTACCATCAATATAGCACGTGAGAGCGCCTGCCGTCAAGCGCTTTCGCGGCAGTGATTACCCATAAGTTCAAAGTACAGGGGCAGACGACTATGCGCGTCACCTGATATAGCCGTTCACTGTCTGTCAACAGCCGGATGCTATGTTGGATCAAGCATAACATCCAGTAGGGGCGACGCATGTGTCGTCCCTACTGGAGAGCGCCTGAGGGCTTTTTCCCAGGCGGCGGTATTTGTCCGCCGCCGACTGCATGGAGGTGCATCATGAAACATAAGCGACGCCTACGGCCGATGATTCTCCTGATCGTGCTGACCCTGCTGCTGAGGGTGATCCTGCCAGAGCCGCCACCCGTCGAAGCGCAAAGCGGCTGGACCATCGAGCGCGTGGATTGTCCTAAAGCCTTCTCCTGGATGACCGACCGCAGTTTGACCCTGGACGCCAGCGGCGACCCCCATATCACCTATGGAGAAGATCGTCTCTACTATGCCTACTATGACGGCACTGTGTGGCGCTATGAAACCGTTGACGCTTCTTCCAACGTCGGCCTCCATGCGGCCATTGCGTTGGACAACAGTGGCTATCCCCACATCAGCTACGAAGATTGGAATACCGGCGACCTCAAGTATGCCTATAAGGATGGCAGCGGGTGGCACACTCAGGTAGTGGACAGTGCCGACTGGGTTGGCATGTACACCTCTATCGCGCTGGACGGGAGTGGCTACCCCCACATCAGCTACTACGACGACACCAACGGCTATCTCAAGTATGCCTACAAGGATGGCAGCGGATGGCATACCGTGACGGTAGATGATGGTGGTGGCACCGATTGGGTCGGCGAGTACACCTCCCTGGCACTCGATGGCAGCAACCACCCTCACATCAGCTACTACGACTACACCAACGGCGACCTCAAATACGCCTATTGGAACGGCACCGGCTGGTCCACTGAAACGGTGGACAGCACCGGCGATGTCGGCGAGTATACGTCCCTGGCGTTGGATGGTAGCGGCTATCCTCACATCAGCTACTACGACTACACCAACAAAGACCTTAAGTATGCCTACTGGGACGGGAGCACCTGGCATACGGAGACGGTGGACACGACGAACTACGCCGGCCAGTACACCTCCATCGCCCTGGACGCTAGCGGCGATCCGCACATCAGCTACTACGACGGGAAGAACCTGAAGTACGCTTACAAGGGCGGCACTGTTTGGGACATCGTGGCGGTGGATACCACCTACACCGGCAAGTATACCTCTATCGCCTTGGATAGCGGCGGTCGTCCCCACATCAGCTACTTCGATCCTTACCCGGACGATCTCAGGTACGCCTATAAAGACGGCGTCGGCTGGCACACCGAGACGGTGGATAGCACCAGCGGCGTCGGCAAGTATACCTCCCTGGCCCTGGATGGGAGCGGCTATCCCCACGTCAGCTACTACGACTGGCAGAACGACGACCTGAAGTACGCTTACAAGGACGGCAGCGGCTGGCATATCGTCAGGGTGGACAGCACCGGCGACGTTGGCGAGTATACATCCCTGGCTCTGGACACAGGCGGTTACCCCCACATCAGCTACTACGACAACACCAACGGTGATCTTAAGTACGCGTATGAGGATGGCGCTGGTTGGCACACCGAGACGGTGGACAGCACCGGCGACGTCGGCATGTACACGTCCCTGGCCCTGGACGCCAGTGGCTACCCTCATATCAGCTATCGAGACTTCACCAATCGGGACCTCAAGTACGCTTACAAGGATGCCGGCGGCTGGCATACCCAGACGATAGACAGCACAGGCTATGTTGGCACATACACCTCCCTGGCCCTGGATACAAGCGGTTACCCTCATATCAGTTACTACGACTATACCAATCGGGACCTCAAGTATGCTTACAAGGATGCCAGCGGCTGGCATACCGAGACGGTGGACAGCACTGACAGCGTCGGCGGGGATACCTCCCTGATCCTGGACGCCAGCGGCGATCCCTACATCAGCTACTACGACTACACTAATACCACCCTTAAGTATGCCTATAAGGATGGCGCCGGTTGGCACATTGAGACGGCGGACAGCGGCGGCGACGTTGGGGAGTACACCTCCATCGCCCTGGACGGCAGCAGCCGCCCCCACATCAGCTACTACGACTACACCAACAGCGACCTCAAATATGCCTACAAGGATGGCACCACATGGCACACCGAGAGAGTGGACAGCGCCAACGACGTCGGTGAGTATACATCCCTGGCCCTAGATCCCAGTGGTTATCGCCACATCAGCTACTACGACGACACGAACGAAGGGTTGAAATACGCTCGGAACGCGTCCTCAGCGCCGGCGACCCCCACGGCCATCGCCACGGTAGACCCACAAACGCCGATGAGTATGACGTTACCCTGCGATTGGGGTCAGGTCCTCTTCCCATCCGGCCTCGTGACCACGACCACGGTGTTTACCTACACAGAGCTACTCACCCCGACACAGGGCACGGGGAACTACGCCTTCGCCGGCCGGGCGTTCACTATCGAGGCGGCTGACATTATGGGACATTCCGTCACCACCTTCACCCAATCGTTTACCATCACATTGTTCTATCAGGACAGCGACTGGCAGGCCGCGGGCATCACCGACGAGAGCCTCCTCAACCTGTACTATTGGAATGGCTCCGCCTGGGACGCCGTGTTGCCATGCCCTGGATGCTGGCATGATCTCGTTAACAACCAACTGATAGCCATATTGGACCACCTGACGGAGTTTTCCCTACTGGGCACCCGGCCTACAGCTGTGACCCTCGCCAGCTTCGACGCATCCAGTCAGCCTGACCATATCCTGGTCACCTGGGAGACTGTCTTCGAGGTGAACAGCAAGGGGTTCAATCTTTGGCGGAGCACCACGCCCGATGCCCCGCAGATCAAATTGACCACCCATCTGATCCCTCCGCAGGCGCCTGGCAGCGGCGTAGGCTTCTACTACATCTGGAAGGACGACTATCAACTTGAACGGGGGACCACGTACTACTACTGGCTGGAAGAGGTGGACATGAGTGGGGCCACGAGCCTGTATGGTCCGATCAGCGCCACCTGGGGATGGATCTTGACGTTGCCGCTCATCCACGCCAACTGAGGCGAACAGAGCCCAGAGCGTGTCTGAGAATCCCCTTGCTCGAAGCGGCGGCGGTTGAAAACGCGCCGCCTGGATAGATTCAAGACCCAAGCACCGCGCTCTCAGCCAGCGCCGGCTTGTAATCCAAACACGCTCTCAGCCGGAAGGGAAATAGAGATTCCATGTGTAGCGACACCTCTGAACCCTCGATGCGACCACAAGAGATCCGACGACGCGCTTTTGTACTCCGGGTGTGGCAAGACGAAACGGGATACGTCTGGGGCCAGATAGCGGAGCCCATCAGCCAATGGCGCAGGGCCTTTGCCAGCATAGAGGAACTGTGGGCCATCCTACTGGGCTGTTTAGAAGTGCCTCCCACAGAGGACACGAGTTTCTCCGATCGCACAAGTGAGTAGGGGTGGACCGGCACCTTAGAGGTGCCGGTCCACCCCGCTTTCGGAATGTGAGGGGCGACGCATACAAGACAAGTTGACATGATGTCTCTAACAGACTATAATTCACCTCGATTGACATCCCCGCATGCACCTCAGAGATCGGTTATCACTCCATGCTCGTGGTCTTGAGTCCCGTGTAATTGTTCACCTCTCCCCGCCGGTTTGGAATCCAGCTCGAGCAGGGTGAACAGTTACCCCTTAGCCCTAAACAACTGTAGCGCTTATGAGGATTGAGCTGCTAACTCGGCCGCGCCTGCTGCGCAGCCTGCAAGCTGCCCTGCGGTCCAGCCACGTCCTCATCATCGCCCCCGCAGGCTACGGGAAGACGGTGCTGCTGCGTAGTCTGGCCGCACAACAGCCCCACACCTATTACCTGTCGTTGAGCTCAGCCGATGTCGACCTACCTCACCTGCGATCGCGGCTGGAAGAGGTGCGACAATTGGCGCGCCACGCCCCACAGACGACCCTGTTGCTGGATGACGTGCAGCACCTCCAGGAGGGGCCGGAATCCCTGGACTGGTTGGCCACACAACTACGGCACCGGACACCCCGCTTGGTGCTGGCCGGTCGATGGATCCCAATACCTGCCATCCGGGCCCTGGCAACCGAGAGAGGATGGGCCATCCTGGATGCCAGCGACCTGGCTTTCACTCCGAGCGAGAGTCAGGTCTTCCTGAAGCAACGCTACGCCGATACGCCAGAGCTGATGGCCACATGGCACGAGCGCACCGGCGGCTGGCCTCTGGCTCTGGCGCTGCTGGCTCGAGTTCAGGCTACACCGGATCCCCGCCCGATAGCCGAGGTAGAGCTCTTCGCTTACCTGGCTCGCACCCTGGCCCAGACATTGCCCTTGGAGCTGCTGCGCTTCTGGACCCTGACGGCCGTCCCCCTGCGCTTCAATGACGAGCTGGCCGCCGAGCTGTTGGGGCCTGGCGGTGATGCCATGACGCTGCGCCAGGAAATCCAACGCCACAACCTCTTCCTGGAACCGGCCGAGGAACCGGGCTGGTTCCGGTATCACGAGCTGATACGGGAGTTTCTATTGCAGCAGGCAACGGTGGACCTGCGCCCGATTTTCCATCAAGTCGTCACCTGGTTTGAAGCCCACGACGACCTGGAGATGGCCATCGAGCACGCCTTGGCCGGCGGGTTGCAGGACCGCGCGGCCCGGTTGATCTTGCAATTGCCCCCCGAGTTCACCAAGATCGAAGGCCGGGTGTGGACATTCCGGCGCTGGATTACGAGCCTGAGCGACGATGTACATACGGCTTATCCGGATCTCCTGATCCGTCTGGTCTCGTCCGTTCACGAGACCGGGGGATGGCCGGAGGCCCGAGCTTATAGCGAAAGAGTCCGCCGCCTGGCGGAAGTCACGGACGATCCGGCCCTCCGTCACAGGGCCCTTCAGGCCATCGGCATGCTCCACTTCTTGGATGGTGATTACAAGGAAAGCCTGGCTACTCTGAACCAACTGCTCGCCGATCCGACCTGCGACGATGCCATGCGGGCGCGGGTCACCAAGACGGTGGCCGAGAATCTGGCCGGGCTTGGACGCGTGCACGAAGCCAGCAGAGCTTATACGCAGGCAACGGAGCTGGCCGAAGCCGTGGGCGATGAGGCCCTGGCGATGTACGCCCGCCACAACCACATCGTCCTCGTCCTCACCCAACGTGGGGCCTTCGAGACTGCTCGGGCGCTGATGGAACGCAACGCGGCTTACGTCAAGGAAAGTCGCCCTTACGAGGTGGGGGCTTACCTCGTGGAATGGTGCGAGCTTTGCATCGCAATGGGCGACTGGGATGAGCTGCAGGCAAGGCTGGCGAACCTCGAGGCACTGGCGGATCAGCTTGAAGAGCGGATCGACGATGATATGTACTGGCTCTGCACGTACCGGGGATTCCTGGAGACCGGTCGAGGCGACTTCGCAAAGGCTCAGGCCGCGTTGGATCGAGCCATGACGTTCGCAGGCGGTGATCCGCTCAGCGTGATCTGGCTGGCCTTGGCCCAGGCCTGGCTCTTTCGGCGACAGGGACGTTGCGAGGATGCCGTGCGTCATGCCGAAGAGGCCCTAACGCACCCGGGAGCCTGGCCGGCTTATCGGGCTGCCCTGGCCCTGGAACGGGACATCGCCCTGGCCGACCGAGATGCGCCCTTGCATCCGGAAACGGAGAACCTCTTCTGGCTCCGTGCCAGAGCGCAACTCGTGCGCCTGCGAGCGCTGTTAGCCCTCCGGTGTTGGCGGCGAGACGACCCGCGCTGGCGACGACACGTGTACGCCGCGCTATTCGGATTGAAGGCCCCGGGATACGAACATCTGTTGACGCACCGCGACCCAGACCTCGGTGCGGCATTCTGGGCGTTGCTCCTGGCCGAAGGGATCGCTGTGGATCAGGCCATCGCCGGGCTCCAGGCCACCAGCAAACTGGAAGCGGTGCTCCCCCTCTTGGAGCACCAGGCTCCTCCGGCGCGCGTCCGGGTCGCTCAGGCGCTGGCGGCCATCGGTCGCGAGGAAGCCATGCCCGTCCTGACCGCCGCCCTCAGCGCTGAAAGAGACAGAGAAGTGATCGCTGCCCTGGAAGCGGCGCTGACCCATTTGGAGTCTCAGCCCCCACCGCCTCTGAAGGTCAAACTTCTGGGTGACTTCGCCTTGTGGCGCGGGGGACAGCCTATACCCGACGGAGCCTGGCAACGCCCCATCGTGCGGCGCCTGTTTCAATATTTCGCTCTGCACCGGGGTGTTCCTCTGTCTCGTGACCGCATCCTGGACGACCTGTGGCCCCAATCCGATCCGCAGAAAGCTTGGACCACCTTCCGCACCGTCCACAGCCGGCTGCGACGCGTGCTGGAACCCTACATGCGTCCCAAGTCCCACTGTCGATACATGGCTGTTGAGGGAGAAATATACCAGTTCGATCCTCGCGACATAATCGAGGTAGACGTGGAGACCTTCGAAGCGACGGTACAGGGCGCGCTCGAGGCCGCCCAGGAGCAGGACGTGCCGCCGTTACCGGAGGATCTGTTGACAGCCTTGGAGGGATGGGAGCCCCTGCTACCTGAATTGCCTTACGAGGAGTGGCTGTTGGAGCCCCGGGAGCGGCTGCGGGAGCTCTATATCGAGGGTTGTCTATATGTCGCCCAAACCCTTTTGATCCACGGCCGTCCTGGCGAGGCCGCAGACTGGGCGCGACGCACGGTTCAGGCTGCCCCGTGGCTAGAGGAAGGGTATCAGGCCCTGATGCGCGCTTATGCACGCCAGGGGCAACGTGCCCTGGCCCTCAAGACGTATAACGAGGCGATGGAAGCCCTCAGGCATGAGTTGGACGTAGAGCCCTCACCGCTGACCCAATGGCTGGCCGAGCGGCTAAAGCGCGGGGAGGAGGTCTGACCGCCCTCGCCCGCATCCAGGTTGGGCACAAACCCATAGAACCCCGGCTTCTCTAAGAGCGTGTCTAGCTAACCAGGTGTGCGGGTTTTCAGAGAGCGATAGCCTTGTCAAACTGTAGCAGTGAGTCCAGACCTAATTGCTGGCAGAACCAGATCCCGAACGTATGGGCCAAAATCTTGCGCCACCAACGAGAGGAGAGATGCCACAGATCGCGGGCCCAATCTTACAGGAGGCTCCCTTTCCTTTCAACCCCGAAACTTGCACACGGGGTTAGCTAATGACCAGCCTTTGCACCTCCCGGGTCTCAAAAACCACCTTTGTCACGCCCAGCGCCGTGAGCAGAGGAAAGACAAGCCTCAGAATCACAGACGGTACCCAGGCCAGTAGGCGGGTGATCGTTACCAAAGGCATAAACAGACTAGCCACTATGGTCAATGGGATGAATCGCTCATAAGGCTTCACCATGCGCTCAAGGAATCCATCTATATTGCGTCGAAATTCCTCTCTGAATTTGGCTACCGCTTCCTGGCGCTCCTCCTGCGGTATCCGCCCTTCGATTTGTTTTTCCATCTGCTCCATGAACATCTCGATATAAGATTCGGGTATCGAGAAACCTTCCCGCTCGATATACACTGTATAACCGAGATACAAGCTGCCACAAACCACGAGAATGAGGGCCATCAGCAGTATGTCCTGGCCTTCGCCGATAGGTCGCACGGAGAACCTGATGCGTTCATTCAGCTCCCTGGCAACTCTCATGGCATAGAAAGATGCGGCCAGAAAGTACATCAGGACCAGAACGCTGCTGACCACTGTCACCTGCCAGCCCAGGAGCATGGTCAGCCCAGAGAGAGCAAAGGCGATCACTCCCACCCACACAGGCCGCAACAAAGCAGCTACCAAGCCAGCAGTTACCGCTATGGCTCCCAGAGCTAGTAGGAACCATAGCAAGAGCCCCAAGAGCTCCTTAGAAGGGAAAAGGGTCAACTCACAAGCCCGGCCGATCTGCTTGCAGACTGCCCCGCAGAAGTACCCCGCCCCCATCAACAGGGCTGCCAGAAACGCCATCTTTAACCACTTGTTCACCAGCCCATGCCTCCCCAAGCACCGTATAGGTGAGGGGATAAAAACCTAACCAGCCGCATGGTTTCTATCCTCACCTCTAAGATGCGTTGCCGCTGTTGACCTACCTCTCAGAGGGACAGAGATCCCCCTCTCGTTGAGAGACGCAGTTCTTCACTGCGAGAGGTAGATATAGAATAGTCCCAGGCCAAGGTTGGCTATAGCTCCACACGCCATTGGCCCCCAGATAGAGGGTTTGGGTTACGGTGCTGCTGTCGAGGGCCAGGGCGGTGGGATTCAGGCTCCTCGGCAGCCCAGTACCTAGATCCTCCCAGGTACCGCCTCCGTCGCTGCTGCGCCCCACCCAGCCCATACCGGCCAGGTAAAGGTAGGCGGGCACACGAGGGTCTATGGCCAGCAAATGGCCACTGGGAGGATCACCCGGCTGCTGAGGGGAGTGGCGGATTATAACCCAGCTATCGCCACCGTCGGTGCTCTTATAGACCCTGTACCTTTCATCCGCAACGTAAACTATGTTGGGACGCCAGTGGTCAACGACGAGTGAGCGGAAAAGGTTAGTGCTAGTAAGCACCGCCGCCCAATTCTGCCCACCATCGGTAGTCCGGTAAAGAGCACCTATGCAGGGATAGCCACCACTGCAGTCTTGCGCCCCAGCATAGAGAATGCTGGTGGTGAGGGGGTTAATGGCCAGGATGTCGAAACCCTTCCACTCAGCAGTTACCGTATACACCTTCGTCCACGTCCCGATCTCACCACCCTCAGTACTGCGCAGGATCACCCCCTCCGGAGATGCGCCTGGTATCCAGTCCACCCCGGCAGCATAGATCGTGGTCGGAGTGAGGGGGTCAATGGCCAAAGCGGCGATGCGCTGGCTGCCGCCCTGAGCGATAACCGGCGAGGTGTACAATCCCGTCCAATGTACGCCGCTGTCAGCGCTGCGGTAGATGGTCGCGCAGCGATCACAGTCCCCTCCGGCGTAGATGACGTCCGTGGTGAGAGGGTGGATGGCGAAGGCGTAAAGGTAGGGCACGTCCTGGAGTTGCTGCCAATGTATACCGCCGTCAGTGCTCCGGAAGCCGCCAGGATGGCCGCCTGCTGTGTAGAGATAACTGGGCCGCTTAGGGTCAACGGCGATGACACTAGGTATCAAGAGGAGTTCGAGGCCGTTATTCGCATCTGACCAATTTTCCCCACCGTCAGTGCTGATGTAGATGCCTCTTGCGAATAGGCCCAGATAAAGCACGTGAGGCACAAGAGCCAGGTCAATGGTTAGCAACTGCGCACCGCCAGGAGAATCGCTCACCTCGGTCCAAGTGTCACCGCCGTCGGTGCTTTTGCGAATCTTGCCCCAAGCCTGGGCGACATAGATGGTGTTCGGCGGCTCCAAGGCAAAGGGGCCAGCCATATCAGTGAGTATACCGCTCCAGGTGCGACCCCCATCCTGGCTACGATAAAGGGCGCTGGGCATCCCTGGCCAACTGCTGGCAGCATAGGCCAGGGTTGGCGTTAGGGGATGGAAAGCCAGGGAGGAAACGTAGTATCCCGGTGGGGTTGTGTACACCTTTGTCCAACGGAGTCCCCCATCTTCGCTGCGATAGATGAAGCCGCCGGTACGGCTTCCACCGCCAGCGAGGAGGATGGTAGGGGTAAAGGGGTTAACGGCCAGGGCGCCAAAGAATGCACCGCCAGTTACCGTAAATGCTCGTGTCCAGTTGGCCCCACCGTCGGTACTCCGGTAGACCACACCATCGGGGTCAGAATTGGCACTTTCCATTCCTGCGGCATAGACGGTGGAGGTGATGGCGGGATGGATGGCCAAGGCGAAGACGCTATTCCAGGATTTAGTTGTAGTGTATACCCGCTCCCAATTGAGGCCCCCGTCAACGCTACGGTAGATGGAGCTCTTGTGAGGATACCCCCATCCACCAGCGTAGACGAGCGTGTCGGTAAGAGCCAGAGATTGGAGTTTGACACTGGGAGTGTAGATCGCCGTCCAGGTGGCTGCACCATCGGTTGTCTTGAAGATCTTACCCACTTGACCCCAGTAGGTGATCTCACTGCCCGATGAATTCACCACAGCGTAGAGGGTGCCGGAAACGATAGGATGTACTGCGAGGGCCGCAACGCTTCCACCACTTATAGAAGGACCATTGAGAGGCGTCCAAACATTTGTCCCTGCATTGACGCTTAGACCCTTTAGCAGTCCTAGGAGAGCTGCTAGGCACACTGCCCAACTAGCCACAGCCACTCCTACTCGGGCTACAATCTTCTTGCTTTTCATCCTCTGTTCCTTCCTTTCCTACAAGAGAAGGTCGAACAGACGAGTGAATTCCTGGGCCCTCAGCGGGCTTCTCACTGACATCGAGGATCCAGGAAAATATGTTAACCCACTCCTTACGCTCATCCTCCGGGAGGCGACTCAGGCGCTCGATGAGCGATAACAGGTCCGGTTCGGGTGCTGTCCCAGCTAGCATCTCCTGCCGTCGCGGTAGTGGGTCATCTGCCAAGCCGAGGAGATAGTCGGAGGTGGTATCGAGGACGGTAGCGAGTGTTTCGATCAGCCAAGCCCCAGGCTCACTGGGATATCTATTATTTTCAATTTGTGAAATTGTTTTACGGGACAGTCTGCTATGTCCAATAAGGCGCTTGGCCTGGACCAACAGCTGCCCTTGGGACCAGCCCTTGCGCTTACGTAAAGCTACAACCCTCTCACCCAATATCCTCCCCATAACTATATTGTAACTCACGGGTAACACTCTATAAGCTCGCCACCTTAAAATTTTTCGAGACTTTCCCGCCAAAATGGTTACCTACTGGTAACAAAGGTGTGGACGAAACTCTGACACACGTGATACAATATGATAGTTGGAGAGAAAGTCATCGCGAACCACATAGTGGCCAAAAGTGGGCTTAAACAGCAACGCTAAATATCGCCTCACGTATATAAGGAGACGTTACAATGGAGATGAGCTCACGAGAGAGAGTCCTGGCAGCCCTGAACCGAGAGGAACCCGATCGCGTGCCCTACTGCGAGCTGGGGGTTGACCGCTTCCTGGCCCAGAGGATCATGGGCTGGGGCGAGCCCACCAGCCAGGCCACCAACCTCGAGGTGAACCAGTACACCATCGAGGAGGCAAAAGCCATCGCAAGCCGCTTGCATCTGGACAACATCAGCTACGTCCTGCGGGCGCCCGTGTACGCGGAGAAGAACCCAGGCAAGGACGGCCGCCTGTTCTATGGCGAGGGGCTTATCAAGACCGAGGCGGATCTCGATCGGCTGGAGCTGCCTGATCCTTACGACGACGCGCTATACGCCGAGGCAGAAGCTTTCGTCAAGGGCAAAGATGACTACGCGCTCTTCTTCGTCACCCGCATCGGGCTTTTCCCCACCATGCTCAGCATGGGGATGACCAACTTCTGCATCGCCCTCTATGAGAATCGCCCCTTCGTGGAGGCCGTGCTCGACCGCTACTGCGATTGGACGGCGGTCGTCGCTGAACGCGTCTGCCAGCTCGGCTTTGACGTGTTCATCTCCACCGATGACATGGCCTTCAAGAGCGCCCCCTTCTTCTCGCCCGAGATCTTCCGGGAATTGATCCTCCCCCGTTATGAGCGGGTGGCGGAGAGGATCACCCTCCCCTGGGTCATCCACAGCGATGGCTATGTGCTCCCCTTCCTGGATGACCTGCTCAGCCTGGGGATCTCCGGGCTACATCCCATCGAAAAGGGGGCCATGGACATCCGGGCCATGAAGCGGGACTACGGCGATCGCCTCTGCCTGCTCGGGAACGTGGATCTCAACATCCTGGGGATGGGCACGCCGGAGGATGTGGACCGAGAGGTCCGGGAGCTGATCCGCGACGTGGCGCCGGGCGGCGGTTACATCGTGACCAGCGGCAACAGCCTGGCCGCGTATCTGAAGCCGGAAAACGTCCTCGCTTTATCCGAAGCAGTGCGCAAATACGGCCGTTATCCCATCAGCGTTTGACGAGGGACAGGGGGACCCTGATCCCTCGTCATTCATCATCCGTCGTCCGTCCTTCGTCCTCGGTCTCTCGCCCTTCGTCGTCATCCGCGAAGGGACCATGATACCCTAAAGACGCCAGAAACTCGCGGTCCTCCGCCGTCAGCGGGGCCCGTGCCAGGAGGTCGGGCCGTCGCTCCAGCGTGCGGCGTAACGCCTGCTGCCGTCGCCAGCGCGCCACTTCCGCATGATGGCCGGAGAGCAATATCTCGGGCACTCGCCAGCCCCGGAACTCGGCCGGGCGCGTATAGTGGGGCCCTTCCAACAGCCCCATCGCGTGGGAGTCCTGCAACGGGGCCACGGCACATCCCAGCGCGCCGGGCAACAGCCGGGTCACCGCGTCCACGATGACCATGGCCGGGATCTCACCGCCGGAGAGCACGTAATCCCCAATGGAGATCTCGTCCGTGACCAGATGCTCCCGCACCCGCTCGTCCACCCCCTCATATCGGCCGCAGATCAGGATCAGGCGGCGATGTTGGGACAGCTCCGTGGCCACCTGATGCGTGAACAGCCGGCCTTGAGGGGTCAACAGGATAATGGGAGGATTCTCCTCCAGTTCTGGCTCCTCCTGTAACACATGCTCGACGCAGGCGAAGATGGGCTCCGGCTTCATGACCATGCCACCGCCGCCGCCGTAGGCATAGTCATCAGTGACGCGATGCTTCCCCGGCGCAAAATCCCGGATGTTATGGATATGGATCGAGATCAACCCTGACTCGCGCGCCCGTTTGATGATGCTGTCATCAAACGGGCCGCAGAACATGTCCGGGAACAGGGTCAAGATATCGAAACGCAGACGCATATCCTCTTCCCATCCCTATCGAATCGTTTGCCGCTCTGATGGCGATGTGCTATGATGCGATGCATCCTGTAGAGATAAGAGCGGGGATTTCCCCGTCTGGACGATTTCGCCGTGTACAGAAGACGCGACTCATCACGATTGCCGATCCTGTTGACCTTCAGCCTGCTGGCCCTGGCCCTCGCCAGCGTGGTCGCCTTACGTTTGGGGCTCCTCCCCGGCGTGATCGCCTGGGCCAACGAGCGCGCGGCCCGGCCGGCCCCATCCTATGCCGATGCCGCTCCAGCGATCACGCCGACCGACACGCCAACGGCCACGCCCAGCCCTACCGCTACACCCTCCCCCACACCGACGGATACGCCCACCCTCACGCCAACGGCGATCGTCACAACTACCATTGTAACCATAACATCCCAGCTTGAGAAAACACTCTCGCCGCAACCGACGGTGCTCGCAACAGGTCCGGACAGCACGCCGATGCTGGTGCCCGGCCGGCCGTGGCCCACACCTGACCCCGCCGCAGCCCAGGACCACTACTGGTTGGAGCGTCCCATCGGCCCCGGGGGGCAGATCTATGCCAACGCCTGGTACCCCTACGGCACCGATGCTCGCGGCCAGTATCTCCCTCATCACGGCGTTGACATCGTCAACGAGGAGGGCACCCCCGTGCTGGCCGTCGCCGAGGCCGAGGTCGTCATCGCCGGTACCGACGCGGAGCACGTCGTGGGCCCCGAGCCCAACTTCTACGGCAACCTCATCGTCCTCCGGCTATTGCGCACCTATCACGATCAGCCCGTGTTCGTCCTGTACGGCCACCTGTCAGAGGTCAACGTACAGCCGGGCGAGATCGTGCAACCCGGCCAGCCCATCGGCCGCGTTGGAATGACTGGCATCGCCCTGGGACCGCATCTGCACCTGGAGGTCCGGGTCGGGCAGAATGACTACGCGCATACGCGTAACCCCGAGCTATGGCTCAAGCCCACGCCAGGCTATGGCACCCTCGCCGGCCGCCTGATCAACGCCGAGGGCCGCACATGGGCCAACGTTCCCATCCTCATCTACCAGGCCCCTCGACTCGACCGCATCTGGCAACAGGTATACACCTACCTCGACCTGCCCGACATTAACCCGGACGACGATTGGGGCGAGAACTTCATGCTGGCGGATATGCCTGTCGGGCAATACCGTATCGAGACCAAGGTCAACGGCCGCATCTACCGCCAGGACGTGGAAATTAAGGAAGGGCAGACCACTTTCGTTATCATCCAGACCGTCGATTAGGGACGCGGTTCCCTCGCAGAGGACACGACATGTAAGGGCGGCATGCCTCGTCCCTACCGCTCTTACTGCGCCTTACGAGACCATCCCAGGCCGAACCATCGCGCTCGCAGCTCGTCCAGCACCCCCTCCGCCTTCAGATCCTCCAGCGCCTGATTGATGGCCGCCAGCAGCGCGTGAGCCCGCACGTGGGTGACGATGACGTACGGCGCCGGGGACAACGGCTCGCCCACGATCATCAGCGGATCTCCCCGTCCGATGGCCAGGGCGGCAGTCACCCCATCCACCAGCGCCGCATCCGCCTGGCCATCCACCACCGCTCCCACAGCCAGGTCCGGGCTCTCCAACGGCACGATGGACAGATCACCCAGCCGGCGGGCCAGCTTGCGCGCCTGCACATCCCCTTCCGATCCCCACTCCACGGCCACCCGGCGGCCGCGCAGATCCTCGATCCCCTCGATCCCGCTCCCTTCCCGCGCGACGAGCACCACGCCCGCCTCGAAGTAAGGGATCGAATAGCCCACATCGCGGGCGTATTGGGGTTGCAACGGATAGGCCGATATCACGCTGTCCACCTGGCCGGCCCACACGCTATCCAGCAGCCCATCGAAGCCGATAAGCTCGAAGCGCACCTCTACGCCCCAGCGAACGGCGATGGCGCGCGCCAGATCGACGTCAAAGCCGATCAGCTCCCCATCCGGCCCGGTGGACTCGAAGGGCGGGAAGCTGGGGTCGATGGCGACGCGCCACACACCTGTATCTATGATACGGCGCCAATGCGCGTCCTGGCGCGGGCGGAACAGCCACCATGCCACAACGATTGAAGCGATCGCTACGACGGCCAGCGCTGGCAGGGCCCATCGACGGCTCACGGCGCCTCCCCCCGGGCGTACTGCTGCACGGCCAGATACACCGGCCGCGGCGTGAAATCCGTGGCCACGAAGGCGAAGTAATCCCGATACGTGTGCGTGGGCCAGGGGAAGCGAAAGGCCCACAGGCAGACGGCCTCCACCCAGGGCCACTCCTCGGCCGCCTTCTGATAGGCGCGCACAGTATACGCCACCCGCTGGGCGGGGCGTACGGCCTTGCTCCAACGCGGGTGATCGTTCCACCCGCCCTCGGTGATGTAGATTGGCTTCGCCACGTCGCCGTTACGCACCATGATCTCCCGCAACAGCTCCACCCGGGCATAGTTGATGACGTCCGGCGCGGCCGGCTCATCAGGCGGGAACCGCCAGCCATAACTATGGGCCGCCAGCGCGTCGAAATAGGCGGCCGCGCCCGCGTCATACATGCGTTGCAGATACTCCAGGTCGCTCATGGCCTCCGGATGGCCGGGCGGCGCCAACGTGGGAGCCAGCGCTCCAGCCAACACCTGGACCTCGGGATCGACCTCCTTGGCTCGCGTGTAGGCCACCCGCAGCAGCTCGACGTAGGCGGCCGGATCTGGGGGACGCTTCCCCCACTCCAGGCTCAGGTTGGGCTCATTCCAGATGATGAGGTGACGCACGCGCCCCTTGAAATGGGCGACGAACGCCGCCACGTAATCGCCGAACGCCTCATAGCTCTCAGGATCGATATAACTGGTGACGGTGTACTTGGGCCGGGCCCACTCCGGCACATAACCCAGCCGGGCGATGACCGTCAGCCCCTGGGCGCGGGCGTGATCGACCACCAGGTCGGGATGTTCCCATTTGAAATCGCCGGGGGACGGCTCGTAGTAGGCCCACGGGAAATACTCCACGATCCAGGGCGCGCCCATCTCCCGCACCATCTGCAACGTCCGCTTGATCTTCCACGGCTCCACCTCATCGGTCAGCCGGGTGTGGACGCCGATCTTAGGGTTGATGGTGTGCACCTGCTGCGGCGGGCCGATGGTCACCAGAGGCCGCGGCGGCGCCCCTAGGAAGGCTAGGAGCACGATCAGCCAGGCCCCTCGCCATACCCAGGGCCAGGCTGCGCCGAGCCGCCGCGATAACCCGCGAACTCGCGACCAATATCCCATCACACACCCGGTAGGAAATCCCTCATCGTCACAGATCAGTCTTCCTCCTCTCCCTCAGCCTCTTTTCCGAAGGTGGCGATGAGCCCCCTCACGAACTCGTCCTTTTCAGAAGCGGACAGCCGCGCCCTGGGATGCAGGAGGACGTACAGGGCAGGAGGCATGGATCCTTCGCGCACGGCCTCCGCGGCCTCTTCTCCCTCGTTCTCACCAGGTCGGCCCCACTCAGAGACGTTGAACGCAGCGCGCCCCTCCTCCACGTCCCGTTGAATCAGCCAGGAGACAGGGGCGATGTTGCTGTACCACGGCCATACGGTCTCGTTGCTATGACAATCCGCACACGCGCGGAAGAAGAGCTCCCTGGTCCGCGGGCTATCCCAGTTAGGCTCCGCGAGCACGGACGGATTCGAGTGACGACGGCCATAGGGGATGACCTGAATAATCAAGCAGAGCAGGAGAATCACTAGCACTCCTGCCAGCACGATCTTCCTGGACATACGGCAGTCCTCCTCCCAGTCCGAGACGGGCTCTTCGTTTTCCTCAAGCTTGCCTAGCCCCACGCTTGGGGTTACAATAGCTATCAGGTCATGTCCGCCCAGGGCTAAGGAGCTCCCATGAATCACATCCACACATGGGCCAACGTCGCGCTCATCTTCCTCATCATCCTGTCCATGATCGCATGGGCGATACCGTTAACGTTGCTGGTCCTCAGCGTGAAAGGGATGCGCGACCTACGTCGGCACATGGAGGGCCTCATGCCCCGGGCGCAATGGCGCACCCACCAGGCAGCTGACGCTGTGCAACGAGGCGGCCGAAGGGTCGTGCGACCGCTCATTAAGGTGCACGCCTGGTGGGCTGGCGCTCAGGCGGCCGCCCGCACTTTATGGCAGGGGATATCCCCGCGACATAGCGACCACGATGACGAGGTGAAACCGTGAGCCATCGCACACGCGGCATCCTCATCGGAGCCCTGGCTGGCGCTCTGTTCGGAGCGCTCATCGCCTGGATCTACACCAGCTCACAGTCGGAGGAGACTCCCGGCAAGGACCATACCCTTCCACAGATCGCCCCCGCTGACTGGATCCGTCTGGGGATCGCCATGCTGAACGTCGCGCGACAGATAGGCGATTTGGTCAAACGCGCCTGAGGACGATGGTCCTGAGAAAACCGCGGAGGCGCAGAGGACGCGGAGAAGATATCTCCAAGAAGCACATTTTCGTAGGGGCGCACGGCTGCGGTAGCGCCATAGTTAACCGTAGTTGCTCACCACTATACCATATCTTGTGGTATCTTACTTGCTCAGACACAGTATATTGATCTACAGGTAGGGGCACACATGCTGCGCCCCTACGCGGTTCCATGCATACCCACCACGGCTGCGCGCCCCATTATCATTCCGCCTAACCGCAAAGAACGCAAAAGGCACAAAGGTTTTTTAAAAGATCACTCATATCGGCATAGGCGACACGTGGAGAAGCTCTATGGCGTTATGTGTCGCCAGAGCAGGGGCGACCCGGCGGGTCGCCCCCCTTTATGAGCTGTTGACCGAAGTGTTTTACAATGTGTCCTCTTCCGATGCGTCGTCCCTCGCTATGTGGGTGATCTTCTCCTCATCAGCAACTGGCTCGGCGGCCTCGGATGTCTCCTCAACGCCCCCAGGCTCTCCCACAACAGGCGCCTCCTCATCCATCTCAGCCGCTTCCTCTAACGGCGAAGGCCCACCGACGGCGTCCGAGGGCTCCCACTCCGCCATCGGCTCAACGGACGCCTCCGACGGCTCCGTCTCCCCCGCCGCCTCGCTCTCCGCTGCTACGGGCAGCTCCGTCACCGAGATCGAAGGTGGCATCGTGGGCTCCGGCAACAGGAGCCGCTTCTCCCGAGCCGCCTCCACATCCTCCCATGCCTCATCCACGGAGCGTCCCAGCGTATAATCGGTCACCAACCCCTGCCCAGCCAGCATCAACGCCAGGCCCCGACGCGCCGATGGCTCCGACTGCTGCCACAGCTCGCGCAGCGCGTAGAAATTCAGCTCAGCGGTGATCAAGCCCTCCGCCCGGGCGGTGCCCATCTGCACCATGATGCCCGTGTGTCGGGCCGTCATCTCCACCGGCGCCATGATGGCCGATCGGCCAGTGAACTGCGCGCCGTCCCCGCGCAACGGATCGTTGCCTATCAGGAAGCTGGTGATCACGAAGATCTGATTCTCCTGGGCGCGGGCCAGCGCGGCCGCCCGGATGCGAGCCGCCAATGCCGGGTCGCTAGTCGCCGCTAGGACCACGAGGATCTCAACCCCGCGATAGGCCAACAGCCGCGCCGTCTCCGGATACAGCACATCACCTCCTATGAGGATGCCGATCCGCCCCACCGGCGTATCGAGCACCTCCCACCCATCGCCTGGAGCGATCAGGTCCTCGTCCTCCGGGGACACAGTGACGCGAGCCGCCTCGCCGATCATCTCCCCCTGCGGGCTGAAGGCCAGGGCGAGGGATCGTTGGCCGGGGCCCTCTCCGGGCAAGTATCCCGCGCCCGCGATGATATGCACCCCATAGCCGCGCGCCAGGCTGGCGAAGAACCGCTCGATCTCCTGGCGTAGCGCGTTCCCCCCTTCAGCCAGCTGGCGAGCTAACACCGCCCGGAAGTCCACCCGCAAGAGCTCGGCCGTGGATCCGGCCATGCGGGCCTTGGCGCGCTTCCAAAGCGAGACGCCAGGCCGACGCCCCTGGTCCGCCTGTCGCAACAGGCTGGCGCGCACACCGGGCAGGTGGGGGACCACCGCCATCAGCCCTGAGAGCTCAGGAAAGACGACGAGGGAAGCCCCCTTGCTTTGGGCCATGCGCAGGAAACGTATACAATCGTGGCGATAGTCCTCCAGCGACTCATGGAGACGTAGCCGCTGCTGAGCAGAGGCAACGATAGCTGTATCCATCCGGGCCTCCTCAAAGCGAAATCCATGGCGCCCCAACGAAACGCATTGTACCATGCCCATCTCAGGGGGACAAAAGCCCCAGGATATGCCACATCGGAAGCACCACCGCTGACGATCCGCCGCGCCCGCTGTAAAATGTCGCTCTGCACATACAACCACACCAAATCGAGGAGGGGAGAAGTTGAACGGCAGACGCATCGAAGCCATCCTGATCGCCTATGAACTGCAGGAACGTCATTTACAAGCCATCCGTCAGGCCGCGCCGGATGCGGAGTTGATCGTCGTGCGGGATCGTGAGGAGCTGGAGCGAAGATGGGATGATCTCATCCCGAAGGTGGACGTCGCGCTGGGCGGCCTGCCGCGGGAGCGTCTGCTGGAGGCACCACGGTTACGCTGGCTCCAGACGACAGGCGCGGGTGTGGACTGGCTGATGCGATACCCTGAGATCGCTGAGAGCGATCTGATCATCACCAACGCCTCAGGCGTGCACGCCATCCCCATCAGCGAGCACATCCTGGCCCTCATGCTGGCGCTGGCTCGGGATATCCAGCGTTGCGTGCGCGATCAGGTACGGCATCGCTGGTCGCGAGATCACAAGGTCCTCGAACTGGATGGGGCCACCATGGGATTGATCGGCGTGGGCGCCATCGGCGAGAAGACGGCCGAGAAGGCGAAAGGGCTCAACATGCGCGTGCTCGGCCTGCGCCGCCACCCGGAGAAAGGATCGCCCTGGATCGATCGGATGTACGGGCCCGATCAACTGCTGGAGATGCTGCCCCAGGCCGACTGGGTAGTGATCACCACGCCGTTGACCCGGGAGACCCAGGACCTCATCGGGGAGCGGGAGCTCCGAGCCATGAAGGAGACAGCCTATATCATCAACATCGGGCGGGGCGCCATCATCCAAGAGGAGGCGCTCATCCGGGCGCTTCGGGAGGGATGGATCGCCGGGGCCGGGCTGGACGTGTTCGAGGAAGAGCCGCTGCCCGAGGACTCGCCGCTATGGGACATGGAGAACGTGATCATCACGCCCCACTACGCGGGTATCACGCCGTACTATGCCGACCGCGTGGTGGAGATCTTCACCGAGAACTTGAGACGTTATCAGGCTGGCCAGCCGTTGATTAACGAAGTCGATAAGCGGCTCGGCTATTGATGAATTGAGGAAATGAGAGTTAGGGCGGCGCAGCTCCACTGCGCTGCGTCGCCCCACCCCAATTGGATATACAGGGGCGATTCATGAATCGCTCCTATTCAGGGCGGGAAGGCGATCGATGGGACGCCGTCGCATCAGATACCAGAACGACGGTGTTCCATGCTCCTCGCCCTCGCGGGTCCAGAGGATCTCGAAAGCGTCTTCGAACAGTGCGGCCACCTCGGGCGGATCCAGCCCGGCCCATCCCCGGTTGCCCCATGCGTATAGCAGATAATAGCCACCGGGGCGTATGTGTCGGGCCAGCGCGACCGCGTATCTAGGCCGATCGGCCTCCCACAACCCGTGCAGACATCCGATATCCAACGCGAAGTGTACCGGCTGGCGGAGGAAGTCCAGCCGGGTGACCAATCCCAGGCGAAAGCGGACGCGTACACCAGCGCGGCGGGCTCTCCAGCGCGCCTTGAGGATGGCTAGCACCGCGCTGTCCACGCCGATCACGTCAAAGCCATGCCAGGCCAGGTAAATCGCGTTGGTGCCCGTGCCGCATCCCAGGTCGATCGCCCGGCCAGGCGGCACCACACCGTCCTCCACCACCTCCACGAGTTCGGGAGGAGTCACGCCTGTATCCCAAGGCGGTCGCCCCAGATACATGAGATTGAACTGCAATAACCGCAGCCAGCGCTTCCAGAAGGAGGGAGGAGATTCCATTCCTGTGACCTCTCAGGATTTTTGTCGATATTGACGTCATTTGACGGGATGCCGTCCCTATGGTACGTTGCAGATAAGCCTGACAAATAGAGGAGGGTTGAATGAAACGCTTGGCCGTTTTCATCATATGGATTATGATCATCACCATGGTGGGCGCTTGCAGCAGGCCTACCCCAATGCCGACGCCCACCTTCACTCCCACGCCTGTCCCAACGCGCGAGCCGACGCCGACGCCCGTTCCGCCTACGCCCACCCCGCAGCCCACCGTTCCACCGACACCGACGCCTGTGCCGCCCACGCCCACACCCAGGCCACCAACGCCAACGCCTGCGCCCACACCCACTCCTACGCCTGTGCCGGTGGATGTGTTTAATACGGCCTTCAGAAACGAACAGCTCACGGTTTTCGTGCTGATGCTGAGAGCCGCCGGCCTCCATGAACAGCTCAAGAACGAGGGGCCCTTCACGGTCTTCGCGCCTACGGATAGCGCCTTCGACAAGCTGCCCAGGGGCACTGTGGGCGATCTCCTGGAGGATCCGCCCAGGCTCAAGAGCATCCTGCTCTACCACATCGTGCCCGGCACCGTGACGGCCGCCGAGCTCGCCGCCATCGATTCCGTGCAGTTGGTGCAGCTGAAGACCGCCCTGAGCGAGCCTGTGACCATCACCATCGACGATGGCAAGGTGGCCAAAGTGAATGGCGCCCTATTCGTCAACACGGACATCCTGGCGACGAACGGGGTCCTTCATCTCATCGATGCCGTCTTGATGCCCTCGACCGAGAAGGAGCCTCAACGAGCTGAGGAACCCACGCGAACACCCCCTCCTGCCAGGCGTGTCCGACCGACGGCCACGTACACCCCGTCACCCACCGCCACGCCGACACGCGCCATGACGCCCACGCCGACGCCTAGGCCAGGGAAGAAATAAAAACGAGTAAGGGCGGGTCAGCAGGCCCGCCCTTACTACGGCTCGATGCTCTGCAACACGCTCATCAGGCGATCATAATCGTCCCGGAGGAGCATGGCCACTTCCTGTGCGGCGGCTTCCAGCCAACCTAAATCATCGCCTCGAGCCGCATAGGCCGCCCGGATGTGCGCTGCCAATAACTGATCGGCCGGCAGCTCTCCATCAACGTGGAGAAGCAATCGGAAATATGGACGCCGCTCGGTGAAAACACGCACTTCCTCCGGATCACATTCCCACACGGAGTAGTGAAGCGGCGGAGGTTGAGGCGGCAGGACCTGACGCACGGGCCCTTCTCCCTCGCGGAAGCCGACCAATATCGCCCGGAATTCCGTGCGCAGCGTCCGCTCCAGTTGAGGATGCTCGCGATAAACAGCCTCATCGAAGACGTCATCGGTGGAACGGCGCACGGGACGCCGGCCAGGATCAATGCTCGTGGTGGCACCGAAGCTGACCACGGCATAGATGACGCGATCGTCCACGTTGACGCGCACCAGGCTGCCCAGCGCGGGCGGGCGGTGCAGATCGAAGCTCTCCGCGATGAATCCCAGGCTATTCGTCTCCACAATCTCGCCGATGCGCTCCATCACACCCCTCGCAATCGTTTGCTGCGATCCTTCTCCGACCGGATATAGACGACGGCCCGATCGGCCAGCTCCCTGGTCACCATCTCCTCGATCAGCCGCCGCTCTCCTACGCTGATGACCGCCTGCTCGTGGGCCTCCGTGAGGGCCGGCGGGTATCCATCCCCCCGCTGACACTGATCATAGACCACGGCGTGAACGCGATCCAGCAACGCGGGCGATCGGGCCACCCAGGCAGGCACCTCGATCCGGGCGACCTCATCCCCGACGTTCAGGTAAAAGAAGTAGATCTTCTGGTCGTCCTCGTAATACTTGAGCACCGGATGGCGGCTCAGGAAGATATCGCTGCGCTCGCCGTCCGCCAGATGTCGGGCGAAGAGAAATCGATCGACCAACATGGCCAGGTCCGCGCAGGGCGGACGCCTTCGCGCGCGGCGCGCGGCGCAACGGCTGCAGATGACGACGAGATCCGGACACATGCCGACGCGCAACGCGTTGATCACGTCATCGGCGTTGGGATAGCTAATGTAGGCGGCCAGGGGAATGTCCAGGCTACGCAACCGCCGCATGGCCTCACGGTACGGATTGAGAAAGCGCTCGCGCACCTCAGGGGTGATGCCGGGACTGTCCAATCCCCACAAGATGAGCGTGCCATCGCGCAAGGCCACAGCCTCCGACTGCGCGACGGCGGTAGTCGCGTCCACCAACGCCGTCATCTCATCCACGGCCATCTTAACGGCCAGGATGGCCCCCTCCACAGGCAACGTGTGATGCTCCGGCTCGATGAACACCTCCTCGTCGCGGTAATAGAGGCGGGAGAAGGCGTCCAGCTCCGCGGCCGGCTGGCTACCATAGGTGATCACGGCATAGCCGGTATTGATGATGAAGAAGCGGACGGGGCTGTGTCGATCCGGGCCATGAGAGGAACCATCGGCCGCGACCACGGTGAAATCCGTCGGACAAGGGGGTAGCGGATAGGTCTTGGCGAAAGTGCGCTCGGGATACGCCACCAGCCACCCGGGATGGGCCTGGGGATCATCCAGGCGGTCACGCACGAGTTTGGGATCGATGGTGCGCAGCCGCTCCAAGGCTGTCTCCAACCGCTCATGGCGTTCATCTCCGTCGAACGCCTGGGCCATCTCGTGGATGGCCTGCGCGATGGCTTCCAGATCCAGAGGCATGAGATCACATCCTCGGTAGAACAGATTTTCTGTAAACATTATATCGCGAATCGCTGAGACCGACAAAGCGGAAATGGTAGGGGGTGCCCTCCTTACGGACATCTTCACCGAAGAGGACACATCTTCCTTACTGTCATCGTGTTGGAACGGAAGGCAGTGCCTTCCACCGCCCACGCCAAGATATAGGGCAATGCCACGAAAGAAACCCTATATATGGGCCTCAAAGGAAGGCCGCTCATATTGGAATAATCAACAGAGGGGGGCAGTAGCGCTGCTTACGGTCTCGTGTATGCCAATATGAGCGAAGGGACTCGCTGCAATAACCATTGCTCGCCCGCCACCGCGTCCCTCCCCATCTGTCTTAAATGATGCATAAGTTGCCATTATATGCATCAAATACATCATTTACCTGATTTTCGGACGAATATCATCACTTATGATGCAATACATGAGATAGGTCATATCCGAAAGTGAAGAGGTGTGGTATATTTCACGCAGTCGTGAATCATCCCACTTGAGGGCTCCGGGGGATTATCATGTCCGATCTGCTTACCACACGCCAGCTTCAGGAGATGCTCAAAGTCGATCGCACCACCATCTATCGCATGGTCAACGACGGCCGCCTGCCCGCCATCCGGGTCGGCAATCAATGGCGCTTTCCCCGCGCCGCCGTCGAGCAGTGGCTGAAACAGCAGGAGGTGAGCCACGTCGAGACGCCACCGATCCCCTCCTCCGAGAGCGCCCAGGATCTCTTCCCCCTGGAATGCGTGCAACAGATCCAGGACGCCTTCGCCGACGCCCTGGGCGTCATGATCGTCATCACGGACCTGGATGGGCGGCCGATCACCCGGGTGAGCAACCCATGCGGCCTGTACCAGGCGGTCGATTCGATGCCGAGCGCCCACAGGCGCTGCATCGAGTTGTGGGTGCAGATGGCACAAGACCCCACGCTGCAGCCGCGCTTCACCCCCAGCCACCTGGGGTTGCTTTGCGCCCGTGGCCTCATCCGCGTGGGGATGGACCTCAAGGCCATGGTGATCCTCGGCGGGATCGCACCGGATCCATGGCCTCCATCCATGGAGGAGATCGCCCACATGGCTCTTCACCTCGAGGTGCCCGTGGAGACGATCGCCGAACACATCGATGAGGTGCATCGGCTCAGCCCGGAGGAGCAGGCCCGGGTCCTGCCCTTCGCCCAACGGATCGCCGACATCATGTCCCACATCGCCACGGAGCGCCACATGCTACGCAGCCGTCTGAGGCGCATCGCGGAGCTGACCGCTATCTAACCACCAAGACGTTAAAGCTCTAACTCACCGCGGAGACGCCGAGGACGCAGAGATCCTCTCTCAATCTTTCTTCACCCTTCTGCGCTCTCTGCGTCTCCGCGGTGAGATGTGGATCATCGCCGCAACAAGAACCCTTGAAGAAAATAAAACAGCCGGAGGCCACTTATGGGTAAATTAAGCGCAGAACATCGATCTTATTTGGAGCAGAAGTTCGGCCCTCGGGTCACGTTCCACAGGCTCGAACGCAAATTGTATGGCCATGACATCGCGGCCATCCCCTCCCTGATCAAGCCGTTGATCGGCGACACCACGCCGGACGCCGTCGTTCAGCCCCAATCGGAGGAGGAGCTGATCGAGCTCGTCCGCTGGGCCGCGGCTAACGAGATTCCCCTCACCCCGCGCGGCAAGGCATCCTCCGGATACGGCGGCGTGCTCCCCATCAGGAAGGGGATCGTCGTCGATTTCTACCGCATGAACCAGATCATCACCATCGATCCCGAGGCTCAGACGGCCACCGTCCAGGCCGGCGTGGTATGGGAGAAGCTGGACCGGGCGCTCCAAAAGCACGGGCTGACCCTGCGCCTCTATCCCACCAGCTATCCAGCCTCCACCGTCGGTGGCTGGCTGGCGCAGGGCGGCGCCGGCATTGGCTCCTATGAGGCCGGATGGTTCCGCGACAACGTCGTCAGCGCCCGCGTCGTCCTGCCCGATGGCACCGTGAGAGAGTTCAGCGGCTCTGAGCTCGACGTCATCGCCGACGTCGAGGGGATCACCGGGCTCATCAGCCAGGTGACGATCCGGGTGCAACCGCTGGAAGATCTGGACGTGCTCGCCATCGGATGCCCGGACGCCCACGACCTCCAGCGATTGGTGCAGTCCTTCATCGACGAGAAACTCCCCATCTGGTCCCTGGTCTTCATCAACCCGCGCATGGCGGAGCTGAAGAATCGTGCGCCGCTCATGGAGCATTACGGCCATCCGATCGAAGAACGCGTCCTCCTGCCGGCCTCATACATCATCACCCTCGCCTTCCGTAAGAAAGATCGCGAGGCCATCATGAGCCGATTGCCGGAGCTCATGAAGCCCTGCGAGGCCGAGATCCTCAGCGATCGGATTGCTCATCACGAGTGGGAACACCGGTTTAAGCTGATGGTCGTCAAGCGCCTGGGACCGAGCCTGGTACCGGCCGAGGTGGTCGTCCCGCTCTCCTCCCTGGGCGACGTGATGACGGAGATCGAGCGCAAGGTCGATCAGCCTATCGTGAAGGAGGGTGTCGTCATCCGAGAGGGTGTCGATGGCAAGCCGGAGGTGGTCATCCTGGGCTTCATCCCCAGCGATCAGCGTAAGTTCAGCTACAACTTCGTCTTCGGCCTGGTCCTGACCATCATGAAGATCGCTGAGAGGCACGGCGGGAGGCCGTATGCCACCGGGCTCTACTTCTCCAAGAAGGCCGAGGCCGTCCTGGGCAGGGATCGCGTGCAGCGATTGAGAGCGTTCAAACGTCAGATCGATCCCAAGGACATCTTGAACCCTGGTAAGGTCATAGGCAACGGCACGCTAGGGATCGCCCTGAACCTGGCCGGCGCGTTCGAACCGCTGATCCGCCCCTTCGGCAACTACGTGATCACCCAGGTCGGCGAGCGGTCATCAGGCCCGGTGCGCGACATCCCGGCCGATGTGGCGTGGTACGCTTATAGCTGCTCCCAATGCGGATACTGTATCGAGGAATGTGACCAGTTCTACGGCCGCGGTTGGGAGAGCCAGAGCCCTCGCGGCAAGTGGTACTGGCTGCGAGAGTACATGGAAGGGCGCGAGGAGTGGGATCAGTTCATGGTGGATACCATCCTGGCCTGCACCACATGCGAGCTGTGCAACCTGCGCTGCTCCGCCGCCCTCCCCATCGAGCCGTCCTGGATGAAGCTGCGCGGCCGGCTGATCCACGAGGAGAAGCGGATGACCTTCCCGCCCTTCGAGATGATGGCCGCCGCCCTGGAGAAGGAGGGCGACATTTGGGCGGGATATCGCAAGGATCGAGCCGACTGGTTCCCGGAGGATCTCAAGGAGAAGCACGGGCCGGAGCATCGATCTCGCACGGTCTACTTCGCCGGATGCACGGCGAGTTATGTGGAGCACGATATCGGCATGGCCACGGTTCGCCTGCTGGATGAGGCAGGCGTGGACTTCACCTATCTAGGCGAGAAGGAGTCGTGCTGCGGCACCCCCATGCTGGTGGCCGGCAAGTGGGATCTCTTCGTCGAGGTCATGAAACGCAACATCCAGGCTGTGAAGGACGCCGGTGCCGACACGGTAGTCGCCTCCTGTCCAGCCTGCGACATGATGTGGCGCCAGATCTACCCGCGGTGGGCGGAGAAACTGGGGATTGAGTACGGCATCAAGGCGAAGCACTACAGCGAGGTCATCGCGGAGAAGATCGAGGCGGGCGAGTTCACCTTCCCCGAGAACGGACGACAGCCGGTCACGGTCACCTGGCACGACTCCTGCCACATCGGCCGCGTCTCGGGCGTGTACGAGCCGCCACGCCAGCTCATCCAAGCCATCCCCAACGTGCAGTTCGTGGAGATGCCCTTCAACCGAGAGAACGCGCACTGCTGTGGCAGCGTGCTGACCCTGATTAAGGAGCCCCCCGTGGCCGCAGAGGTGGGCAAGGTCCGGCTGGAAGAGGCCGTGGAGGTAGGGGCCCAAAAGGTGCTATCGCTATGCCCCTGCTGCGAGTTTCAGCTTCGGGTCTCCGCCGATAAAAAGCAGATCCCCGTGGAGGTCGTGGATCTGGCCCGGTTCGCCGCCTCGGCCCTCGGCTACGAGTTCCCGGATCCCAATCCCGAGGTGCGGCGACAGTGGGCCGTCTTCGAGGCCATGATCGACCTGATGACGCCGGAGGGCTTCGCCCAATTGATGGATACCATGTGGCCGGAGCTGATCGATGCCATGCCGTTCGGGATGGGACCGATGATGCGCCTGATGGGGAAGATCCCGGGCGCGCTGGAACTGATGAAGCCCCTCTTCCCCGTCCTGTTCCCCAGGCTGCTCCCTATGATGATGCCCAAGGTCATGCCAGTGATGCTGGACCGGGTGGCGGAGCGCATCCCCATGCCGGATTACATGCGGGAGCAGATGCCGGATCTGATGCCCAAAGTCATGGACAACCTGATGCCGCACATGATCGGCGACCTAGTGCCGCTCGTCACCCAGCCGATGATCGATTACCTGCGGGGGCGCAGGAACGGCAACTGAGACTAAAGAAGCCGGGGCTCTTCGAGAGCCCCGGCTTCTTTGACCGCTGCCTCTAACCTCGCTTACGGCACCACCACGATCGTCTGCTCTTCCATGAGGATATCAGGGTCATCCCACCCCTTCTGCTCCATGAGCTTCTGGAAGGCGCGTCGGAGGAGGAGCTCGACCCGGATGGTGACTGGCCCATCCACGGACGCGGGGAAGACGTATCGGCTCACATCCGTGGCCATCGCCGGGATGCGCGTGTCCTCCACCAGGCGGATAGGCCGCCAGTAGGCCGCCGTGGGGGCCTCCCCGGTCCACAGGTCCTCCAGGATCTTGGCGAAGACCTTGCCCGGCATGCCAGCATAATCTCCGGCCCAGTCGGGGAGGGTCGGCCCCTCCATCAAGGGTACAGGATTCCCCTCCGCGTCGATGGCTTCCAGCTTCAGGATCATGTGACGCAATGGCACGCCAGTAGGCACATGGTGGCCGGTCTTATCGTTGGTGATGTACACATCCAAGACGATCTTCCCATCGTCCACCGTCACTGTCGAAGTCATCGTCACCGAATTCCGCAGGAGGCCCTCATCCTTAGCTCCCGGCATATAGTGGCTGTGAATGCGATTGGGATCCCGGTACAGGCCCCCCTTCTCAGGGTAGGCGAAATAGTTATAGCCCGCGGGGAGCATATGGCATTCTTGACACGTCTTGCCGGTCTCCGGATCGCTATACGGGCTCTCCAGCCACTCACCGTAGGAGTTATAGACCACCACCCCGCCATACTTCCCATCCACGGCGCTGAAGACCCCGTAATGGCAGGGAGCACAGAACGCGCTCTCCTCCTCCAAAGGCAGGTAGGTCACGCGGCGGGGCACGTCATCAAAGGTGCCGAAGAAGAGCTGCTGGCCTTCCTCGGGGCGATACAGCCTCATGGAGAGGATGCCGGGACGATCCGGATAGGGCAACTGCGTCTCCGGATCCAGGATCACATCCCCGATCTTATGGCAAAAATCGCAGGCGATCCCATCCGCCGCGACCCCCTTCAGCCCGGTCGGATCGATGCCTTTCAGCCGATAGGGATAGTTGGGCAAGGTCGCCTTCGTCTGCTCCGCCCTCTGCTCCGTGTGGCATCCCAGCCAGGCGCAGGTCTGTAACGGCGCGGATTCCGCCAATGGCGTATGGCAGGCGGCGCACCGCCCCGCGCGATCGGGGAAGTCCAGCTTGTAGCCCGGGCCATAATACGGCTCATCGGGATCAGGCGGCAGGACTCCCGAGGGGCCATACCGGGTAGGCGAGCTTTGATTGCCATGCACGTCCGTGCCCTTATACATCGTGATAAATCGGGGGTTCACCGCGCTCTGCGAATGCGCGTCGGCTTTCCACTCCGCATAGGAGGGGTGACATAGGGCACAACTGGCGGACCCCTTGATGCCCTCGAAGGAGAACCACTCGTAGTCCAGGTTATCGGTGGTATAGTGGGGCTTCAACGTGATGGTGATCGGTCCCGTGCCCGGGATCGTCGTCGCCGCGCCGACGTAGTATCCCGGCGCCCACGCCGTCACGGTGACCAACTCGGTCGTCGTGATCCCCCCCAGCGTGAAGGTCCCGTCCTCGGCCGTTGTGGTCTTGTTCTCCGTGTTCTGGATCCGCACGACGGCGCCGAATACCGGACCATCAGCATCCCTCACGACGCCCGAGATCGTCTCCTGGGAGGGCTCCTGGATCAAGGCCGCGATTGGGGGAGAAGCAAACGCGACCATGGTCCCAACAGCCAGCAGTCCCAGCCCGATGAGGAAAGTCCATATCCATTTCGCCTTTCTCGTCATGTCCTCCCCCTTGTCGTTGGAAACTAGGGATTGGTCATTGGAGATTCAGGCTGGCGTCGCTTTGGTCTTCTCGGCGACGCGCGCCTCCTCATAGAACACGGTCACGGGGAGCCGGTTGGCCCATCTGCCGATGAAAGGGACAGGCCGCGCCCGGCCTCTCAGGGCACGCACCATACCCACGATCCACGCCGCCGCTAACGCGAGATAAGCCCCGATGACCAGGGCGAACAACATCGCCGATAAGAGAGCGCCAGCCAAGGGGACCCAGGTCAGGACCCATGCCAAGATCACCCAGGCGATGGGCACGACTATGGCCGCGAGGGTCAGCCCGATGGATTGCCGGATATGATACATCACGAACGGATCTCGACGATGGAAAAGGAATCCGTAGATCCATCCGACGACGTTGAGAAGGTAAGCCAGGAAGGCAGCGTATCGACTCCTCGCGTGCACCTCAACCTCCGATCCCGATCCCTTGCAGGGATAATTCCTCCGCTCGATGGCAGCTCACGAAGCGATCCGGCTCTACCTCGGCCAGATCGGGCTCCTCCACGCCGCATCGGTCGATCGCGTAACGGCAGCGCGGGTGGAACACGCACCCCGACGGCGGATTCGCCGGGCTGGGGACGTCTCCCGGGAGGATGATCCGCTTCAGACGGATATCCGGGTCCGCGGGCGGCACCGCGGAGATGAGCGCCTCCGTGTAAGGATGCAGCGGATGGCGCAACACCTCCTCCGTGTCCCCCAGCTCGACGATCTTCCCCACGTACATCACCGCAATGCGGTCCGATATGTGCTCTACCACGGAGAGATCGTGGGCGATGAAGATCATCGTGAGCCCTAACTTCTCCTTCAGCTCCTCCAGGAGGTTCAGAACCTGGGCTTGGATGGAGACATCCAGAGCGGACACGGGTTCATCGGCGATGATCAGGCGCGGGTTCAGGGAGAGCGTGCGCGCCAGGCCGATGCGCTGCCGCTGTCCCCCGGAGAACTCATGGGGATATCGGCGCATGTACGCCGGGTCTAACCCCACCGCCCTCATCAACTCAGCTACCCGCTCCTCGACCTCTTTCCCCTTCGCCACCCCATGGATGATCAGCGGCTCGCCGATGATGTCTTTCACCGTCAATCGCGGGTTCAGCGAGCTGAACGGGTCCTGAAACACCATACGCATCTCGCGGCGAAGCGGCTTCATCTCTTTCTGATCCAACTTAGCGACATCCACCCACTCGCCATCCTGCTTTCGAAACCAGATCTCACCACCGGTGGGGTCATACAGCCGCAGGATCGTCCGACCGGTCGTCGTCTTGCCACAGCCGCTCTCGCCTACCAGCCCCAGGACCTCCTCTTTACGAACGAAGAAGCTGACACCGTCCACAGCCTTGATATAGCCTACCACCCGGCGTAGGAGTCCCCGATGAATGGGGAAATACATCTTCAGGTCCTTGACTTCCAGGATGATGTCGTTCTTGGACTCCATCTCGCCCTCTTTCCAAGAAAAGCGGAACGTGCCGCCACGGGATTCTTGTTCGTAGATGGTATGCTCGCCCGACTCCATATTCCCGCTCCACATCCCGAGTTCGCGGGCCACATCCTTCCGCGGGAATCTCGCGAGGCTCTCACACGATCGAGTAGGGGTCGGCCGCGTCGCGCAGCCCATCTCCCAGGAAGTTGAACCCCAACACCGCGATGATGATGAAGATCACCGGGCTCATGATCCAGGGATGGGTGCCCAAGGTCTGCAAATTCTGGGCGTTCTTCATCAGGAACCCCCAGCTCACCAACGGCTCCTGGATGCCTAGCCCCAGGAAGCTGAGGAACGCCTCGGCCAGGATGATCTGCGGGATCATGAGCGTGAGGACGACCAACACGTGGCTCAAGCAGTTCGGGTAAAGGTGGATGAAGATGATGCGGGCGTCCGACGCGCCCATCTCCTTGGCTGCCAGGATGAAATCGGTCTCCCGGAAGGCCATAGCCTTGCCCCGAACCTCACGAGCCAGGATCGTCCAAGACAGCAGGGCGAAGATCGTCGCCATCATCACGAAGATGGTGCCGGACCCCCAGGTCTTGGGAATCACCGCGGTGAGGGCCATCCACAGTGGGAGCTGAGGGAAGGAGTTCATGAACTCGACGAAGCGTTGCAGGACGGTGTCCACCAAGCCGCCGTAGTAGCCCGAGACGACGCCTAGAACAGACCCCACGGCGATGCTGATGAACGTGGCGAACAGGCTCATGGAGAGGGAGACACGGCCCGCCCGGCATGCCCGCCCCCACAGGTCACGCCCCATCTTATCGGTCCCCAGGAGGTAAAGCTCGCCGCCCTCCTCCACGCCCAACAGGTGCCACCGCATTGGGATGATGCCCAGCAGCTTATATTCCCAACCCTTGACGAAGAATTTGATTTCGTAGCGGCGGCTTTTGTCCTCCGTCCAGATGGGCTCGAAGGTCTCCGGATCCAGCTCGATGGTCTGCTTGTAAGTGAAAGGCCGCAGATGAAACTTCCCTTCCTCATCGATGAAGTGGATCCGGCTCGGGGGCGTGAAGCTGGCCTGCATGTTCAAGGCGGCGGGGTCCGTCGGGGAGAAGAAATCCGCGAAGATAGCCAGTATGACCAGCATGAAGACCATTAGGCCCCCGGCGATCGCCGCCTTGCTCTTCTTGAACCGCTGCCACACCAACTGAAAATAGCTCTCACGCCGCTCTTCCTCGGCGAATATATCCATTGGGGCCGGCACGGGCATGGGCTTAGCAGCCTCGCTCACAGTAGCCATCGCACAACCCTCAATCCCTTTAATCGTACCGGATGCGGGGATCCAGGATCCCCAAGGCGAGATCGGCCAACAGGTTACCGACGACCAAGAGAACGCTGTACATGAGCAGCAAGCTGCCTGTGATGTAAATATCCTGGTTGATCAGAGAGTCATAGAACAGCGGGCTCATCGTGGGGAGGCTGAGCACGATGGCCGCCTCCAACTCACCCTGGATCATGTAGGGCAGCACCATCCCCTGATACATGATGATCGGATGCAGCGCGTTGGGGACGGCGTGCTTCAGGATGACCTTCCGCTCCGTGAGCCCCTTCGAGCGGGCCGTCATCACGTATTGGGCGTTGAGCACGTCTAGCAGGTTCCCCCGCATGACGCGCATGTTGCGGGCCACGCCCCCCAGCCCGGCGATCACGATCACCGGCCAGATATGCTCGAAGAAGTTCACTAGCTTCCCCCATGACCACGGCGCCACTGCGTATTCGGGGGAGTAGAAGGAACTCACATGCTTCTGCCCAAAGGTAAAGACGAGGAGATAGATGATGACCAACGCGATCCAAAAGCGCGGCAATGATGCGAAAACAAAGGCGAATAATGAAGCGAGATTATCACTCAAGCTGTACTGCCTAGGCGCCACATAGATGCCCACCAGGATGCCGACGATGCTCGACGTGGCGTGCGCTAGGAGGGCTAGGATCAAGGTCCGGGGCAGGCGTTCGGCGATGAGCTCTCCCACGTCCTTGGAATAGGCCATGGAGTAGCCGAAACTCCCTTCAGTTACGATACCCTTGATCCAGTTGATATATTGAATATGTAGGGGTTTGTCCAGACCGTAACGCTTCCTGAAGATCTCCGCCGCTTTCTCCGCCTCGGTGGCCGACATCCCACCCTGGTTGATCAGTCTCTCCCTGTAAACCGTCGCGAAGTCACCAGGCGGCAACTGGATGACGATGAAAGATACGATGCTGATGCCGATCAAAACGACGACGGCGAATAACAGCCGACGGATGATGTAGTTGACCATCGATAATCCCTCACCGTGACTACCTAGAGGTGCGACGCACTTTGGATGTGCGTCGCACCTCTCTCATCTACATGAGAGAATAGGAGGAGAAGTTTGCACCCCTCCTCCTACTCCCCAGCCAGATGTCAGCCTGGTATCCAGGCGTCCATACAGGCTATTCCTTCTCGTAGATCGGGATCACGCCCGGCCGTAGCTGCTCCAACTGATCCTCCGGCGCGACCCAGATCTGCTCCGGCCGGCAGTTGGCCCACGTCCACTGATACAGGAACGTCGGACAGCCGACCGGGACGTTCTTGAACCGCTTGGCCAGGGCCAGGCCGTAGCGACCGATCACGACGCCGATGTCATAGATGTTCTCGGTGAAGATGCGGTTGTACTCGAACATCAGCTCCTTCCGCTTGTCAGAGTCTGGCTCCAGGGCGAACTCGCTGACGATGCGCACCAGTTCCTCCTCAAACGGTCGAAGCTGCCGCGGTTCTTCACCTTCACGATGCCAGGCCGGATACTCCTTGGCGATCGGCGCCAGCATACGAGCGCGGGTGAAGGGCACAGCGTACTCTTGGCCGCCACGGCTCACCCACATCTCCCACTCACCGCTAATGATCATATCGCCGATCACGGTGGGCTTCATCGGGCGGAAGTTGACCTGGATGCCCACGGCACCGAGCATCGGCACCAGCGCCTCCGCGATGCTGACCGAGGCCTCCTGATCCTCGTTGGCGACCAGGGAGATCACCAGGTCCTGGCCAGCCAGCGGGCCGGTGGTCCAGTTCAGGATGCCATTGCCGTCGGTGTCCTTGAAGCCCAGCTCAGCCAGGAGGGCCTTGGAGGTCTCCGGGCTGTAGGGATAGTAGACCACCGACTCCCGATCGAAGTAGGGCGAACCCGGATAGAGGCCACCTGGCCAGGCCCGCAGGAAGGGACCACGGATGATCGCCTGGGCGATGCCGTCTCGGTCGATGGCCTGGCTCACGGCCCGGCGGAAGCGGAAGTCGCGGAACAGCTTACGCAGCTCCCGATCCCGGTCGGTCTTCACGCCCAGCGTGGCCGACTGGTTCACGTGCAGCGAGAAGGCCAGAGTCTCGGGGCCCCACTCCACGTAGAAGTGGGCGTCAGGCTCCTGCATCCGCTTCAGCGTCTCCAGGAAGGTGCTGGGATTCTCCAGATTGGTGTGGTCCAGGCTGCCCGCCAAGGTACCAAGTGTGCGGCCGACACCGGTGGAGCCCTTCTCGAAGTAGACCTCGTCGAGATAAGGCAGCTGGTTCCCTTCCTCGTCCACCTTCCAGTAGTAGGGGTTGCGGCGCAGGACCATGTACTCATCCGTCTTGTACTCCACCGCGACCCATGGCCCCATGGTGACCGGCGGCAGCTTGTCAGGCGGCCACGCCTTCTCGAAGCTCACATAGTCCATGTCCGGGTTGTACTTGGGATGGAGCGGCTTCCAGATATGGGCCGGGACGACGTAGAAGTCGTACTCATCCATGTCGAAGAGCTTCTGCACCGGGAAGGGTACTGGGAAGGTCCACTTGATGGTGTAGTCGTCGATCTTCTCCAACGTGATGTCCTGGCCATCGATCTGCCAGGAGGTACGGGAGGTCCAGGAGTTGACGTTGGGATCCAGGATGATGTCCTCCCAGGTGAACATCACGTCGTCGGCGGTGAAGGGCTCCCCGTCGGACCACTTGGCGCCCTCGATCAGGTGCATGGTGAGCTCGTAGCCGTCCTCCGACCACTCCCAGCTCTTGGCCAGGTTGGGCAAGGGCTCGATCTTATCCTTGCGCATGAAGATCGGCCCGCTCACCACCAGGGCCTCCTCGTAGATGATGTTGATCCCGAACCAGCCCTGGGTCTGGCCCGCCCCCAGGTTCCACCCTTCCGTGGGACAGGCGGAGAAGTCGCGCCACAGGCCGCCATACACGCCGATGCCGTCCGTCATGCTAGCCTTGGGGATGACCTGGGGCTCCTTGGGCAGCCGCTCCTCCACCGGCGGGAGGATGCCTTCCTCAACGAACTTGTCCATCCACGCCGGCTGGTGGTACTCCGGAAGCGCCTTATACTGCACCAGCTCGTCGATGTTGTACTTGATGGGCTCCCGGCCGCCTGGCATCGGCTTCCCCGCCGGATAGGGGACGGGCCCCTGGAGCTCGACCTTCACCTCCTCTGCAGGCACAGGCGTGGGCGTCGGCGCTACCTCCTCTTCCGCCGGCTTCTCAGCGGGCGCAGGCGCGGCCGGCGCACACGAGGTCAGCACCAACGAGAGCACGACCAGAACATACAGGGCGATTCCCAATCGCTTCATCTTCATCACTCCTTTGCTCCTGATGTGCTATCTTATGGAGCCACGCTGGAGACGAGATGCTCCCCCTCATCACCTCGTCCCACATAACCTCACCTCACATCATCCAGCGAGATCCCACCTCCTTTCACGCGAGCTTCATAGGGGCCTCATGACCTGGCGCGAGCATACTTTCTCCGTGCGATCACGCCTCTACATATCTCCTCTCAACTACTCATACAACCAGCAGGAGACCTCGTGTCCGGGCTGCACCTCCTTCAAGGTTGGCTGTTCCTCACGGCAGATCTTCATGGCCTGAGGGCATCGAGGCGCAAACGCACACCCATGGATCTCCTCCGTAGGCGTCGGGACCATCCCCTCGATGGGTACGAGCTGGCGTTTCCTGCCGAACACGGGGACCGATTTCAGCAAGCCGGAAGTGTATGGATGCAACGGGTTGTGGAAGATCTCCCGTACATCCGAATATTCCACCACCTTGCCCAGATACATCACAGCCACGCGGTCAGCCATCTGGGAGACGACGCCCAAATTGTGGGTGATCATGATGATCGAGGAGTCGAAGTCTTCCTGGAGCTGACGCATCAGATCGAGGATCTGGGCCTGGACGGTGACGTCGAGGGCTGTAGTGGGCTCATCGGCGATGAGGATAGCGGGATTACAGGAGAGCGCCAGGGCGATCATGACCCGCTGGCGCATCCCTCCGCTCAACTGGTGAGGATACTCGTGGAGCCGACGCTCTGGATCGCCGATCTGGACCTTGCGCAGCATCTCCAAGGCCCGCTCCATCGCCTCTTTACGGCTCACCTTCTGATGCAACTGCACCGCCTCGGCGATCTGAGAGCCGATCGTATACAACGGATTCAAGGAGGTCATCGGCTCCTGGAAGACCATGGCGATCTCCCCACCACGGATCTCCCGTATCTCCGGCCCATGGGGGTCGAGCTGCACCAGATCAACGACCTGACCATTCCGTCTTAACAGGATCTGGCCGTCGATGATCTTACCAGGTGGGGACTGAATCAGCCGCATGATGGATAGGGCCGTCACACTTTTCCCACAACCGCTCTCGCCAACTAATCCGAGGGTCTCCTTACGGCCCAGCCTCAAGTTCACACCATCTACGGCTCGAACGGTGGCTCGATCGAGAAAGAAATAGGTCTTCAGGTTCCTGATCTCGAGAATCGTTTCGGGGTCAAGATAGGTCGGATGTTCCATGAACTGTTCAGTTCCGTACAGGGTTAATATTCTCCTCTCGTAATCAACTCAGAGCGAGGTAATCCTCGATCACGACGAGGCAATGAAAGGCTTAGCTCTATGGAGGAGCACATCGATGACATTGACATTATACCTTATACGGTTTTCCATGTCAACAGACCAGCGGCTAAAAACAGCCGTCTCGTACGATGAGGAGCAAGCAAAGTACAAGTCTTGTTAGAGAGAGATTAGAGATTGGGGATTGGTCTTGACACACGCGCGCTGGCTGTGCTACCATGCGCTATGAGTCACCACATCGAAGACAAGAGGGCGAGGGATGTATCCGCAAAGCGAGATCCTGTTCCCATACCGAAGCATCGCCGCGCTGAAGAGTCTGCGAGGGGAGAAGTGGCGTGAGTTGGTCCAGCGGGTGGCCGCTCAGCCGGACGGCGCGCTGGACACGGTCGCCTTTTCCCTTATGATGATTCGGCTTTGCGATTGTCTTAATTGCGACATGGGAAGTTATAAAGCCTCCCTGGGGTGTACGTCGTGTGCCCAACGCACCATCAGCAGCTATAAGGGTGACGACAAGGCTTTACTCCAGGAGTTCGAAAAGGCCCGAGAAGACGTGGCTGCTTATCTGGCCAGCCGGGCCCAGCCGGCCCCTTCTTCTCGAAGGGATCGATCATCACAGGACACGGAGTTGGTTCCCGCATGATCCGGGGAGAGAAAGTCCGCCTGCGGGCCGTCGAGCGAGATGATCTGCCTCGCTACGTGAAATGGCTCAACGATCCTGATGTGCTGAAGTACTTCGGCATCTACCGGCCCTGGAGCCTGGAGGACGAGGAGGCCTGGTATTCAGCACAGAGGACGGACCAGTCGGTGCTGAACTTCGCCATCGAGACGCTGGAGGACGGCCGGCACGTGGGCGGATGTGGGTTTTCACACATCAACTGGCGCAATCGATCGGCCGAATGCGGCCTCTTCATCGGGGAGAAGTCCCTGTGGGGCCAGGGCCTGGGGACCGACGCCCTGCGCGCCCTCATCGATTACGGGTTCCGACAGCTTAACTTCCACCGCATATACCTGAGGGTCTACGCTGAGCACCGGCGAGCCATTCGCCTATATGAAAAGGCAGGCTTTCAAATCGAAGGTCGTTGGCGGGACGCGGAGTTCCGCCATGGCCGCTACCATGATCTCATCTGGATGAGCATCCTGGAAACGGAATATCGCCCCCGTGAGAGCGTATGAGCCTCTCCTGTCCTCCGCCCATTCGAATACCCGACTGCCCTCAGCCGTTCTATCTGACGAGTCGGATCGACCACCTGTCGCAAGGGCTTGGACATGATGGCCCGCACAGCCACCGAAGCGGAATTGATTCGGCGCAGCCAGCAAGGAGACGAGCAAGCCTTCGGTGAGCTGGTGCGGCGCTACTATCGGCTGGTGGTCAGTGTCGCCTATCGCCTGTGTAACGATCCGCAGCTCGCTGAGGACATCGCCCAGGAAACCTTTTTAAAGGCATGGCAGGCCCTGCCGCGCTTCCACACCCAAAGAAAGGACAAAGATTCGACCAGCCTGCGAGCCTGGCTCTGCCGGATTGCCGTCAATACGGCCATCGACGAGATGCGGCGCCAACGGCCCACCGTCGGGCTGGAGGAGGTCACCCTGCCGGACGCGACGCAGGCGACGGAGAGCATCGATCAAACCCTCGACGCGGAGGTGGTCCGATCCGCCATCGCCCGGCTGCCCGAGCGAAGCCGGGCGGCGTTGATCCTAAGGGAATATGAGGGCCTATCGTATCAGGAGATCGCCGAAGCGCTCGATATCCCCATTGGCACCGTGATGTCTCGATTGAATTACGCGCGCAAACGCCTGCGCGAAGAGCTGGAAAATTATCTAAAAGCCCACGAATGAGGAGCCCTATGACGGATGACCATCAACAATGGTCGCTGCGCCTGATCGCTTATCATGATGACGAGCTACCTCACGCGGAGCGGGAGCGGCTGCATGCGCATCTCGCCTCGTGCCCATATTGTCAGCGCACCCTGCAGGAGCTCACCCGGCTTCGGGAGCTTCTACACCATGCCCACCCCGTGCCCTGGTCAGCGATCAAGCCACCAGCGGAGATGTGGCACCAGCTACAGAGACAGCTTCCCCATCGCCCGCGCACCGCGGCCCCGCTACCTTCGTGGCTGCGGTGGGTCCCGTCGGCCGGATTTCTCTTCTCTAACCTCATCACGCAGGCGGCCGGAGTGCTCCTCCTGGTGGTCTCCCTGCTCACCGCCCTGGGGCTGGTCGACGCGCGGAAGCTCGTCGGCCCCTTCGATGAGATCCGCATCGTGAGGGCCAACCAGGTGCTCGAATGGATGACGCTGCGTGCGCTCTCCGGGGTCCTGGGATGGGGAGCGAGTGTGATCTCCGTCCCGCCCGAATGGGAGGCCGTCGCCGGGGTGTTGTTCTCGATGGCCCTCTTCGGCCTGCTGGCGGGCGTGCTGGGGGTGGGATACATCCTATCGCTATGGCTCCTGTGGCATCGGGGGCATCTCTCCCGTCATGATCAAGCGGAGGCCGATTATGGACCACGTTGATATCCTGCGCCGATCGCTGCGCCTGACATGGGAGTCCAAGGCGCTGTGGCTCTTCGGGGCGATCCTCTTCCTCACGGGCGGCGGGAGCTTCAACATCCCGCGTGGAGGCCACACACAGTGGCGCTTTCGAGAGGGTAATCTCCCTTCATTGCCGGAAGGCTGGCAGGCCTTACTGTTAGGAGCGGCCTGTCTCATCGCCATCCTGGTCATCATTGGCCTCATCCTGAAGTATGTAGCCCGGACCGGGCTATATCGGCTCATCGACGAAAAGCTGATCTACGACCGAGCGCCCGAGGTGCGACGCGGCTTCGCCCTGGGATGGGATCATCGGGCGCTGCGCCTGTTCGGCATCGACCTCATCATCGGCGTACCCCTCTTCCTCTTGGCGCTCTTCATCATCGCCATCGCGCTCTCCCCGTTGCTCTTGTTGTTGATCGACAACGCCGGGGCGCGGATCTTCGCCATCGTACTGACGGTTGGCCTGGGCTTGCTCGCCCTGCTGGTGCTGGTCATCATCGGCGCCCTGGTGGGCATCTGGCATCAACTGGTGGCCCGTTGCGCTGTCCTGGATGACCAAAGCTGGTCGGAGAGCCTCCGCCGTGGCTATGCCTTATTTATCGCCCGATGGAAGGACGTCCTCCTGATGGCCTTATTGATGTGGGGTGTGGCCATTGGCTGGGGATTGGTCATGATTCCGGTCGTGATCATCGTGGGGTTGGGCGCGCTGGCCGCGGGCGGGGCGCCCGCGCTGCTCGCGATGACGCTCACCGGATCCCGGGTGGCCGCCTGGGCGGTCGGCCTTCCCATCGGGCTGGTGACCTTCCTCCTGCCCATGGCGGTGATCCAGGGAGCTTACCAAGCATTCCACGCCACCGTGTGGACGATCACCTATCGGGAGTTAGCGCCAGCGGTGGACACGATTCACCCCATAGGCTAACGCGTCCCACTGAAAGGACGATAACCACAAAGCCACCAAGGCATTAGAATAGGGCGAGGCATGCCTCGCCCCTACCAGAATGGCTGAATTGTAGAGTGCACGGCCGTGCACTCTACAAAACACGCCTTTAAGGAAGCGGGTGTTGCCTATTCTAATATGAGCGAAGGCACCAAGGGCCTGAAGCAATAAATCAAGTCTCTCCCATTAGCCCAGTCGACCCTCTATGCGTTCTTTCTTTATGTCTATCTTGGAGTCTTAGTGCCTTAGTGGTTCCTTTCCGTGCTCCTCAGACACGCTCTTATATGCAACCCTCCCGGCGTGTCTCCTCAATCAAGGATCGCGCCGCGTCGTACAGCGCCGTCCCCATATCCGGGCCAATGGACATGCTCTCCTCATAGGCGTCGCCGGGATCGAAATAATCCTCCGGCGCATGAAATTCGGAGGGATCCAGGATATAGCCCAGCTCATCGTTCGCCAGGCCGATGATGAAGCGATAAGGCCCCGGCAACAAGGCCCGCAACTTGAGCCCCAGTCGCGGCAGCACCTCGCCGGGCACCGCCAGCATCTGCATGGCTCCCAGCGTCAGCAGGCCAGCGCTCGTCTTGATCACCGTACGGCCATCCCGCCTCTCCATGTGACGGTGGATCAACCCAAGTTGGTGAGCCATCTCCAACAAAGGGTTCGCCAGAGGCACCTCGAACTCCCGTCGCCACCACCCGATGCGATCCACAGGCAGGGGTGACGCGTCCGCCAGTGCATCCAGGGCGATCGTCGCCAGCCGCTCGCCCATGCGTTGCGCCTCGGCGAAGGTATGCGCGGGGACATCGGGGGTCATCATCCCGCCCAGGTCAGCGCTGAAGTGGATCGCCACCCCACCTCCGGCCTCCTCGATGCGCTCCCGCAGGAAATGAGGGAAATCGGAGGTGATCACGGTGTTATCGTTCCACAGCACCTCCGGATGGCACGGGAAGTTGGTCACAGTGGCGATCGCCTGCCCCTGCTCGTCCTCCACGCGCATGACCGAGAGTTGATCGTCGATGATCTCCGGATCGCGAGCGTTACGCGCTAACCCCGGCGCTGGGACGGAGGCCGCCCGAATGCGGGCCGGCCGCATCCCCTTCACCGCCTCAGTGATCGCCTCCACCGCCTGGGCCCGTATCCAGGCCAGAACCCCGCGATCGACGCCGGACGTCTCTCGGTCCGGCCCCCATAGGCCCAGGGTATCCGGCCCAGACAGAGTGCGTATGGGTGGAGGCCAGGATGCCGCCATCCAGCGTCACATCATGGTCCGGCAACGCGCTTAGGATCTGCACCACGTCATCCTGAAATAATCCGATCAGATCAAAGGCCGCCAGGACGACCGTGGTTAAGCCGTCGCTGAGGGCCAACGCACGCACCCAGAGGTCATCATGCACCCCGGTGGCCACGCGGTTTCGCCCGAACCCGGCAAGATACACGCGCCGTCCGGAGAGATCAGGCGTGATCCGACGGATAGCTACCCCACCATACAACCGCCCAGACATTCCTGTGGATCCTCCCTCAGCTGACTGTGACGTCGCTTCACTCATCGCACATCCTCCCATGAGCATGGCGAGCCCGAGCGCTAAAAGCCCGCACATCCTGCGCCGGGGGATGATGGAGGACATAAGCCCTTCCGATATCCTTCATGCGATGCCAAACGCGCGGCGCATCTGCTGGCTCACGTAGAACGGGTCCGTGCCGATGACGTTCGCCGCGTACAATTCCATCGCGCCGATGTCCCCTGTCCGGTTGACGGGATCCCCGCGATCGACCAGGCGGAAGATAGCCGGGAAGCCGGACCAGTCCTCGGGCACAGGCCCCAGGGGTGGCAGATAGAGCGCCACGTTAAAGCTGAGCACGCCCATCCGATCCCGGAAGCAGGCCAGCGCCCGATATAACGCCCGCTTGAGCGCGTCGGTTAACTCAGGCGCCATGAGCAGGGTCTCCCGCTCTTTCACGGGCGTCAGGTAGGAGATGACGCGCACGCCCTCGACCTCGAACGCGAGGCCGAGGTCGGCATGGACCTGATACAGATCATCGAAATAATGGCTCCCATAGGTGGCACGATATGCCTGTGCGGCTCGTCGCCACCCCTCGATGCGGGCGTAGTGCATGTCCCGCGTCATCGTCACCTGCGCATGACCGTGAAGGATGCTGGCAGCCGCCTTCCACAGGCAATTCCACATGAAGAAGAAGTAGCAGGCCTCCGGGTCGCGAGCCATGACCTCCTCCGCCCAGGCGAGGGCCGTGGAGATGTAGTCCACAACCTGCTCCTCGCCAAATCGCAGCGGATCATGCTCGCGGAAGATCACGATGCCGTGAAACCCGTCATATTTGGCGATGTTGGAGGCCGTGACACAAAATCGGCCGCGCACCCGACCGAAGACGTCCTCTGGCGTGCCGGATTCCGGATGACAGAAGGGATCCCCCGTCCGCGTGCGCGCCTCGGCCACCATATCGCTGGTCGCTCGCGCCTCGATGGGCCGCCGGGCGCGCAGCTCATTGAATAAAGCCCCCTCCATCGTCACGAGGTTCGTCACCTTGACGATCCTCTGGGCGACGACCACATCGACGGAGCCAAAGTACCCCCTGATCCAGGCGTGCATGGACTCGGGAGGGTCGAGGTGTCCTATGGTCTCGCTCACGTGAAAGATCCGTCGGAAACGCTCTTGGGCCGCGGCTGGCAATCGCTCTACCATCCGCGCGAGATCGACAATGCCCGGCCTGATCTCAGGCAATGGCTCTGACAAAGGCGCACGTGTCTTCTCAAACTCCGCGATTCGACTCACCTTCATCCTCCACAACCTGGTGTCCTCCCATGCGCTCCGCGGTGCCATCGCGACGCCACGTGGGGTACTCCTCTGGACGGTGAGCACCCCGCCTCGTCGCTATCGCCCGGTAATACAGGTCCACATACTTCCGGGCGGATCGCTGCCATGAGAAGTCCGCGCGCATACCACGCAGCATCAGCCTGCGCCAGACATCACGATACTTAAACGTCTCAACAGCCCGCACCAACGCGGCGTACAAGGCCAGCGCGTCGTAGGACTTGAAGGAGAACCCGTTCCCCTCGCCTGTGCGCGGATCGTAATCCCTCACTGTGTCCGCCAGCCCGCCAGTAGCTCGCACGATGGGCACCGATCCATAGTGCATGGCGATCATCTGCCCTAATCCGCACGGCTCGAATCGTGAGGGCATCAGGAACATATCCGTTCCGGCGTAAATGCGCTGAGCCAGGGGCGCGTTGAACGTGAGGAACACGGCGACGCGGTCGGGATAACGTTCCTGAATCCCCTCGAACAGCTCATGATAGCGCTGCTCCCCCGTGCCCAATAAGATGAATTGGCTGGGCACGTGTTGCATCCAGGCATCGATGATCTCGGCGATCAGGTCAAACCCTTTTTGATCGCTCAGACGGGAGATCGCGCCGATCAGGGGGATATCCTCGCGTTCGGGCAGGCCCGCCTCCCGTTGAAGTGCGGCCTTATTCGGCCGCCGGGCTTCCAGATGATCGCTATCGAAACGCGAGGCGATATGGGGGTCCGTCGCCGGGTTGAACACCTCGTAGTCGATCCCGTTCAGCACCCCAAACAGACGATCGCGGCGATCCCGCAGGATCGGATCGAGCCGCTCGCCGAACTCTGGGGTCAGGATCTCCCGAGCGTAGCGCTCGCTCACAGTGTTGATGATATCGGCGAAGAGGATGCCCCTCGCCATCAGATCCACCACGTCGTTGAGGTCTGGCGCCAGGTCCGGATGAGCGATGAAGCCGTACTCCTCAAGGCCGGCGATCTCCAGCACCCGATAGCCGAAGATTCCCTGATAGGCGAGGTTGTGGATCGTATAGAGCGTGGCCGTGTCCTTGAAGAAGGGATCATCACGATAGACGGTCTGCATCCAATTCGGGATGATAGCCGTGTGCCAGTCATTGCAGTGGATGACGTCCGGTCGCCATCCCATCTGCCGACACATCTCCAACGCCGCCCGGCAATAGAAGATGAAGCGTTCGGCATCGTCCGGGTACATGTAGATGCCTTCCCGATCGAACAGCCGCGCGTTTTCCACGAAGTAGACCGGTACATCCTCTCCGATGTGTCCCTCTAGTATGGAGGCGGGCTCCTCCATATCATCGAGAGGGACAGGGAAGGGATCTAACTTGGGCCTGAGGTCAAATCGGTCAGGTGAGACGCGACCATAGCGAGGCATCGCGATGCGGATGTCATGACCCAACGCCCGTATCGCCTTGGGAAGCGATCCGGCCACATCGGCCAGGCCGCCCGTCTTGGCGAACGGGACGACTTCCGCGGAAAGGAAGAGGATCTTCAAAGAGCGTGATGTGTTCATAAGAAAGTCCCTTATCAGGGTTTGAAAGAGAATCTGATATCATGGCATGGCTTGTGGCATCTTACGGGCCTGGCCCTCACATCTCCCCGGTGAGATGAGGGCATTAAGGAGCATCACCAGCCCACGTACGATAAGAGAACCTTGTATCACGTATGACAAACGAAACGCTCATATTGGAATAGGGAGCACGATCTTCTGTAGGGGCGACCGGCCGGTCGCCCCTACATATTATGTAAATATGCAAAGGCAACACATGCGTTGTCTATATGCTTTTGTCGTGTATGACATATGAGCGAAAACGAAAAGAGCTTTGCAGCCTTGGCGTCTCGGCGATAAGACATCCAGACATGCTCTCGTGGCCACTGCGCCGCCAACGCCGGGAATCCTAGCACAGGGCGATGCCCCATGCAAATCATGATGGGGTACCTGTACAAGGGTAGCCAGAGATCCTCACGTGACAACCGGCGGATGCTTCCTTAGATAGTCCCGATAATACGCCTCGAACGCCTCCATGAGACACCGCGTGACAGGGCCTACCTTCCCAGAGCCGATCGGCTGGCCATTGATCCGCACCAGCGGCATGACGTGGCGACTGGTGGAGGTGATGAACGCCTCATCCCAGAGAGGGATGTCGGCCTCGGGGAGGAGTTCAAAGGAGATCGGGATGCCATGCTCCCTGGCCAGGCGTAACACGATCTCCCGGGTGACGCCAGAAAGGACGGTCTCCTCAGGAGGGGTTACGATACGCCCGCCGCGCACGGCGAACAAGTTGCTGCTGGCTCCCTCGTAGATATAGCCATCGTGCGCCAGGAGCCCCTCATGAGCTCCCATCGCCTGCGCATGGCGGCGCGCGAGGAAGTTCACCAGCGTATTCAAAGACTTCGCCTGGGGAAGCGCCCGAGCGCCATAATAGAGCGCCGCGGTGGCCCCCACCTCATACAACGCTCGCGAGAAAGAGCGGGGCGCCTCGGGCCAGACGAAGGCCAGAGCCGGCTCTCGCCCGTTGGGGCCCAAAACGTAGAGGCGGATCAGACAGGTGGGGCTGCGATTGGCCTGCAACAGAGGAGGTATCCACGAGGCAATCGTCTTCAAATCGGCCGGCAGGGGCATATCCAGAAGGCAGGCCGAGCGCGCCAATCGTTCCAGATGATCCTCCAGGTGAAAGATCACGCCCCCTTCACACTGGATGGACTCGTAGACGCCGAAAGCCGTGTATAGTGCTGGATTGAAGATGGAGACCCTGGCTTCCTCCGCCGGGATCAGATCACCGTTGCGACAGACGTAGATGGGGAGAGACATCACGCCTCAGGCCTTTCGCCAAAGGGATGATGTGGGTCCACGCCCGAGGTCAATGTCCGGCCTCCTGTTCCGGTACCTGTACGATCTCCTGAGCCAACCGTTTGATAGCTCGCGTCAGAGCCGACCGCGCGGCGTTCTCAACCAGGGACACCCCCTGGTTGAGGGACAACATGACAGACTCCACATCGTCCGGGAACCGGGCACGGGCCTGCAGGCCCAACAACTCCTCCACCTCACGCGGTGGGATCCCTCCCTTTATCCCCGCCCGATTGATGATCAGGTAAAGCCGATCGCCGAACAAGGTATGCTGCCTCTCCCACTCCAGACACACCGCGGCGCGACGCAGGGCGGGCAGCTCCGGGGTCACCACCAACAACAGCTCATCCACAATTCCCAAGGGCTCCAGCCATTCCGGCTCCGTTCGCGCCCCGGCGTCGATGATGATATAGGCCGCCGTCCTGCTGAGGATATCCAGCACCGACTCCAGCGCCACGGGGGTCAGGGCCGTGGTATCCAGGGCCCGCCCTCCCGAGATCACTTGAAGTCCCGAGGGATGCCGCACGATGACCTGTTCAAGCATCTGGGCGTCCAGATCGTCAATCTTCGAGGCCAGATCATCCAGGGTGTGCCTCGGCGTGAGGTTCAGCGCGATGGCGACATCTCCCATCGGGAGATGCCAGTCCAACAAGGCCACCTCCTCCTCGACCATTTGTTTCACAGCGATGGCCAGATTAACAGCCAACACAGTCACCCCGACGCCGGACTTGCTGCCGAGCAGGGCGATGATGCGGGCCGGCCGGGCGTAAATCGGCCGCAGATGGGCCTCGATGCGGGCCAGGAGCTCCCGGGAGTCCACGGGCTTGGTGATGTAGTCGTTCGCGCCGACCTGCAGCCCCTTCACCTTGTCCGACACCTGATCGGCTGCGGAGAGCATGATCACTGGAATATCCGCCCCCTCGGGCAGCCGACGCAGCCGACGACAAGTCTCAAATCCGTCCATCTCCGGCATCATGACGTCGAGCAGGATGAGATCAGGCCTCTCGGTGCGTACCTTCGTCAACGCCTCGGCGCCGTTGGAGGCCGTGACGACGTCATAACCCGCCACCTGCAGCGTGAGCCCCATCAGGCGCAACAGGTCTTCGTCGTCATCTACGACCATGATCTTACGTTTTGCCAAGTGGACCTCCCTCTAGGTGGTCGCTCGCCCCACCCTTTTTAGCGGCCTCATCATGCGGGGGAGGAAGGGTCTGGCGGCAACCCCACCAGGCCATCCCTACGCCACAGCTCCCATGGGTAGACGATCCACGCATCCGTGATCGCCGCGTAGTAATCGGGGCCAGAGCCCCTCAACAAGGCCCGGCCAGGCTTATAGTGAAGCACGGCCAGCTCCGGATACCCCCCCTGCGACTCGATGCGCGCCCGCACAGCCATGATGGTACGTCCACGATCCCATATGTCGTCAACGACCAGGACCCGTCGGCCGCGAATTTGCTCCTCAGACGGGAACTGCAGGAAGGTCGGCCACGCTAACCGCGATTCCGGCCGACGTCCCGCCGGTGGGAAAGCCACCGCCGCCGTCAGCACGGTCCGGATGTCCAGCGCCTCGCTGATGATCCCCCCAGGGATGATCCCGCCGCGAGTGACCATGACCAAGGCATCGTAGGGGCCTCTGAGCTGCGGGAGCAGGTGATCGATCAGTCCATCCACCTCCTCCCACGTCAGGACTTCCACATACTCAGGTCGCTCAGCCACGATCCGCGCCTACCTCATACCGTCTCCAACAGGCCCATCCGCACCAGATCCTGGCTCAAGGCGGCCTTCTGCTCCGGGCTCAGCTCCACGTTGGGAGGCCGCGTGGCGGCCTCAGGCAGGCCAGCGATCTGATGCAACGCATACTTCACCGCCGCCTGCGTCGGATAGGCAGCCAGCCTCTGCCGGGCTTGCGTCAACCGCGCCTGCAGCGGCTCCGCCTCCTCCTTGCCAGCCACACGCCGCACATCCTGGATGAGATCGGGCATCAGGTTCGCCATGACACTGATGGTGCCCGCGGCTCCCGAAGCGTAGGCGAAGTCGGCCAGATTATCGCTGCCGCAGAAGATGCGCAGCGAGGGATATCGCCGTATGAAGGTACGCAGGCCATCCGGGTCACGGCTCGAGTCCTTGAGCCCGCCTATGCATTCGGCGTGAGTCTCCATCAGCCCGTCCAATAGCTCCAGGGTCACCGGCACACCACTCACCTGGGGGATGTGGTAGAGGAAGACCCGCTGCCCGGGCATGAGGGCCTGATCACATAACCGGCGGAAGTAGGCGATGAGACCTTCGACCGGGACGGTGCGATAGTAGAACGGCGGCAACACCAGCACCCCATCCACACCTACCTGAAAGGCGAAGCGCGTCAACGAAATCGTATCCGCCAGGCTGGGCGTTCCCGTCCCGGCGATGACGGTCATGCCGTCGGCATGGGACACGACATAGTCAATCAAACGGCAACGCTCATCAAAGCCCAACGAGGGCCCCTCGCCCGTGGTCCCTGCCGGCACGACGCCGTCACATCCTCTCGCCTTCAAAAAGGCCAGGTGCCGCCCGACCCAGGACAGATCTAATTCCCCATCCGTAGGCCGGAAGGGAGTCACTATGGGCGCGAAGACGCCCGACACATCGCCCATGAGCTATACTCCTCCCATGATTCTCGGACACGTCCTAACGGCGTGGCAGGCGTTGGCGAACGCCCGCCATCGGCTGGCTCAAAAGGGCGGAGAGCCGCTGTAGCTTGCCGCGCCAGGCTTCCTGATATTCCCCCACCTCGCCCAGATCCTCCCGATGGGCGGCGAGCTCCGCCTCGTCCTCATCCTTCGCGCGGCCCTGGGCGTAAAACTTCAGCGCGCGATCCCTCTCATCGTTCAACCAGGCGCAGAGGCCGCGGTTATAATAGGCCCTCACGAAGTCCTCCCGCAGCTCCAGGGCTCGATCCAATAGCCGCTCCGCCTCCGCCAGATCCCCTCGCAGGATCTGAAGGTAGGCGAGGTTGTTATGCGGGGTTGCCTCTTCCGGCGCCAGCTCAATCGCCTTCTGGAAGGCCTGAACGGACTGATCGACGTCCTCTCGATAGTAATGGAGATATCCCAGGGAGACATATAGATCAGCCGAATCCAGCCCCAGCTCGATCGCCTTCTGGAAGGCTTCCAACGCCTCGTCATACCGATCGAGCGCCATCAGGACATCTCCGAGCAGTCGCCACAGCTCGGCGTCCTCTGGCGACATCTCCACAGCGCGCTGGCAGTAGGGCAGCGCCTCGTTGTCGCGTCCCGTCTCGTGTAAGACGTCGATCAGCCCACTGAGCGTGGCGGCCGAGCTGGGATCGTGCTCCGCCGCGCGCTGATACGCCCGCACGGCCTCCACCACCCGCCCTAACGTGCTCCAGACCTCTCCTAACGCCCTCTGCGCCTCCGCCGTATCCGGCGCGACGCGCGCAGCCAGGGTGACGGCCCGCCGCGCGGTGACGGTATCCCCCTGATCGAGGCTCTCGCGAGCCACGTTCAATAATCCTTGCCAGTCATCTCGCGCCACACGATTCAATGCTACCATGCCCATCCTCGGCTTCTTTGAGTCATGATCTCACGTTCACCATTCTACCATAAATATCGCCATTCTGCCCACCAGGGACGCGTCCCATCACGCGATCGCTGGCCTCGTCCAACGCGGCGATCTCCCCATCCGTCAACCGCCATGTCAACGTCTCCGCGTTATCTCGCGCCTGACGGATGTTCTTCACCCCCGGGATGGGCACGGCCCCTTTACAGATCACCCAATTCAGCGCCACCTGAGTTGGCGTTTTGCCCCCATGCGCCTCGCCGATATCGCGCAGCAACTCGACCAGCGGCTGCACTTGCGCCAGCCGCTGGCCCAGACGACGGCCGCGCAGCCCCGCAGGTGGTCGATCTGGAGTGTACTTCCCCGTTAGCAATCCCATCCCCAAAGGGCTGTAAGCGATCAACGTCACGCCCAACTCCCGACAGGCCGCCAGAAGTCCGTTCCGCTCTACGTCGCGCCGGATCAGGCTGTACTCCACCTGATTCGACGCCAGGGGGATGCCATATCGCGCCAGGGCCTCGTGCGCGCGGCGCATCTGTTCCACGTTATAATTGGAGACGCCGACGGCTCGCACGAGCCCGGCCTCCACGGCCTCGGCCAATGCCGCCATCCACGTCTCGATCGGCACCGGCGGAAACGGCCAGTGGATCTGATAGAGGTCGATCCAGGATACCCCAAGGCGTCGCAGGCTGCCGCGCAGCGCCCTCAAGAGGCTTGTCCGCCCCAGACGCCAGGGGAACGGGAAGAATTTACTCGCTACCACGATGGGGGCATCCATTGCCCGCATAAACGCGCCTAGGATTCGCTCCGATCGGCCGAACCCGTACACCTCCGCTGTGTCGAAGAAGTTAATCCCGGCCTCCACAGCGATCTGGAAGGCCTCCCACAGGTCAACGTCGGTGTAGCCCCGGCCATATCCCCACCATAGGCGGTCCCCCCAGGCCCACGTACCGATGCCCAAAGGGCTGATGAGCAACTGGCCATCTCCCAGGGGAATTCGGTCTAAGCGATGGTCGTCTCCATGATCTCTCATCGTCATGTCTGTATCTCCTCGCGTCTCGCTTCGCTGGTAGGCGCGCATAGAACCGTAGGGTAAGGGCGCAGCATACTGCGCCCCATTGGCATCAAGTTAACGATGCTGAGGGAGTCTTAGCTCATAGAAACGAAATCCATCTCACGTATCACCTTGCGATCAGGCATTCAACTCCAAGCGCTCTGGCTGCAGACGACCCTCATCCCCCCGACCCCCTTCTCCCTGGCCAGGGAGAAGGGGGGCGGGGGGATGAGGGTCGTCTGCAGCCAGAGCGCTTGGAGTTGAATGCCTGATCGCAGGGCGATACGTGAAATGGATTTCGTCTCTATGAGCTGAGGCCCCCTCAGCATCGTTAACTTGATGCCAATGGGACGTCCATAAGGAATGCCCCTACCGATGACATGGACATCATTTTCCCCGCTGTGGTATACTGAGGTCGCCGGCTGACGTCATGGCCTCTGAGGTCTTGAATGCGAAGTGATATCGACCGCATCGACCGCGTTCGTTATTGGCTGTGGATATCCTCTCTTGGTGGAGCGATTCTCCTTTTCATCGTGGGGATCATGTCCCTGGCGGTATATGCCCTGTTGAGCCGTCAGCCGGCCGTTATACACGGCTGGCGGGATCCTACGAACGCGGTGGTGGCCACGCGGATACGGCCTGACCTGGCGCTTCTGCCCTTGGCCGGCATCCCCTCGGAGACGGCCGCTCGCGAGGCACTCGACGCGGGCGAACCGGATAGCGCCTTCGCCATCGTCGTGTATGCCTCGGACCTGGATAACGCCACTCGAGGAGGGCTGTTCGAGCTCATCGGTGAGCGCTTCGCGGATATGGGACGGCTGAGCGAAGCCTCCCTCTGCTTCCAGATGGCTCACGACTTGGCCGCCCTCGGGCCCGATGTGGCGGATCTCGCTCGCTTTGATCTGTCGCTCTCGGCGGCCCGCGGCCGTCTACGCGTGAAGGACGAGGTCGGGGTGGCACTCAGCCTGGAGCAGGCGGAAACCCTCATTCGCTACAGCGCGCTGATGCAGCCGGTGCAGCGCAAGCAGGCCCTGGATCGCCTGGAGAGGCTGGTCGCGGTGGCTCGCGGGAAGCGGGCCGCGGCCGAGCTGAGGGCGCGAGTCGGCGATGATGTGACCGTCCAGCCGAGCATACTCCTTCCCAGATCGAACTTGGCGGCTCTGGCGGATCCGTTGCCGCTCAACCCCGATCTGGAGCGCGTTCGGCTGGAGCGCCAACGGCGGGCTTTGGCGTTGATCAATCAGTGGATCGCTCTGGAAGGCGGGGATGTCGGCCCGGAGCGAGCGGACCTGGCCGAATTCCTGCGTCGCGAGGATCAGGCGCGGGTGACATGGTACGTCGAGCTGGCCGAGCCGGGCAGGCTGAGCCCTGGACAGCAGGTCACCCTGCTTTCAGAGCAGATCGTCTGGCTGCTTATCAAACTTCAGGCGGCCCGCGGCGCTTATGGCATCTCGCTGGTGCCTGAGTGGGAGGGGGCCGAGCCTGAGATTTATGAGGCATTGCGCCTCGCCCAAGGTGCGTTCTTCTCCCTGCTGCGCCAGCGAGTTGGCGACCTCGCCGATCCCGAGGAGCGCGATTGGGCCGAATTGGAGCTGGTGCGGCTGGAGCTGGCCAACTGGCGCTTGGGGCACTATCCTGGGTTAGACCCCGATGACCGCGATCAGGCGCTGGCGGCTGTGGTTCATCGGATAAGGGCCAGGCTCTCGGATGGAGGGATGCAGCCGGGCTCAGGTGTATGGCCCATGGCGCGCACGACAGACGATCGTCGAGACTATATACTGATCGGCGGTCCAGCGCCATGAAGGGAAATGGGGAGATATGGGCATTCTCTATGTCGTAGGGACGCCTATCGGCAATCTGGAGGACATGACGTTCCGGGCGGTGCGCGTGCTGCGTGAGGTGGATCTGATCGCGGCCGAGGATACGCGCACGGCCCGCGTGCTCCTCTCCCACTTCGATATCCATACCCCGGTCACCAGCTACTTTGAGCATAATAAGCTGACCAAGCTGGATCGCATCCTCAGCGCTTTGATGGAGGGGGACGTCGCCCTGATCTCGGAGGCGGGGATGCCGGGCCTCTCGGACCCGGGATACGAGCTCATACGGGCAGCGTTGGCGGCAGGACATCAGGTCGTCCCCATCCCGGGCCCCGTGGCCGCGGTGACCGCCCTGGTGATTTCCGGGCTGCCCACCGATCGCTTCCTGTTCCTGGGTTTTTTGCCTCGACGTCAGGCTCAACGGCGTCGGCTGCTCCGGTCAGTGGCCACGGAACCGGGCACTTTGGTGGCCTACGAGGCGCCTCATCGGTTGGTTTCAGCGTTGAGGGATATCGCGGAGGTGCTTGGGGACCGGCCTGTCGCCGTCGCTGAGGAGCTGACGAAGCGCTACGAATCGGTGTTCCGGGGGCGAGTGACGGAGGCCATCGCCCACTTCGAGGCGGAGAGGCCGCGCGGGGAATATACCCTCGTCATTGGCGGCGCGCCGCGGGAGGCCGCCGAGCAGGCATGGCCGATTGAGCGCGTCGAGGCGGCGCTGACCATCCTGTTGAACGAGGGCGTGTCGCGAGCGACGGCCGCCCGCGCCTTGAGTAAATTGACGGGGCGCCCGCGTCGGGAGATCTATCGCCTGGCGTTGAACATCGCGTCCCCATCGCCGGAGGAAACTTCTTCGCAGATGGAGGAGGAACGATGACCCTATTCCCTTCGCCTCTGTCCGTGGAATATCGAGAGGGGCAGGTAGATCTTTCCATCGCGTTCCAACTGATCTCCCCGCCGTTCTCGACCCTTCGCCCGTCGAGCGTGGAGGGGCTCACCCTCTCAGAGGCGGGGATCCCCATTCGCTTTCATCACGCTGACCTGCCTCAGGAGGGGTATGCGGTTACCCTTGCGCCGCAGGGGATCGACGTATCCTCGTCGGAGGAGCGCGGCGCGCTCAACGCCCTGAGGACGCTCTCCTCCCTCGCCCAAGAAGGCCATGTCCGCGCCCAGCGCATCACCGACGCGCCCGGGCTGGCGATGCGCGTCTTCCACCTGGACCTGAAGGACCAAATGCTCTCCTTCGATTACATCCTGCGTCTGGTGGACCGTCTGGCAGCCCTCCGTTACAACGCCCTCCTTGTGGAGTATGAGGATAAATTCCCGTACTCGACGGATATTATCCCTGCCCATCCGGAGCGCCTCACGCCCGATGAGATCTCAACCCTGATCGAGCATTCTCGTGAGCGAGGCATCGAGGTGATCCCCTGCGTGCCGACCCTTGGACACCTGGAGTTCGTGCTGTACCATCGGCCGGATCTGGCCGAGACGGACGCCAGATATCAGGTCTGTCCTCTCAAGGCGGAAGCGTTGACGTTGGTCAAGCGGATGGTGGATGAGGTGCTATCGCTTCACCCCTCCTCCCGGTTCTTCCATGTAGGCGGGGATGAGACCTGGTATCTGGGCCGATGTCCGGAGTGCCAGCAAGTGGCGGCCAGAGAGGGCGTGGCCAGCCTGTATGGGCGCTTCATGCGGGAGGTGCTCGCTCATGTCCTGGAACAGGGACGGCGGCCGTGGATCTGGGCGGACATGGTGTTGGCCCATCCTGACGCGTTATCGTACATGCCCCGGGACGTGATTTTCGTCGATTGGGAGTATAGTTATTACGGCGAGGAGGTGGACTACGTCCGGAATTGGGGCGGAGGGGGGATCGTGCCCGCCGAGCGTTGGGAGGATTTCCCTCCAAAGTTTCGGGCGCGCTATGAGGCGTATGTCCGGCCGGAGGCGGCTAGCCCCTGGGTGAAAGGGTTCTCTTACACGAGATACCTTCGGGAGGCTGGCTACGAGGTGCTCACGGGCTCATCTGTTCGTAGTTATGGAGACCCCTATACCCATCCGAATTGGAAGGTCCATCTCCCGAATGTCGTCGCGGCGGCCCGCGTCGCCAGCGAAGCGAAGGCCCTTGGTTCCGTCGTCACCTCCTGGGCGATTAGGCGGGTCTTGCCCGAGCTGACGATGTTAGGGGTCACGGCTGGGGCCGGCGCCATGTGGCGGCCCGAGGCGGCCGACGAGGCCTGGCTGATGTCGTTCCCTGGCCAGTACGGTGAGCTGTTCCTGGGGGATTCCCTCTTGGGATGGGTGGCATGGGAGCTATCGTCCCCGGGGCTGGGATATGATCAGGCCGTACCTCGGGAGCGTTCTTCAGATGGGCGATATTTCCGCAACCGCCCATGGGAGGAAAGGGTACAGGGGAGCTTGGGGGGATATCCCAACCTCTCCGATAAGGCCGTGAGGGAGCTCTCCAGGCGCATCCAGGTCGCCTATCGGGCACTTAGCGTGTTGGAGCGGGCTTTGGAGCAAGGGAACGATCGCGAGGAAGTGAGGCTTTACCGGCTGGCGGCGGAGGAGGCGCTCCTTGGCGCCTGGGCGATACGGGTAGGCGCTCGATGGGCCCAGCAGCCGGAGGATGTCACCATTCGAAAGGTGGCTCAGGCGCTTCGGGAACAGTTGGAAGCATTGAGATCGCGCTGTGCCCGGGAGTGGGCGTCCTATCTCCATCCCGCCGCGTTGGAGCGGGAGATCCGGGAACGGTTTGAGGACTTCGAACGTCCATTGGTTGAGTGAAAACGCACCGCCGAGACGCAGAGAGCGCGGAGGCTTTAATGTTCCATATTGGAATAGCTTAACGTGAGGAGACGCAGCAGCGCGGCGTCCCTACCCTAGAGATAGGGGAGCTCTGCGACCTCGGCGTCTCAGCGGTTTTTCAGATGAGTAGAGCAATCGTCGTTCAGTCGCATGTTGAGGCGGTTTGACAGGAGCATGCTCCCCAGTTATACTGGGCTTGAAAGGTGGTGCTGGATGGTGAGCTCACGTCACGTGGTGGGGATCTGGACCAACAGGGAACACTGAGGTGAAGTATGCCTCAGTGTTCCTTGCTTTTTAGGGCCCGTGACGGTGAGTGGTGGGGTGGCGCCTCCCCGCCCGGGGGCGCTGGCGATGTGGGTCCGCCAGTTTACATAAAAAGGAGGTTAAGCAAAATGGATTCGGCCATGATCGGTAAGATCATGAAGGCCAGGCAGTACGCGAAGGAACCTGAGCGTGTTCATATCAAGTCGTTCGTGGCGGAGTTCCAAGGTAATCACGACGTGTATGAGATCACCTATGAAGAGGGAAGCTGGCATTGTACGTGTCGCTTCTTCGCTCAACGGGGACGGTGCAGCCATACGATGGCGTTGGAGAAGTTGCTGGCGCCCATGGTGAGTTTCGTGGTGGAGGAGCCTGCCTCGCCTGTGGTCTCGGGGTGAGGGTGCGTTGGGCAGATGGGACTATGGGATGATTTGCGGTCTTCGTTCATTTGAGCGATAATGAGACAGCTTTGAGCGGATAGCCCTGAAGCAGGGCATGGCCGGGTGGACTGCGGTGTCGAGAACGACAGGTAGTCCGCCCGGTTTATTTGCTTAGAGCGTATCTAAACGATGAGGTCGCGTTTGTGCGCAGGATACAATTCTGGCTAGGGATCTTCATCAGTCTGCTGTTCATGGGCATCGCGTTGCGGCGCCTGGAGCTGGCGGAGGTCTGGCACGCGATGCGCACGGCCCGGTACTTTTGGATCCTCCCTGGGGTGGTGGTGTATTTCTTCGGCGTGTGGGCGCGCACCTGGCGCTGGCACTACCTGTTACGCCCCATGCGAACCGTCCCCCTGCCTCGGCTCTTCCCCGTCGTTTGCATCGGCTACATGGGCAACAACATCTACCCGGCCCGCGCGGGCGAGGTCATCCGCAGTTACGTGTTGCGCCGCCGCGAGGGGATTAGTATGAGCGCCAGCTTGGCGACGGTGTTGGTGGAACGGATCTTCGATGGGCTGGTGATGCTGGTCTTCGTGTTCATCGCGCTGCCGTTCACCCCCATGCCCGGCTGGCTGCGTCAGATCGTGATCCTCTCCAGCCTGTTGTTCTTCGGGGCGTTGTTGGTGTTCCTGGCCCTGGCCGCGCGGCCTCAGCGGGTTCGCTTGATCTATGATCGTCTGGCCGCGCGACTGGTACCTGAGCGCTTTCGAGGCCCCGTGGGCGGGCTGCTGGATCGCTTTCTGATCGGCCTTAGCTCGTTGCGTAGCGGCCGGGATGTGCTCATGCTCTTCTGGACCTCCGTCGTCATCTGGCTGGCGGAGACCGTTAAGTACTGGTTCGTCATGCACGCCTTCGACTTCACGGTGCCTTTCTACGTGCTGATGCTCATGAACGGCGTGGTCAACCTGGCCACGACGATCCCGGCTGCGCCGGGATATGTGGGCACCTTCGACCTCCCCGGCATCGAGATCCTGGCCACGTTCGGCGTCCCGCGCGATCTGGCGGGCGCGTACACGGCCGTCCTGCACGTGGCCTTGTGGCTGCCCATCACGCTGCTAGGCGCGTTCTACATGTGGCGTGAGCAGTTGCGCTGGGCCGATCTGGGGCGGGCGGCACGGGGAGGCGATGCGGCGGTGGAGACAGCACCTTAAATCGCTGGATCGCCCATATTGGCATATTGGGGGCAACGCAGGCGTTGTCTTCGTAGGGGTGCACGGCCGTGCGCCCCTACGAGCCCCTACCTTGGAATCCAATTGCGGAACGGGGTGAGACCATGAAGGTGATCTGCGTGATCGGCGCTGGCTATGTCGGACTGGTGACTGGCACCTGCTTCGCCGATCTGGGAAACCGCGTCACCTGCGTCGATATCGATGAGGAGAAGATCGAGAAGCTGCGCGCGGGGATTATGCCCATTTACGAGCCCGGACTGGAGGAGATGGTCCGGCGCAACCAAGCCGCGGGGCGTCTCCACTTTACCACATCCTATGCGGAGGGATTGAAGGACGCGGAGTTCGTCTTCATCGCCGTGGGAACGCCCGAGGGGGTGGATGGCGAGGCGGATCTCCGTTATGTCCGGATGGCGGCTGAATCCATCGCACAGCATATGGACCACCCCTTGATCATCGTGAACAAGAGCACCGTCCCTGTGGGCACGGGCGACTGGGTGGCCGACATCGTGCGTCGGCATCAGCCCAAGCCGATTCCCTTCTCCGTGGTGTCGAACCCGGAGTTCTTGAGGGAGGGATCGGCCATCCAGGATTTCCTCAACCCGGATCGGGTCGTCCTGGGCTCGTTGGATCCGGAGGCGGCCGAGCGGGTGGCTCAGCTCCATCTGCCCCTTCGGGCGCCCATCATCGTCACCGACCTGCGCACGGCCGAGATGATCAAGTACGCGTCGAACGCTTTCCTGGCGACGCGGATCTCCTTCATCAATGAGATCGCCTCCATCTGCGAGCGGTTGGGGGCGGACGTCAAAGAGGTGGCCATCGGCATGGGGTACGATCGCCGGATCGGTCACGCCTTCCTGGATGCGGGGATCGGATGGGGTGGAAGCTGCTTCCCCAAGGATGTGAAGGCGCTGGAGCATATGGCGTTGATCCATGGGGCTCATCCCGCGCTCCTGCGGGCCGTGATGGAGATCAATCGAGACCAACGCCGGGTGGTCATCCTCAAATTGAGGGAGATCCTGGGCTCGCTGCGGGATGTCACGGTGGGCCTGCTAGGACTGGCCTTCAAGCCGAATACGGATGATATGCGGGAGGCGCCATCTGTGGAGATCGCTCACCTGCTGCTGAGCGAGGGGGCCAACGTGCGGGGATACGATCCCATCGCCATGGAGAAGGCGGCTCGCGTCTTGCCGGAGGTCGAGCTGGCGCCGGACCCGTACGCGCTGGCCGAGGGATGTGATGCCCTGGTCGTGTGCACCGAGTGGAACGAGTTTAAGCATCTGGACCTAGCTAGGATTCGAGACCTCATGCGACGTCCTGTCCTCATTGATGGCCGCAACATCTATGAGCCGGACGAGATGCGTCGGCTGGGATTCGAGTATCGAGGCATCGGGCGCGGCTACTCCGTACCGGAAGAGTGAGCGAGCATGGGGACACGATCGTCATTCGTGAGAAGACGTCTGGATAACGGATTGACTGTCTTGATGCGCCCTTCGCATGTGGCCCCTGTGACGAGCTTCTGGGTCTGGTACAGGGTGGGCAGCCGCAATGAGCGGCCGGGCATGACGGGCGCCTCCCATTGGGTGGAACACATGCTGTTCCGGGGCACGCCGCGCTTCCCCGGCAGCGTCGTGCATAAGCTCATCGCCAGGGAAGGTGGCGTGCGCAATGGCATGACCTCATACGACTTCACCTGCTATTTTGAGACCCTGCCCTCCGATCGGATCGATCTGGCCTTGCAGATCGAGGCCGATCGCATGGTCAATGCCCAGTTCACGCCTGACGCCGTGGAGGCGGAGCGTACGATCATCCTCTCGGAGCGGGCCGGCAATGAGAATCGGCCGACGTGGCGCCTGCACGAGGCGATAGAGGCAGCGGCCTTTCAGGTCCACAGTTATGGCCATCCCGTCATCGGCCGGCGTGAGGACCTGGAACGTATGAGCCGCGATGAGCTCTACGCGTATTATCGTACTTGTTACGCCCCTAATCGGGCTGTGATCGCTGTTGCGGGGGACTTTGAGCCCGATGAGATGATGAGCCAGATCGAGGCGTCCTTTGGCTCCATTAAGCCCGTGGAACGGGCTTTGGAGGAGCCTGAGCCGGAGCCGCCACAGACGGAGATGCGGCGCGTGCGGGTCACGGGACATGAGCGTACGGCTTATGTGGAGATGGGCTTCCGGGTGCCGCCCGCGTCGCATCCGGACTGGGTTGCTTTGATGGCTTTGAAGGCCATCCTGGGAGGGGCGGCCTCCATGACGCTGTTCGGAGGCGGCGCTTCCGCCATGTTTCGATCCTCTCGTCTGTATAAGGCCCTGGTCGAGCGCGAGCTGGCGGCCCGCGTCGGGTGTGGTATGAGCCTCTCCATCGATCCTCATCTCTTCACTTTCTTCGCCGCGGTGCGACAGGGTGTGTCGCCCCAGCGGGTCGAAGATGCGTTGTGGACTGAGATCGAGCGCGTTCACCGGGAACCGGTGGAACACGCCGAGTTGGATAAAGCGTTGCGTCAAAGCCGGGCGCAGTTCGCCTATGGCAGCGAGAGCGTGACGAATCAGGCGTTCTGGCTGGGATATAGCGAGGTGGTGACCTCCGCGGAGTGGTTCACGGGGTTCATGGACGCGCTCGCCCGGGTGACGGTGGAGGACGTCTCGCGGGTGGCTCAGACGTACCTGCGACGGGAGCGCGCGGTGGTGGGATGGTATGAGCCAGAGGGTAGTTAAGTAAAACGTGATGCGTAAAGCGTAATGTGTATTGCGTGAGTGGAGGGAGGTTGTGGAGACGCGAGATGTGATTCGGACGCAGCTGGATAATGGGTTGAGGGTGGTGTTGAGGCCGTTGGTGGGGGTGCCCGTGGCTAGCCTCTTCGTCTGGTATCGGGTGGGAAGCCGGAACGAGGTGGAGGGGCGCACCGGCATCTCGCACTGGGTGGAGCACATGCTCTTCAAGGGGACGGAGCAGTTCCCCGCGGGGGAGGCCGATCGGTTGGTGGCCCGGGAGGGGGGATACCGTAACGCAATGACGTATCTGGATTGGACCACCTATTTCGAGACGCTCCCGGCCGACCGATTCGATCTGGCGTTGCGTATCGAGGCGGATCGCATGGTCAATAGCCCCTTCCACCCGGAGGAGGTGGAGCTGGAGCGCACCGTCGTGATCTCCGAGCGGCAGGGGTACGAGAATTACCCTGATTTTCTGCTCAACGAGGAGTTGACCGCCACGGCTATCAGGGTGCATCCCTATCGCCACGAGACCATCGGCTGGCTGTGCGATCTGCGGAGCATCACGCGAGACGAGTTGTATGAGCACTATCGCACGTATTACGCTCCGGATAACGCCGTGCTGGTCGCGGTGGGGGGCTTCGAGGCCGATGCGCTCCTAAGGCGGATCGAGGAGTTGTTTGGCCCGATCCCGCGCGGGCCCGGAGCGCCGCCGGTACGGGGTGTGGAGCCTCCTCAGCGTGGAGAGCGTCGTTTGATCGTGCGCGGCCCCGGAGGCACGACCTATGTTCAGGTCGCGTTCCACGCGCCGCCGGCCTCGCATGAGGATTTCTTCCCGTTGGTTGTGATAGATACGGTGCTCAACGGAGCCAGGGCGCTGGGCGTGTTCCGTAGCAGCTCGCCCAGCCGTAGCTCGCGTCTCTATCGGGCGTTGGTCGAGGCGGATCTGGCCTTAGATGTGTCTACTTTCCTGTTGCCAACCATCGATCCTTACCTGTATAGTTGTACTGTAACGGTGAGGGCTGAGCGGAGCGCTGAGGAGGTGGAGAGAGTCCTCCTGCGAGAACTCGACCGGCTACAGGAGGAGCCGGTCAGCCAGGAAGAGCTTGAGAAGGCCATCAAGCAGACGCGGGCTGAGTTCGTTTATGGCAGCGAGAGCGTGACGGACCAGGCCTACTGGCTGGGATTCGCTGAGACGGTGGTCTCGCCAGAGTGGCTGGATACGTATCTGGATCGCGTGGCGGCCGTGACCGCGGACGACATTCAGCGGGTCGCGCGGAGATATCTTGTGGCGGACAACCGAACGGTCGGGTGGTTCTTACCGGATGAGACATCTCATGGTGTGAGGAAGACGGATGGATAGACGCTGGACATCGATCCCTGGGCCTGGGGATATTCATCGACATGTGCTACCCAACGGGCTGGTCGTGTTGGTGCGAGAGAATCACGCCAACCCTTCGGTGGTCATCGAAGGGTATATACCGGCGGGGAGTGTGCACGAGCCTGCGCGGCAGGCTGGCCTGGCCAGCTTCGTTGCCTCGATGTTGATGCGGGGCACGGAAACGCGCACGTTCGCTGAGATCAACGAGACGATCGAATCCGTGGGGGCTTTGCTGAGCTTCGGCGCGGGACGCCATACGAGCGGCTTCTCCGGTCAGTGTCTGACGGAGGATCTGAGCCTGCTGATCGAGATCCTGGCGGACATCTTGCAGCATCCCATCTTCCCGGAGGAGCACGTGGAGCGGGTGCGCGGCCAGAAGCTGACCGCCTTGCAGGAGCGGGAGAACGACACGCGGCAGATGGCCGCGCTGGCCTTCCGAGAGGTCGCCTATCCCGAGGGACATCCGTATCGTCTCTCGCCGGCTGGATACCTCGATACGGTACGCACCATCTCGAGGGAAGACCTGGTTTCCTTCTATCAACGGCGATATGGCCCTCACGGTGCGGCCATCGCGATCGTAGGCGATGTTGACACGCAGCAGGTGATCGAATTGTTGACCGAGGCCTTGGGGGGATGGCAACCCGAGGCGAACCCATCGGACCCGGAAGTTCCGCCCGTGTCCCCGCCGGAGGAGGTGAGGCGCAAGGTCGTGCCCATGCCGGGGAAGACGCAGACCGATCTGGTGCTGGGCGTGCCGGCCATCTCCAGGACGAGCCCAGACTATCACGCGGCCCTGTTGGCCAACACCGTACTGGGGGTCTTCGGGCTCATGGGCCGGTTGGGGGAAAACGTGCGCGAGCGACAGGGGCTGGCTTATTACGTCTATAGCACGTTGCAGGCGGATAAGGGGCCAGGACCATGGGCGACCATCGCAGGGGTCGCCCCGGAGAACGTGGATCGAGCTATCGCCGGTATTGAGAAGGAGATAGCCCGGATGGGCGAAGAGCTGGTGCCCGAAGAGGAGTTGGCGGATTCCAAGGCGTATCTGACCGGATCCCTCCCGTTGCGTCTGGAGACTAACAGCGGCGTGGCCAGCGTGATCCTGGACATGGAGTGGTATGGGTTGGGGTTGAACTACCTGCAACGATATCCGAGTCTGATCGAGGAAGTCACGGCCGAGCAGGTACGGGACGTCGTGGCCCGATATCTCAGGCCGGGAGCGTACGCGCTGGGGCTGGCTGGCCCCCAGGAGGGGTGAAGCCATGTTGGCCGTCGGTGTGGATATCGTCGAACTGGATCGTATCGCGGCCATGGTGGAACGGTGGGGGGATCGATTCTTGCGTCGGGTGTATACGCCAGCCGAGTTGGCTTATTGTTCCGGGCGCACGCCCTCCCTGGCTGTGCGTTGGGCGGCCAAGGAGGCTGTGAGCAAGGTGCTGGCCTGCGACTGGATGGAGGTCGGATGGAAGGAGATCGAGGTCGCGCGCCTGGATATTGGGCAGCCCCGATTGGTCCTTCACGGGAGGGCGCGCGCGCGTGCGGAGACATTGGGCTTCTCGCAGTGGGCGATCAGCCTTTCGCATAGCCGAGATTATGCGGTGGCCGTGGTCGTGGCCATGGCTGGAGGATAATCACGTAGATAGTTAGGTAGAAAGTGGGTTATGAAAACGGATATCATGTGGGAAGAGAGAGGTTACCATACGCATCCTGAGGGACAGGATGAGGAGCGGACATCATCCGATGGTGGGATCCGCGTGCTGGTGGGATACGGCCAACAAGATGCGAGGGCGGCCTGGGCTGAAGCGTTAAAGGGCGCCGGATACGAGGTCACTGTGGCGGCGAGCCTGACCGGAGCGGTAGATATGGCTCGCTCCGTCCGTTTTGATGTGATCTCTCTGGATGGGCGATGGGTTACCGAGGGAATGGAAGGATTCTCCTTGCTTAGGGAGGCGGATCCGGAGGCGATATGGCTGATCATCAGCCCGGCCGACTTGTTAGCGAGCGTCGTCGCTCTGTTGCGTTTTGACGTGGCAGGGATCCTGGTGGAGCCCGTCGGGCAGGAGGAGCTGTGTCAGCATGTAGCGGGTGCGGTGGAGCAGGCCCATGAGCGGCGTGAGTTGGCCCGGTCACGGGCGTTGGTGCCGCTGTACCAGATCAGCCAGGCGTTCATGCAGAACCTGCACCTGGATGATCTGCTACAACGCATCGTGGAGATGGCCGTGGAGGCCACTGGCGCGCAGCGCGGCTCCATCATGTTGATCGACGAGGCCAGGCAGGAGCTGAGGGTACGGGCGGCCGTGGGGATGCCGCCCGAGGTGATGGCCGTCGCTCGAGAACGTGTAGGCCGCGGGATCTCCGGCTGGGTGGCGCGCACCGGTGTGCCGTTGGTCATCAATAACGAGGGGGATATCCCGGAGTTCCTGCGTCCATCGCTGCGTGGAGGGATGGCGCATTCCGCCGTTTGTCTTCCATTGGCGGTCAAGGGGCATGTCATCGGGGTGATCAATTTGACCAAGACAGTGGGACAGCCACCCTTCACCCGGGGGGATGCCGAGTTGCTCTCGGTATTAGCTGGTCAGGCGGCCATCGCCATCGAGAACGCCCGGCTGTTCGAGGAGATGGAACAGGCGTATGAGGATCTGCGCAAGCTCGATGAGATGAAGTCGGAGTTCATCAATATCGCTGCTCATGAGCTGCGAACGCCTGTGGCCGTGATCGTGGGATATGCCTCTTTGCTGGTGGAGCAACTCGGCGATGAGAGCCTGAGGGAGTACATGGAGGCCGTCCTCCGAAGCGCGCAGCGATTGCAGAAGCTGACGGATGACCTGCTGTTGTTGGAGAACTTGAGCAACTGGCAGCCCGGCGAGGACAAGTTGGAGATTCACCCCGTGCTTATGCCGGACTTGGTGGAAGATGTGGCCTCCGAGTTCGAGAGGAGAGCGGAGGAACAGGGGATATCCTTAGAGATCGCCAATGGACGCTATGAGGTATGGGCGCGCGCTGATGAGGCCAAGACGAAGTTGATCCTGCGTAGCCTGCTGAGCAACGCCGTGAAATTTACGCCGTCTGGCGGACGCGTGGTGATCTCCATCGAGCCTTCGGAGGAGGAGGTGATCGTCGCCGTGGCGGACACGGGACCAGGGATCCCCCCTGATAAGCGACGTCACATCTTTCAGCCGTTCTATCAGGCGGAGCCAGCGTTAACGCGCGTGCACACAGGGCTGGGGTTGGGGTTGAGCATCGCTTATCGCCTGGCGGAGCTCCAGAGTGGTCGCCTGTGGCTGGAAGACCGCGAGGGCTTTGGAGCCGTCTTCTGTCTAGCGTTGCCGCGGGCATGATCTGTAAAGGAGGAGATCATGCTGGTGATCGATTCTCACCTCGATCTCGCCTGGAATGCCCTGCAGTGGAACCGTGATCTGCTGCTGTCCGTCTATACGACCCGCTCCCTGGAGATCAGGACGCCGGGGCCGGGGCGGGCGCAGGGGACGGTGGCGTTGCCGGAGATGCGTAAAGGACGGGTGGCTCTCTCCTTCGCCACGATGCTGGCGCGCTCCACGGGGACGCCTGTCCCTTATTTGGATTACCTTTCGCCGCTGCAGGCGTATGGGGTCGCCCTGGGTCAGTTGGCGTATTATCGGGCGTTAGAGCGGGAGGGATACGCGCGCCTTATCACGGACATCGCTGGACTGGATGCCCATATGGCTGAATGGCGGACATGGGAGGCAGCCGATGACCCGGATCCTGATGCGACGCCGCCGTTGGGCTTCGTCATCAGCATGGAGGGGGCTGATCCTATCCTGAGTCCGGACCAGTTGCAGGAGTGGTGGGATGCGGGACTGCGCGTGTTGGGGATTACCCATTATGGTCGAGGGCGGTATGCTGGCGGCACGGGGACGGAGGATGGGTTGACCGATCTAGGGAAGGTGCTCCTGACGGAGATGGAGCGTGTGGGCATGATCCTGGACATCACTCACTGTTCCGATCCATCGTTCTGGCAGGCGTTAGAGCGATATGATGGTCCTGTGTTGGCCAGCCATAACAACTGCCGTGCCCTTGTGCCTCATCAGCGTCAGTTCAGCGATGAGCAATTGCGGGCGATCATCGAGCGGGATGGCGTCATCGGCGTGGCGTTTGACGCCTGGATGTTGGAGCCGGGGTGGATCAAAGGGCATAGCTCGAACGAGACAGTCACCATCGCCGACGTGGTCGATCATATCGATCACATCTGCCAGATAGCCGGGAACAGCGAGCATGTGGGTGTCGGCAGCGATCTGGACGGCGGCTTCGGTCGGGAGCAGTCCCCTTGTGACTTGGATACTATCGTTGACCTCCAGAAGGTACCTGAGCTGCTGGCGGAACGGGGTTACAGCGATGACGATATCGCCGCTATCATGCATGGCAACTGGCTACGGTTGCTGCATCAGGCGTGGAGCCGTTGAGGATGATGCCGCGCAAGCCTGTTGCGATCACCAACTGGAAGATGGCGATGACGATCGCGGAGAGCCTGGCCTGGGTGCGCGACTTCCAGGACATGGCGGGCGAGCTGTTGGAAGTCGTGGATGTGATCGTCTGTCCACCATATACGGCGTTATGGGCTGTGGCTCAGGAGTTGGGCGATAGTCCCATCCAATTGGGAGGCCAGAACATCGCGCCGACGGCGGATCTCGCTCGCACGGGGGAGATCTCTGCGACACTATTGGCGGATGTAGGCTGTCGTCGAGTCCTCCTGGGGCATTGGGAAGTTCGCCGCCACCTGGGCGATGATGATGAGGCGGTGAACCGGAAGGTGCATCTGGCGCTGGCATCTGGCCTCTCGCCCATCCTGCTCATCGGCGAGGCACACGACGATCCCTCGCCCGTGGAGGTCGCTCTGGATCGACAGATGGCCGCCGTGCTGGCTGGCTGTTCGGCGGAGCAGGTGGCGGATATGGTGTTCGTCTACGAGCCAGAGGGCGCGATCGGCGTGGCCGCGCCGGCGACGCCGGATCATGTGGCAGCCGGGTGTCGCTTCATCCGGGGATGGCTGCGGGATCGCTGGGGGGATGCTGTGGCCGACGGGATACGCATCATATACGGCGGCAGCGTGGCGCCGGAATATGCAGCCGAGCTGTTGGCCTGCCCCGACGTGGATGGTCTGGGGGCCACGCGGCGCGGCCGCGACCCTGCAAGCTTCGCCGAGATCACGCGGCAGATCGCGACCATAAAGCAAGGCGGGTGAACAAGCTGTAATCCTGGAGGTCGAAGCATGGATGGCCGAGAGCGCGTACGGCGTACGTTGCTGTTTCAATCGCCGGACCGGGCGCCTCGTGACCTGTGGACGCTACCCGGGATTGAGATGTTTCGCAAGGATGAGTTGGAAGCTATGCTGGCGCGTTACCCCTCTGACTTCGCCAGCCCTGATGTCACCTATGGCCGGGGAGAGCGCGAGAGCGGCACGCCGGCCGTGGTGGGCACTTACGTGGACGCCTGGGGATGTCCGTTCACGGTAGGCGAACCCGGCGTCATCGGCGAGGTGAAGGATCCACCTTTAAAGGATTGGTCGCAACTGGATCATTTTAAGCCCCCTTATGAGATCCTGGAGAACGCGGACTTCAGCCGGGTTAATGCCTCCTGTGCCGCTACGGATAAATTCGTCAAGGCCTCCACCACGATCCGTCCCTTCGAGCGCATGCAATTCCTGCGCGGCACCGAGAACCTAATGATGGATCTGGGCTGGGGGGTGAGCGAGGTCTACCACCTGCGTGATATGGTACATGAGTTCTTCCTTCGCGAGCTGGAGTTGTGGGTCAAGACGGATGTCGATGGCATCTCCTTCATGGATGACTGGGGAGCGCAGAAAGGCCTGCTCATCTCGCCAGCGATGTGGCGGGAGTATTTTAAACCCCTCTATATCGACTATTGTCGTATGATCCACGACGCGGGGAAGTTCGTCTTCTTTCACTCCGATGGCGACATTATGGACATCTATCCTGAGCTCATCGAGATTGGTGTTGATGCCGTGAATTCCCAGTTGTTCTGCATGGATATCGAGGAGATCGGACGACGATATCGAGGGAACATCACCTTCTGGGGCGAGATCGATCGACAATACATCTTGCCGTTTGGGACCGTGGAGGAGGTGCGCCAGGCGGTGTGGCGGGTGCGCCGTGCGTTGGACGACGGACGTGGCGGCGTGATCGCCCAGTGCGAGTGGGGCATCGGCGTTCCAGCGGAGAACATCGCGGCGGTGTTCGAGGCGTGGCTGGAGCCCTTACCCTCCCCTTCACACTCGGAGGCCTCTTATTGAGCTTCGCGCGGCGAAAGAAACATTCGGCTTTATACCCCGCTTCGGAGTGAGCTTCTGGGACGAAGTAGAGCCCGGATGACCTTCAACGTGGACAAAGTTGTGCGAATTCTGTAGAGGCGACCGGCCGGTCGCCCCTGGTATCATAGGAGGGAGGCCGAGGTCGCCCCAGAGCCACCAAGCTCGTCTTGTAGATAGGTCACCTCCCTGAGGTAGAATACATCCGAGAGGTGATGTTTCGTCCT
>DUEN01000029.1 GCA_011176545.1 Caldilineae bacterium | reverse complement strand
TCTCCGCGGTGAGACACGAGTGATCACCACTCAGACGCGGGTGACGTAGCTGCCATCTCGGGTATCCACCCGGATCACATCGCCGACGTTGACGAAGAGAGGCACCTGGACCTTGAGCCCGGTCTCCACGACGACCTGCTTGGTCGCGCTGGCTGCGGTGTCACCGGCAAATCCGGGCTCCGCCTCCACGACCTCCAGGTCCACCGTCGTCGGGAGCTGGATATCGATGGGCTCCCCTTCGTATGTCTCCATCTCGACGGTGATCCCCTCTTTCAGGTAGTAAACGGCGTCGCCGAGCACGGACGCGCTCAGAGCGGGCTGCTCGAAGGTCTCCATGTCCATGAAGTAATAGAGGTCGCCGTCTCGATACAGGTATTGTACTGTGTGATGATCTAAGCGGACGTCCTGAACCCGCTCACCGGACGTGAACGTTCGATCGACGATCGCTCCGCTGCGAAGGTTGCGCAGCTTGGTCCGGATGATCGCGTTGCCACGACCGGGCTTGTGATGATGATACTCCAACACGCGATAAAGCTCACCGTCCAGCTCGACGACGGTGCCCTTACGCATCTCCGTCACACTGATCATGGAATCATGCCTCCTGTATGAATGCTCACAGCGATTATACGGATCGCTAGAGGGGGTGTCAACCTCATCAAGATGATACTGAAAAAGCACCGCGGAGACGCCGGAGCGCAGAGTCCCTTCGAAGCTATGAGCCCCGGCCGCGAGAGAGCCATCGGGACGTGAGTCGGGGGAGATGGGCGAGAGGGCCCTGAAGGGTATAACACGCGGGGAGCGATTTGAGGAACAACTCACCGTAGGATTTGCTCAGCACGCGTCGATCGAGGATGACGCACACGCCGATGTCACTGCGACTTCGGATCAAGCGCCCGAAGCCCTGACGGAAGCGCAGGATGGCATCGGGCAGGTAATACTCATTGAAGGGATCGTCGAAGGTCCGGCTGCGGGCCTGGATGATGGGATCGTTGGGGACGGCGAAGGGAAGCCGGGCGATGACCAGGACGCTCAGCGCCTCGCCCACGACGTCAACGCCCTCCCAGAAGCTGCGGGTGCCCAGGAGGACGGCCTTGGGCGTGGTGCGGAACCCCTGCAGGAGTTGGACGCGTGAGGAGCCATCGCCCTGGCTGAAGATGACGAATCCCTCGGGCACGAGGATCTGGGATATGGCCTCCGTCGTGCGTCGCAACTGGCTATATGAGGTGAACAAGGCGAGCAGGCGGCCCTCCGCCGCCCGCGCCAGATCGACGATGGCGCGCTCCACCATATCCTGATAGCCCGCCTGGTTGGGCTCGGGCACATCCGTGGGGATGTAGACGAGGGCCTGGCTCTCGAAATCGAAGGGGGAGCCGACGGCCAGCTCCTCGGCCTCCCAGAGATGCAGACGCTCCCGGATATAGTCAAAGCGGCCGGCCGTGCGTAGCGTCGCCGAGGTCATGATCACGGTGCGTTTGGGCTTGAGGAGATGTTGTTCCACCAGGGGACCGACGTGTAAAGGCACGGCCTTAAGCGAAAGTTGGCCGCTTTGGGCAGAGACCTCCGCCCAGTAGATGCCGTTGGTGTGGGGTGAGCAGATGATAGCCTCGATCTGGTCGCGTTGCTCCGCCAGATGACGGGCCGCCGCCATGAGTTCGTTGGTTAGCTCGTCCAGGCCCGCGATCTCATACTCTGACAGACCATCCAGGTACTCGCTCAGATCGGCGAGCTGCTCGATCAGGGCGGTGAAGCGCTCGCTGGCCTCGTCCCAGATGATCTCCAGGTCCGACCATGCGGGTTGGTGGCGCATCCCGCTGTCCAGCAGCACGCGGACGTCGTAGGGTCCATCCAGGCGTTGGCGGACGTGCTCGCCCAGGAAGTCCCGCACCGCGTTGAAGAAGAGCTCCGTCGCCGTATGGGCGACCTGCACGGCGCCCTGCACGGCCTGGACGCGAGCCTGGACCGCCGACCATTGCTCTGGCTCCACGGCCGGGCGCACGCGCAGGAGGACCTCTGTCAGCAGGCCGGGACGTCGGCCGGTCGCCCGTAGCGAGCGCAGGAGCTGGAAGATGCTCTCGGCGCTGACGGTGAACCCAAGCTGTTGGGTGGTGGCCTCCTCCAGATGATGCGCCTCGTCGATGATCAGGTGAGTGTACTCCGGCAACACCCGATTCTCCGTTGCCACATCGGACAATAACAGGGCGTGGTTGACGATGATGAGGTGCGCGTTCTGCGCCCGCTTATGCGCCTGATGGAAGAAGCAGCGCCCTTGCCGTCTGTGCAGACACCGTTCGGCCATGCATCCCAGGGAATCGCTGGCGATGCGACTCCAGATGGCGCGGTGCGTGGCCGACGGCAGGAACAGCTCCGCCTGGTCGCCGGTTGTCGTGAAGGTCAGCCAGACCAGCACGCGGGCGATGACGTCCATCTCATCCGCGGTCAGGTTCGGGGTTCGGCATAGAGCCTCGAAGCGGCGCGGGCACAGATAATTGCTCCGCCCCTTGAGGATGGCGCAACGCGCCTCAACGCCGAGGAGCCGTTGCAGATCGGGGATGTCCTTGTTGAAAAGCTGGTCCTGCAGGTTGATCGTGTTCGTGGAGATGACGATGCGCTCCTGATTATCCAGGGCGAAGCGCATGGCCGGCAGCAGGTAAGCCAGGGACTTCCCTGTGCCGGTGCCCGCTTCCACCAACAGGTGGCCGCCCTCATTGAACGCCCGGGCTACCGCCCTCAGCATCTCCACCTGTTGAGGGCGATATTCGTAGCCAGGGAAGGAGCTGGCGACCTCACCCTCGGGCGCTAGCATCTCCGCCAGCCTTTCCACATCGAGCGGCTGGTCGGGGGGACGCTCAGGTGGACGGGCCACGAAGGGCTCCATCTCTTCCGCATCGAGGGTCGGCCCTTTCTGAGGATGGGGTTGCCGGCGGATGAAAGCGTGACGCGCCTGGCGTCTTTCGATCTCCAGGAAGACCTCATGGAGGGGCCACAGCTCCTGGCAGCGTTGCGCGATGTGGTTGATGCGGCGGATCACTTCGGGGGGGATATGGGTCTCCGCGTAACGGATGAGGGCGAGGAAGAGCTCCGCCGCTGCGCGGGCATCGGCTAGGGCGCGATGGGCATCGTTCAAAGTGACACCAAGGGTTTCCGCCAGCGCGCCCAGGGCGTAACTGTGTTGGCGTGGTAGAATAATGGAGGCCAAGGTGAAGGTGTCGATGGCGCGATGACCTTCGAACAGATGGACCCGGTGGAGGAAGTTCAGATCGAAGGCCACGTTGTGGCCGATCAGGATAGCGTCCCCTACGAAGCGACGCAGGGTGGGGAGGACCATGGGAAGCGTCGGGGCCTGGGCTACCTCGTCAGAGGAGATGCCGGTGAGCTGCTCGATGCGAGAGGATAGCGGCCGTCCCGGGTTGACCAATGTGGACCACGTCTCGATGTGGCCGTCGCTTTGGAAGCGCACGACCCCGATCTCGATGATCTCGTCCCGTTCTGGGTCCAGGCCGGTGGTCTCAAGATCCAGGGCGACGAACGTGGGCCTCATGTACATCTCCCCGTCGAATGGGCTGCTGGATTATACCACAGGTCTGACCGGAGGAGGGGGTAGCACATAGGACATGAAAAGGTCCTAAAATTAGACGCTCGCGGTTGACATTCAAGGCGATTAGCGCGATACTAAAAGGGATTACCCCGCCGGGTTGAATCACGCCTCGAGGTCCTCGGAAGCTGCCTTGGGGTGACTGCGGATTCAGCTTTCTGCGGAGATAGGGCCACTCGCGTAAAATCCAGCGGTGTGTTGAGCCTGAGTTGTGATCGGTTCTCGGAGCGCATGGGGTTTTACCGTGGGTACTGACATAGGAACCAACCAGTGAGTGGGCTTTCTCGCGTGGAAGTAGGCGTCTCATCGGGCGGTGGGGGCCGCCCGGTCTACAGAGAGAAAGACCGCTCGCTGGATCTTAGAGAGAAGCGGCGGATGCGTAGGCAAGACACAAGCCCAGACTACGGGAGGTGAAAGGTGCGACCACGACATTCCCTGCGGCGATCCCTGGTGTGGGTGCTCATCGTCAGCCTCTTGTTGCCGTTGTTCACAGCGAGCGGGGTCTTGGCGGCGCCAGCTACGGCCCCCATGGCGCAGGAGGAACCAGCCTTTCGGCTTGAGCTCCCGCGTATTGTCGTGACGATCGATGAGGAAGGATACCCCAGCGTCTTCGGCCTGAGCGTCAAGGATATTCAGAACATGACCGGCATGGATATGAGCATGGCTCGCGTGCCGGAGAATACGCTGCAGATGATGGCTCAGGCACAGGTGCAGCACATCGAGGTGGCCCTTAATAGCCAGGGGCTGTTCTTATTCGTGAATGGTAAGCCGCTGCCTTATCTGGAGTGGGACCAGGAAAGGCTGACCACTCTGGTGGATGCGCTTCAGGCTTTCCAGGTGCCCAATGCTCCCCTGATCGCTCGCCTGGTGCCTTTCCTCCAGTACATCGGTCTCTCCGTGGCTGTGCAGTTCCCTCTGCCTGAGGGCGCCGAGCCCGTGCCCATGCGGGATACGGAGGAGTTCTTCCTGGTAGACACGGAGGCGGCGCGAGGTGAGGTCGCCGTTCCCTCGACGATCTTGTACGCCGAGGTGAATGTGGATGCTGAGGGCGTCCCCTCCATCATGGATCTGTCCGTGCGTCAGATTCAGGAGGAGACGGGGTTGGATTTGAGCACCGCCGTCGTGCCGCCGAATATCATGGCCCAGATGGAGGCGGCAGGCGTTCAGCACATGCAGTTGAAGACGCAGCCGGAGGGCCTGTATCTCTATCTGAACGGCAAGCCTCTGCCGCTCTTGGCCTGGGACTTGGCCCATCTGACGACGCTAGGGGAACTGGTCTCCGGCTTGATGGCGGACCAGCCATGGGCACCGTTGATCAGCAAGGCGGTTCCCTGGCTACAGGCCGCTGATATCCAGCTCACCGTGCGGTTCCCGCTGCCGCCGGGAGCGCAGGAGTTGCCGCTCCACGATTTCTCTGCGAGCGAGTAATGCGGGTGGGCCCGGTCGCGTAGGCCGGGCCTCTATCGGTTTGCCTGTTTCGGTGGGGGTTCCCGCTTGAACGAGTTCAATGGAGGAGTCATTATGTTGGAAACGCGACCTGGCTTGTTACGCAAGGTAGCCCTTGTGAGTAAAGCATTAGGGATTGTGTTACTCATCGTCGGCGTCATTGGCCTGATCGCGGGCTTGACGGCTGGAGGCAACATGCCGGCCATCGTGACATCACTGGTGCGAATAGCTGCTATCTTGATCCTGATAACCGGGGTCTTCTTCTTCGTCATCCTGTACGCCGTAGGGGACATGGTTCTGGTCTTATTGGGTATTGAGGAGAACACGCGCACTATGCGCGAACAACTCGCCCGGGTGGCATCGTCGTCCTCCCGGCCGAGTGGTCCCTCAGGTGGTCGCAGCGCGGGCACCTCTTCACGGGCTGCGTCAGAATCTGCCGCCTCCGCCCGGAGGAACAGCTCAACAGAGTCGGGGGAGGAAGCGGAGCAGCGCGCGACGGAGCAGGCCCGACGTGCGGCGGAGATCGCCCGGCGGAGTGGACAGGAACAGGAATCCTCTCGCGAAAGCTAAAGTGTAAGCAATGTGGGGAGTGAAGGTTAAAGGCCCGGCGCCAGCCGGGCCTTTTTGATGTTCGCCGTGGTTACCCCGGCGGGGCCGCCGTTGACAGCCCCTGTGAAGTGTGTTAGGATGCACGCGGGTAGATGTCCAGCAGGATGTCGTTGGGATATATACGACTTCTTTGAAATAGGGAGGGTGTGGACAAAGACACGGGGATAACGGCTCCGTGTCTTTGCTGTGTGAAGCATTGTGTGGCGAGGGCGGATAAAGTGACCAAGTACATCTTCGTAACCGGAGGAGTGGTCAGCTCTCTGGGTAAGGGCGTGACGGCCGCATCCATCGGGCGGCTCCTGAAAAGCCGGGGCCTTTCCGTCTCCATCCAGAAGCTCGATCCCTACCTCAACGTCGATCCGGGGACCATGTCTCCCTATCAGCATGGGGAAGTGTTCGTCACGGAGGACGGCGCCGAGACCGACCTAGATCTGGGGCATTACGAGCGCTTCATCGATGAGAATTTAACTCGTGATAACAACGTGACGACCGGGCAGATCTACGCTGAGGTGATCGCCAAGGAGCGGCGGGGCGACTATCTGGGAGGGACGATCCAGGTGATCCCCCATGTGACCAACGAGATCAAGAGGCGGATCGCGCTGGTGGCCCGGCGAACGGGGGCGGAGATCGTCATCTGCGAGGTCGGTGGCACGGTGGGCGACATCGAGGGATTGCCCTTCCTGGAGGCGATCCGTCAGATGCGCAAGGACGTGGGGCGGGAGAACACGTTGTATATCCATGTGACGCTCCTGCCCTTCATGCCGGCCACGGGTGAGTTGAAGACGAAGCCCACCCAACACAGCGTCAGGGAGCTACGCGGCATCGGTATCCAGCCCGACGTCATCGTCTGCCGTTCGGACTTCCCGGTGGACGACGCGGTGCGGGAAAAGATCGCCCTCTTCTGCGACGTGGAGAAGCGCGCGGTGATTCCCCTGATCACCGCGGATACGATCTATGAGGTCCCCCTAATGCTGGAAGAGGCCGGCTTGACTGAGTTCCTGCTGGAACGGCTGCAGTGTACGCCGCGTAAGCAGGATCTGAGCGAATGGCGTCGGCTGGTCGCCGAGATCAAGCGCCCCAAGGAGAAGGTTCGCATCGGCCTCGTGGGGAAGTACGTGGAGCTCCAGGACGCGTACATCAGCGTTAAGGAGGCGCTGCTGCACGCTGGCATCGCCATCAACCGGGATGTGGAGATCGAGTGGATCAGCTCAGAGGACCTGGAGCGAGGGCGGGAGGTCGAGCGGCTGCAGAGCGTGGACGGCATCGTGGTCCCCGGTGGCTTCGGCTATCGTGGGATTGACGGGAAGATCCTGGCAGCCCGCTACGCCCGTGAGCATAAGGTCCCTTATCTGGGCTTGTGTCTGGGGATGCAGATCATGTGCATTGAGCTGGCTCGCGCCGTGTTGAATTCGGATGAGCCCAACAGTACGGAGTTCGACGTCACCACCAAGTATCCCGTGATCGATCTCCTGCCGGAGCAGCGTTCCATTGAGGACCTGGGGGGCACGATGCGCTTGGGGATCTACCCATGCCGCCTGGTGCCCGGCACCCGCGCTTGGAAGGCGTATCAGACGGACCTCGTGCATGAGCGGCATCGTCATCGCTTTGAGTTCAACAACGCTTACCGTGACCTTCTGGGGAAGGCGGGTCTGGTCTTCAGCGGCCTCTCGCCCGATGGGCGGCTGGTGGAGATCGTGGAGTTGAGGGATCACCCCTGGATGTTGGGGACGCAGTTCCATCCGGAGTTCAAGTCTCGCCCTAATGCGCCACACCCTCTCTTCCGTGACTTCCTGAAGGCGGCGGATGAGCGTCGTCAGAGGCGGCTACAAGTGGAGCGCGGCGCGTTGATGCCCGTCGAGGATGAGGTCAAGACGACTTGACCCTCTCAGCGGTGATTATCCAAACTGGACTTTGGCGAATTTGGATTCGAAGGTTCGAAGGAAGGAAGATTCCAAAACCCCGGTTTCTTAGACTGCACCCTCTCAAACTGCCGATACATGCCTATTTATGGTATAATGGTAAGGCAAGGTATGTTTTGCCCTTACACACCCGTCGCAAGATTAATGATGGCTATTTCTTAATGAGCCTGTTAGAACATCTGTTTGTGTAAAGGGAATATCGGGGGTGGAAGATGTCTGGACATTCGAAATGGTCAACGATTAAGCGCAAGAAAGCGGCTATGGACGCCAAGCGAGGAGCTTTATTTACCAAGTTGGCCCGTGAGATTCAGGTCGCCGCTCGTGAAGGGCCTGACCCGGAGAAGAATTTCAAGCTGCGGCTGGCGATCGAAAAGGCGAAGGCCCATTCCATGCCCAAGGAGAACATCGAGCGGGCGATCCGCCGTGGCAGTGGGCTGGAGAAGGGGGGAGAGGAGCTCGAGGAGATCATCTACGAGGGCTACGGGCCTCACGGGGTGGCGATCATCGTGGAGGCGTTGACGGATAACCGCAATCGGGCGGTGGCGGATATCCGTCGGGTGTTCACCCGCGCTGGCGGTAGCCTGGGCGAGTCAGGCAGCGTGGCCTGGCAGTTTGAGATGAAGGGGTATATCACGGTCCCTATGGCCTCCCAGGACGAAGACGCGGTGCTCGAAGCCGCGATCGAGGCTGGCGCCGAGGATGTCGAGTTCAGCGATGATGTGGCCGAGGTATACACGGCGCCGACGGATCTGCAGGCGGTGCGCGAGGCCTTCCAGGAGCGGGGTATCCCCGTCGAGAACGCTGAGCTGATCTGGAAGCCGACCAGCACCGTCTCCCTGGGGAGGAAGGAGACGCTCCAGAACCTCTCCTTGATAGAGGCTTTGGAGGACCTGGATGATGTGTCTCGTGTCTTCTCCAACCTGGATATCTCCGAGGAGGCCGTCGAGGAGTTCGCCGCCGCCTAAGGGCGGTTCGTGAGGGGAGAACAGGCATGATCGTGTTGGGGGTCGATCCGGGCGTCGCGATCACCGGATATGGCGTGATCCATAGTGAGGACGATCAGCTCTCGTTGATTGTGTCCGGCGTGATCACGACGCCGCCGAATCGGCCGTTGCCGGAGCGGCTGCGCACGATCTATGAGGAGCTTACCTGCCTGCTGGATGACCATCGCCCGCAAGCGGTGGCCGTCGAGGAGCTCTTCTTCGGGCGTAATGTGCGCACCGCGATCTCCGTGGGGCACGCTCGAGGCGTGACGTTGTTGGTCGCGGCCTTGGCCGGGGTCCCGGTGTTCACATACACGCCTACCGTCGTCAAGCAGGCGGTCGTGGGGTACGGAGGCGCGCGGAAGCGCCAGGTTCAGGAGATGGTGCGGATGCTCCTCGGGCTATCCGATGTGCCTCACCCGGATGATGCTGCGGATGCGCTTGCCGTGGCCATCTGTCATGCTCATTCGGCGCGATTCAATCGCTACGTTGCCGTTGGTGGGCAGATCCAGGTTGAGGAGTGATCAGCCCAGGGGGCTGAAAAATAGGCTCGGCTGATCATCATGCGCTCGGGGTCTGGGCGGCGGCGTGAACGTCATCACCGCTACAGACGGATCATCGTGCATCCGATCCTGCAGGACAGAGGGGTATTTTTATGGAGAAAGAAGGGATGACGGCGGAACGCTTAGAGGTGCAGGCGGCCCAGGGACAGCTTGACGCGAAGGGGAAGTACCGTATCTTGATCGCCGAGGACGAAGCCCCTTTGCGTAATCTGCTTAAGCTGTCGCTGGAAAACTCCGGTTATGAGGTTATCGCGGTCGAAGACGGGGAGGAGGCGGTCAAGGCCTTTAGCTCGCAGAACATCGACCTCGTCATCCTGGATATTATGATGCCTAAGATGGATGGCTTCAGCGTCTGCCGTCATATCCGAAGGCGCTCCGATGTTCCTGTCATCATGCTGACCGCTTTGGGGAACACGGATGATCTGGTGCAGGGGTTCGAGCTGGGCGCCGACGATTACATCACGAAGCCCTTCACCTTTAAGGAGATGGAGGCGCGTATCCAGGCGATCCTGCGACGCGTGGAGTGGAGCCGAAGCCGGCCATCGCCGCATGTCATCTCCATCGGTCGGGTGACCATCGATACCGAATCGCATGAAGTGTTCGTGGATGGCGAATCGCGACACCTGACCCCGATCGAGTTCCGGCTTTTGTATTACCTGATGTCTCATGCCGGCCAGACCGTGCCGAAGGCGACGCTCTTCCGCGAGGTGTGGGGATACGACTTCGTGGGGGGGACGAATCTGGTCGAGGTGGGCATCCGGCGCCTGCGCGAGAAGATCGAGGAGAACCCATCCAAGCCCACGCACATTTTGACGGTACGTGGGGCGGGGTATAAGTTCCGAGAGCCGTGATGATCGCCTGGGTGGACGGCCGCGTGTTGGCTCGCGGCAAGGATTACCTCGTCATCGACGTGGGGGGCATTGGCCTGAAGGTCTTTGCCCCCGCGCCACTTTTAGCTCAGGCGCGCGTGGGGGAGCGGCTGGGCGTTCATACCCACCTGCATGTGCGGGAAAACGAGCTGGCCCTCTTCGGATTCTCCAGCGAGGAGGAGCTGGCCATGTTCGAGCTGCTCCTCTCCGTCTCGGGGGTGGGGCCGCGGGTGGCCCTGGCCGCGCTCTCGGCCATGTCGACGGACGCGTTGCGGCTGGCCATCGTCCAGGAGCAGCCTGAGTTATTGGCCCGCGTGCCCGGCATCGGAAAGCGGACGGCGCAGAAGATCGTCCTGGAGTTGAAGGAGAAGCTGCCCGCTGTGGAGGTGCCGGAGGAGCTTGCCGCGTTGACCGAGGTGGATGCGGAGGTCATCGACGCGCTGACCGCGTTAGGATACAGCGTGGTCGAGGCGCAGCGGGCCGTCCAGTCGTTGCCGCGGGACGTCACCGATGTAGAAGAGCGCCTGCGGCTGGCGTTGGCCACCTTCGCGGAGTGATCGTCGGCTGTTGCCCCCTGTTTTCCCTCCTCTATGGGTGTGTCTGAGGGTTCTTCACGTCGGGTAAATGTCATTCTGGGCCTCGCTGGATGGCTCTCTTCCGTTGGGTGACTTTATGGACCGATTCCGCCGATCTTTATCTCTTCGCTGGGCTGACCTGCATATAGCCTCCGCCGTGGCCTCACGGCTTCTGTTGATAGGGCTCTCCCTCTGTGTGGCGTTGTGGCTCATCGGGTTGTCTCCTTCCTGGGCGGCGGCCCAGGAGACGGGTGACATCGATCTCGTGATCACCGGTCGGCTGGTCAACGCGCACGAGGATCCCGTGGCCGATGCCGCCGTCAAGGTGAGGATCGATGGGAGGGAGTGGCCGGTGCGCGTTGAGGGCCTGGAACAGGAGGCGGCTCACAGCGCGCTGGATGGGTCCTTTCGGCTGGCGCTGGCCGTGCCGCGGAGCGTTCTCTCCGATATCGCCACCGGGCGGTCCAACCTGTTCGTCATCGCGTCGAAGCCGGCCTATCGCACCGCGGTTATCCCGGTGACGCACCCTGGGTTCGCCGGCCCAGAGCTGTTGGCGGACCTGGGGCCGGTGATGATGGTGCGTTTAGTGAACGCGAGCTTCGTGATCGCTGCGTTCGTCTTCCTCCTCGTCTTCATCCTCATCTCCTTTCACGTCCTGCATGAGACCATCGCCGCCCTCCTGGGGGTCGGCCTCATCTTCTCGGTGACGTATTTCGTCGGCTCTTTTAACCGCGATTTCTGGATCCTGTCCTTCGAGCGCTCGCTGGCGTACATCGATTTCAACGTGATCTTCCTGATCCTAGGGATGATGATCTTCATGGCCGTCTTGGCGGAGACCGGAGTCTTCCCCTGGCTGGCCTACCGCGCGTTTCAAATGACCAAGGGGAACGCCTGGTTTCTGGCCGTCATCCTGACGATCCTGACAGGTGTTATCTCCTCCCTCTTGAACGACGTGACGGCTATCCTCCTGGTGGCGCCGGTGAGCATCGAGATCGCCCTCATCTCGGATACCCATCCCTTCGCCTTCATCATCCCGGAGGTGCTGGCTTCCAATATCGGCGGGGCGAGCACGCTGATTGGGGATCCCCCCAGCACCATCGTGGGCTCCTATCTAGGGCTCAGCTTCACGGAGTACGTAGTGAACATGGGGCCGTTGGGGGGGATGATGCTCCTGGTGCTGGTGCTCATGATATGGCTTCTGTACCGCAAGACATATGCCCGGGCGAGGGCTCGCTTCTCGCCGACGTTGCTCGCGCGGCTGGAGAGCAGCGCGCGCATCACAGACCCGATATTGCTGCGGAAGTCCCTCATCGTCGCAGGCGCCACGCTCGTGCTTTTCTTCATCGAGGATCTGTTCGCCATGCCGCCGAGCGTAGTCGCGCTCACCGGCGCGACAGTGCTGTTGGTCTGGGTGCGGCCGGACGTGCATCGGATGCTTTCCGAGGTCGATTGGACGACGCTGGTCTTCTTCATCGCCCTGTTCATCCTCGTCGGTGGATTGGAGGAGACGGGGGTCATCCAAGTCGTCGCCGATCTGATCGGCCACCTGGCGGGAGGGAATCTGACGCTGGCCGTGATCTTAATGGTGTGGGTCTCGGGGATCGCCTCAGCGCTCGTGGCGAACATCCCCTTCACCCTGGCGGTTTTGCCCGTCGCTTCCTTTCTCACCCGGACCATCTCCGGTGCGGAGAACCAAGTCCTCTTCTGGGCGTTGGTAGTAGGGGCGGACTTCGGCGGCAACGCGACGTATCTGGGATCGGCCCCTAACATCGTTGCCGCGGGGCTACTGGACCGGGCGGGCTACCACCTGTCCTTCCTGCGCTTCATGCGTGATGGTGTCCCCGTCACGATCGTGACGTTGCTGCTCTCGACCATCTGGCTGCTCCTCCGGTATTAAATCCGGCGGTGATCCCCCAAGGGTTACATGCGTGATTGACCACGCCCTTTCTTATCGCAGACGCTTATATTGGGTATGCACGACAAAAACGTAGGGCAACGCATGCGCTGCCTTGCCTTACGGGGAAACGTGGTAGGGGCGCACGGTCGTGCGCCCTTATCACTCCTCTGCGTTCTTCGCGTCTCAGCGGTGAGAAATGCGTCATCACCATAAATCCGCCTTTGACAAAACCGGGCCCCTATGCTAGCATGTCGCCATCTAGGCAAAAGTGAATAATTGGCAGCGCTCTTATCCAGAGGAGGGGAGGGACCGGCCCTGTGAACCTCCGGCAACCGGGTGGGGTGAGGTGGTCCTCCATCGCGGTGCCAATTCCGGCAGGCAGTCTTGACCGACTGGCCTGGAAGATGAGAGTGAGCTGTTCTTCGGGGCGCTCTCATCAGAGCGCGTTTTTTGTGTTTCCGACGGATGGGAGGCTTTTGTGCGCACGATCTGGTGGGAATCAGGCATGGTGAAGATGATCGACCAGCGGTTGCTGCCTGGCCGTCTGGAGATCGTCGCCTATGATGATTATCGAGATGTGGCCAGGGCGATCACGGATATGGTCATCCGTGGCGCGCCGGCCATCGGCGCGGCGGGGGCGTATGGTATGGCCCTGGCGGCGCGACAGAGTTCAGCCCAGGATCGAGACGGCCTGCTGCGCGATCTGCGCCAAGCGAAGGAAGTACTCGACGCCGCCCGGCCGACGGCGGTAAACCTGAGCTGGGCGACGACGCGGCTCCTGAAGGTGGCTGAGCGCCCCGATCTCACGGATGTGGAAGCGATCCGGTCGGCCTTGTTGGCGGAGGCGGAGCGGGTCGCCGAGGAGGATATCGCCATCAACAAGCGCATGGGCGCCTATGGCGCGGAAGTGATCCCTCATGGCGCCCGGATCCTGCATCATTGTAACACTGGCTCGCTGGCCACCGTCGATTACGGCACGGCCCTGGGGGTGATCCGGGCCGCCCATGAGCAGGGAAAACAGATCCACGTGTGGGTGGATGAGACGCGACCGCGGCTGCAGGGCGCCCGCCTCACCGCGTGGGAGCTGATGCGTGATGGCATCCCCATGACGTTGATCGCCGACAACGCGGCGGGACACCTGATGCGCACGGGCCAGGTCGATGTCGTGCTCTTCGGCGCGGACCGTGTGGCGGCCAATGGGGATGTGGCCAATAAGATCGGGACGTATAAGCTGGCGGTGTGCGCCAAGGAGAACGGCATCCCCTGCTACGCGGTGGTGCCGACGTCCACCATCGATCTGAGCCTGCCGGATGGCGATCACATCCCGATTGAGGAGCGCGTCCCGGAAGAGGTCACGATGATCGACGGAGTGAGGATCGCCCCGGAGGGGGTGCGCGTGTATAACCCCGCTTTTGACATTACCCCGTACCGCTATCTGACGGGGATCATCACGGAGGAGGGGATCGCCTATCCCCCGTTTCGTGAGAGCCTCCGCCGTTTAAAGGAAGCAGCCGAAGCGCGCATCTGGAGTGATCGATGACCTCGTCTGTCCCCGACTTCCCCGTGGATATCATCTACTGCGCGGACGCGCGACATATGCGCGAGCTGCCCGACGCCTCTGTGCATCTCATCGTCACCTCCCCCCCTTATAACGTCGGCAAGCCCTATGAAGGGCACAACGACGATCTCCCCCTGGATGAGTACCTGGCGTCCCTGAACCAGGTATGGCGTGAGTGTTATCGGGTATTGGTCCCCGGCGGGCGGCTGTGCATCAATGTCGCCAATACGAATCGCAAGCCCTATCTGCCGTTGAACGCGCTGATCACGACGGAGTTGCTGCGTATGAACCGCGAGGAGGGGACGCGTTGGTTGATGCGCGGGGAGATCATCTGGGACAAAGGGGCGTCCGTGGGGATATCCACGGCTTGGGGGAGCTTTGGCCGCTCGTCCGATCCTGTGCTGCGGGATGTCCACGAGTACATCATGGTGTTCTCCAAGGAGGACTTGAAGCTGCGGAGAGGAGGTCCTACGGGCATCACGGGCGGCCAGTTTGTCTCCTGGACGCGGAGCATCTGGCGGCCGGAGGACGGCCTGGAGGAGCTGCAGCGCAAGATGCGGGAGAAGATCGCCGACGCGCGGCGGCGGAAGAAGGATGACGCCTGGCTGGCGGAGTCGCTGGCCCGTGTCGCGCTGCAGCATTTCACGCGGCCCCCCGATAGCACATGGCAGATGATCACGGAGTCCTCGGTGGATCATCCCGCGCCCTTTCCGGTGGAGCTGCCCCGCCGGCTCATCCTGCTGTACACATCGCCGGGGGATGTGGTTCTGGATCCCTTCATGGGATCGGGCTCGACGGCCATCGCCGCGGTGCTGACGGGTCGCCATTACGTGGGATATGAGATCTCGCCGAAGTATTGCGAGTTGGCGCAGCGCCGCCTGGCGGCTCTTGGCTTATCGTCGGTGGACGAAGGATTAGACTTTGGACAATCTGCTTTATCCAACCGCAAAGGGCGCAAAGGACGCAAAGGCGATTCAAAAGACCCTATTTGACATCAAAGTTCTGAGGCCACTTTTGAAAATCTTGGCGCCTCTTTGCGTTCTTTGCGGTTCCCTTTCCATGTATCGTAGCGATAGAGGCTTTTGTCCAAAGTCCATAAGGACGGGTGAAAGGCAAAATGCAGGAGAAGCGAGGAAGCGCACATGACGATCATCGTGACGGGCTCGGTGGCGTATGATTATATCATGTCGTTCCCTGGGCGCTTTAAGGACCACATCTTACCGGAGAAGATCGAGTCCCTCTCGGTAAGCTTCCTGGTCGATTCCATGCGGCGAGAGCGGGGAGGGTGTGCCCCCAACATCGCCTATACCTTGCGTCTGTTGGGACAGCGACCCTATATCGTGGCGGCCGTGGGTCAGGACTTCGGCGATTACCGGCGGTGGTTAGAGGAGCAAGGGATCGACATCTCCGGCATTCGGGTGTATGAGGACGACTTCACCGCCTCCTTTTTCGTCAGCACGGACCTGGATAACAACCAGATCGCCACCTTTTACATCGGAGCCATGCGTCGCGCCGCCGAGCTCTCGCTTCATGACGTGCCCCTCTCCGACGCGGCGCTGGTCGTCGTCTCCCCCAATGATCCCACAGCCATGGTGAAGTACGTCCGTGAGTGCAAGGAGCTGGGGCTCCCATACATGTATGATCCCAGCCAGCAGATCGTCCGGCTCAGCGGCGATGAGCTCCTGGAAGGTGTCCAGGGCGCCCGCGTATTGGTGGTCAACGAGTATGAGTTCGAGATGCTCAAGCACAAGACCGGCCTGGAGGATGAGGCGATTTGGGAGAGGGCGCAGACGACCATCATCACCCGAGGGCCGCGCGGGTCCGTCATCATCGAAGGGGATCAGCGGATGGAGATCCCGGTCGTGCCGCCGAGGCGGGTGGCTGAGCCGACGGGCGTGGGCGACGCGTATCGAGCGGGCGTCATCGCGGGCATGATGGCCGGCCTCCCGTGGGAGGTGGCGGGGCGCGTGGGGAGCCTGGCGGCTACATATGTGCTGGAAGAGTACGGGACACAAAATCATCATTTCACCCTGGAGGAATTCATCGCACGTTATCGGCAAGTCTTCGGAGACGCGCCGGAACTGGCGAAACTGGTGGAACGGGCGGTCATGCAGTGACCGAGATCTGGTGGTCCCGGCCTTCCTCCGATCCTGTTGAGCTGCGCGCCCTGTTGGAGCGGGATCGGGGCTATGCGGCTTACGCCCTGGGCGATCTGGCCCCGGGCTTTCGAGAGTATAGCCGCTGGTATGTCGCCGGCCGGGGGACCGCACCCGAGGCGTTGATTCTGCTGTTTGAGCGGTTGGATCCTCCGGCGTTGTTCTGCTTCGGCCCGGGCGCGGGGGTGGCTACCGCGATCAGACGGGCCTCGCTACCGGCGAGGGTGTACTTTACCGGGCTGATGGAACACGCCATGGCGGTGGCGGGTTTATTCCATTTCAGGACGTGGGTGCCCATGTGGCGCATGACGATCTCGGAGGCAGATTTCCGCCCCGCGGGTGCGGGCCGGGTGCGACGCCTGCGGATGGACGACCTGCCGGCGCTGCGTCGGCTGTATGTCTACGGGGGTGGGGACGCCTTCGCCCCGTACCAGCTTGAGCAGGGCGTCTTCTTCGGGTGTTGGGATGGTGAGAACCTGGTCGCCGTGGCCGGGACGCACCTGGTGGCCTCGGAGCCGGGCGTGGCGGCCATCGGCAACGTGTTCACTCACCCGGATCACCGCCGGCGCGGCTTCGGGGCGGCGGTCACCAGCGCCGTGACCGCCGAGTTGCTACACCGTGGGATGACGGTGGTGCTTAACGTGGCGCAGAGAAACGCGCCAGCTATCGCCTTGTATCGGCGGCTGGGATATCGTTGTCATTGTCCCTTCGTGGAAGGTATCGCCGATCTTAATCCCCCTCAACGCTTGAGCGAAGAGATATCACAGACAGGAGAATGCACGTGATCGATCATTACGACATCAAGGATCTATCGTTGGCAGACCAGGGGCGCCTGCGTATCGAGTGGGCGGCTCGGGAGATGCCCGTGCTGGAGCAAATCCGAGAGCGTTTCAGCCGGGAACGCCCGCTGGATGGCGTGCGGGTGTCCGCCTGCCTGCATGTGACCACGGAGACGGCTAACCTGATGAGGGTGTTGCAGGCAGGCGGAGCAGATGTGGTGCTGTGCGCGTCGAATCCCCTATCCACGCAGGATGATGTGGCGGCCGCGCTGGTGAGACATTACGAGGTCCCGGTCTTCGCCATCAAAGGAGAGGACAACGAGACGTACTACGTGCATATCAAGGCGGCGCTGGATCATCGCCCGCACGTCACCATGGACGATGGGGCTGATCTGGTCTCCACGCTGCATCGTGAGCGCCAGGATCTGCTGGATGATGTCATCGGCGGGACGGAGGAGACGACCACCGGCGTGATCAGGCTGCGAGCCATGGCCGATGAGGGGGTGTTGCGGTATCCCATCATCGCCGTGAACGACGCCATGACCAAGCATCTGTTCGACAATCGCTACGGCACGGGGCAGTCCACCATTGATGGCCTGTTGCGGGCGACCAACGTATTGCTCGCGGGCAAGAACTTCGTCGTCGCCGGGTATGGGTGGTGCAGCCGCGGGATCGCCATGCGAGCGCGCGGCATGGGGGCCAACGTCATCATCACGGAGGTTGACCCGTTGAGGGCCCTGGAGGCCGTCATGGATGGCTTCCGGGTCATGCCCATGATCGAGGCGGCGGCCATCGGCGATATCTTCGTCACCGCTACGGGCGATATCCACGTCCTCGATCGTCCTCACTTCGAGCGCATGAAGTCCGGCGCGATCATGGCCAACTCGGGTCACTTCAACGTGGAGATCAACCTGCCCGCGCTGGAGGCGATGGCGGTTCAGAAGCGGCGCGTGCGCCCCTTCCTGGATGAATATCAGTTGGCCGATGGGCGGTGTCTGTACGTGGCCGGTGAGGGACGTCTGGTGAACCTAGCCGCGGCCGAAGGGCATCCCAGCGCCGTTATGGATATGAGCTTCGCCAACCAGGCCCTGTGCGTGGAATACATGACGCGACACAGCAGTGAACTGGAGCGGCGCGTGTACCCGGTGCCTGAGGAGATCGATAAAACGGTGGCGCGGCTGAAGCTCCAGGCCATGGGCGTGGAGATCGACGTGTTGACGCCCGAGCAGGAGAAGTATCTAGCGTCTTGGGAGATGGGGACGTAGATCTTCCTACGTCGTGTTGATCCTTTTCGGGGGGATTGGAAATGACGACGACTTTCATGAGCTCACCCAAATTGCTTTACACCTCGGAGTCCGTGACCGAGGGTCATCCTGACAAGATGTGCGATCAGATCTCCGACGCCGTGCTGGACGCCATCATCGCTCAGGACCCAGACGCTCGGGTGGCGTGCGAATGTGCGACCACCACGGGATTGATCGTGGTGATGGGCGAGATCACGACGTCGGCCTCGGTCGATATTGCCAAGGTGGCCCGTAACACCGTGCGGGATATCGGCTACACGGACGCGAGGTTTGGATTCGACGCGGAAACCTGTGGGATCCTGGTCTCCATCAAAGAGCAGTCGGCCGATATCGCGCTGGGCGTGGATAAGGCGCTAGAGGCCAAGATGGGCGAAATGAGCGATTCGGAGATCGAGGCCATCGGCGCTGGCGATCAGGGGATGATGATTGGCTTCGCGTGTGATGAGACGCCCGAATATATGCCCATGTCCATCATGTTGGCGCATAAGCTGTGTAAACGCCTGGCTCGCGTGCGAAAGGACGGCACACTGCCCTATCTGCGCCCGGACGGCAAGGCCCAGGTGACCGTTCAGTATGAGTATGGCAAGCCGGTGCGCGTGGATACCATTGTCGTCTCCACTCAGCACGCGCCCGAGGTGGATCAGAAGCAGATCTACCAGGACATACTGGACGTGGTGATTAAGCAGGTCGTGCCCGAGGGGATGATCGATAAGGACACGAAGATCTTTGTGAACCCCACGGGTCGCTTCGTGACAGGAGGCCCCATGGGTGATGCCGGGATGACTGGGAGGAAGATCATCGTCGATACCTACGGCGGGGTGGCCCGGCACGGTGGGGGGGCCTTCTCAGGGAAGGATCCCACGAAGGTGGACCGTTCGGCGTCCTATATGGCGCGCTATATCGCCAAGAACGTGGTGGCGGCTGGGCTGGCGAGTCGCTTCGAGCTGCAGGTCTCCTACGCCATCGGCGTGGCGCGGCCGGTGTCGTTGTCGGTGGAGACCTTCGGCACGGGCAAAGTGTCCGATGAGCGGATCATCGAATTGATCAGGGCGCATTTCGACCTGCGTCCCGCGGCGATTATCCGCCATCTGGAGCTGCGGCGCCCCATATATCGGCCCACGGCCGCGTATGGACACTTCGGGCGTGATGACATCGACGCGCCGTGGGAGCGGGTGGACATGGCCGAGACGCTGCGCCATGAGGCTGGGCTGGACTGATCGCTTGTGAAGTTCTTTGCGGGCTGGGTCGTTCCTGGGGTATAATAATGTCTGTTGATCATCGGCCAGGAGGGACGATTTGGAACGGGCGCTCATCACGGGGATCTCGGGGTTTGTGGGAAGCCACCTGGCCGAGCATCTTTTATCGGAGACGGACTGGCACGTCGCCGGCACCGTCTTCGGCGATGAAAGCAATATCTCCCATCTTCGGGAGCGCTTAGAGCTGTATCCGGCGGAACTCTCTCGATTGGAGGTCGTCGTCGAGATCATCAACAGGGTTCGGCCGGATTATATCTTTCATCTGGCGGCCCAGCCGCTTCCCTCCCTCTCCCGACGCGACCCGTGGGGGACTCTGCAAGTTAATATCCGGTTACAGCTCAACGTCCTGGAGGCCGTGGTCAGGTTAGGGTTGGAAAGCCGGGTGTTGGTCGTCGGATCGGGGGAGGAGTATGGGCTGGTGTCACCGGAGGAGCTGCCCATTGACGAGGATACGCCGTTACGGCCGTTAAACCCTTATGCCGTGAGCAAGATCGCCCAGGATTTCCTGGGTCTCCAGTATCATCTCAGCCATGGGGTGTATGCTGTTCGCGTGCGCCCCTTCAATCATATCGGGCCACGGCAGCGGTTGGGCTTCGTGGCGCCGGATTTCGCCCGACAGATCGCTGAGGTGGAGGCGGGACTCCGTCCGCCGGTGGTCTACGTGGGCAACCTGGACATCTATCGTGACTTCAGCGACGTGCGTGATGTGGTGCGCGCCTATCGGCTGGCGCTCACGCACGGGGAGCCGGGGCAGGTATACAACATAGGTTCCGGTCGAGCATATGCTGTGCGGGAGCTCCTGGAGGGGCTCATCGCGCTGACTGGATTGGACATCGAGGTGCGCGTGGATCCCGATCGCGTGCGGCCGTCGGAGGTGCCTCGGCTGGTGGCGGATGTCTCTCGCTTTCGCCAGCGCACTGGCTGGGAGCCACGCATTCCCCTGGAACAGAGCCTGAGCGACGTGTTGAACGAGTGGCGGGCACGGGTTCGCGCCTCGACGTAGGGATAACACCATGCATTGCAGGGGATGCTAATGCAGGGGGCGCACGGCCGTGCGCCCCTACTCTGGATATATATAATGAGGGCCGAATCTATGAGCGAACGACATCAGGTGAAGGCCTTCGGGAGATACAGCCGAGAGCATATGGAGATATGGGAGGAGTGGCGTGGAGACGAGAATTCGATTCGGAACGGATGGATGGCGAGCGCGTATAGCGGACGATTATACCTTTGCTAACGTCCGCCGTTGTGCGCAGGGGTTCGCCGCTTATCTGAAGCGGCGGGGCCATGCTGACAACGGCGTGGTGATCGGATATGATCGGCGGTTCGCCTCCGAGCATTTCGCAGCCGCGGCTGCTGAGGTGCTGGCCGGCAACGGCATCCGGGTCTTCCTGGCCGACGCCGCGGCCCCGACGCCCGCGACCGCCTATAACATCATCGCGAAGCAGACGGCCGGGGCCGTCGTGATTACTGCCAGCCATAATCCGCCGACCGATAACGGGTTCAAGGTGCGGAACGAGACGGGCGGCGCCGTCGATCCGGAGGGATTAGCGGAGATCGAGTCCCTGATCCCCCCTGCCGATCAGGTTAAGTGCATGGAGCTGGACGAGGCCATCGAGAAGGGGTTGGTGGAATATTTCGATCCGGCACCTGCGTACATCGAGCAGATACAACGGATGGTGGACCTGGAACGGATTCGTCAGGCGGGCATCACCGTCGTGGTAGACCCGATGTGGGGGACCGGGGCTGGCTGGTTTGATCGGCTGATCGGTGGTGGGCGTACTCGCGTGATCTCCATCCATAACGAGCGCAATCCCATTTTCCCGGAGATGCTGCGGCCGGAGCCTATCCGCCCCAACGTGGACCCATGCATGGCGAAGGTGCGCGAAGTGGGCGCGGACATCGGCATCATCAACGATGGCGACGCCGATCGCCTCGGCGTGGTGGATGAAAAAGGGAACTTCGTGGATCAGTTGCGAGTGTATGGCCTCATGGCCATGTATCTGTTGGAGGTGCGCGGGGAGCGGGGTCCCATCGTCAAGACGCTATCCACCACGTCCATGTTGGAAAGGTTGGGGGAGATTTACGGCGTCCCCGTGTACGAGACGGGCGTTGGCTTTAAGTACGTGGCCCCCAAGATGATAGAGGTGAACGCCATGGTGGGGGGTGAAGAGAGTGGCGGGTACGCCTTCCGGGGCCACATCCCGGAGCGAGATGGCATCCTGGCTGGCTTGTACATGTTGGATCTCGTCGTGCGCACGGGGAAGTCGGTCACCGAGCTTCTCGAGCACCTGTTCAGCCAGGTGGGGCCTCATTACTACGGCCGCGTCGATGTCTTCTTCGACGAGGAGAAGCGCGAAGTCGTGCGGAAGCGGGTGGAGAGCGCCCAACCGGAGCGCATCGCCGGGTTCAAAGTCACCGGCCTCAACACGATGGATGGTTTCAAGTACCTCCTGGAGGATGGCGGTTGGCTTTTGATCCGGTTCTCCGGGACGGAGCCGCTTATTCGGGTATATACGGAGACGACACAGCCGGAAGCCGTGCAGGCGATCCTGAACGAAGGATTGAAGCTGGCGGGGTTGGATCGGGCGCGTGCTGATTGATTCCCATTGTCACCTGGATTTCTCTCAGTTTGACGAGGATCGGGCAGAGGTATTAGCTCGGGCGCGTGCGGCGGGCGTTCGGGTGATCATCAATCCCGGCGTCGATTTGGCCTCAAGCCGACGGGCAATCGCGCTGGCGGAGAAGGAGCCCGATGTCTACGCGGCCGTCGGCGTGCATCCGCATGACGCCACGGCCGTCGATGAGGCTGCATTGGAGGCCTTACGTGACTTGGCCGCCCATCCGAAGGTGGTGGCCATTGGGGAGATCGGCCTCGATTTCTATCGCGATCTATCGCCGCGGGACCGCCAGCAGTGGGCGTTTGAACGGCAGCTTGATCTTGCGGCTGAGTTGGGCCTGCCCGTCATCGTCCATTGTCGGGAGGCGTGGCCGCAGGTGATGGAGGCGCTTCGATCGTGGAGTGATCGGTTCTCGCCCCTGGAAGGGGGCTATCGGGGCGTGTTGCACGCCTTTTCCGGTGATCAGGCGATGGCCGAAGCCGGCCGGCAGATGGGCTTTATGGTATCCCTGGGGGGGCCGGTCACGTTTCAAAATGCGCGTCGATTGCATGCGCTCGTTTCAGCGTTGTCGCTGGATGCCTTGTTGCTGGAGACGGATGCGCCCTATCTATCGCCTCATCCGTATCGTGGGAGGCGTAATGAGCCCGCCCGGCTGCCCTTGATCGCCGAGGCGATAGCCCGTCTGCAGGATGTCTCGGTGGAGGAGGTCGCCCGGCGGACGACCTGTAACGCGATACGTCTGTTCGGGTTACATCCTGAGGAAGTGTCGTCATCGTGATCGTCTTTGATTCGTCCCCCGTGGGGGCTTGTCCTTTCAAAGATCAGCGAACTTGTGTAAAATATCTCGCCGGTCACATACCGAGCTACCGGGCATGAGGTAGATAACGTAGAGGCGCACGGCCGTGTGTCCCTACGATAGGATTATGCCGCCTGTTCCATGACAGTATGAGCATTCAAGTATCAGAGAGGGAGAGGGAGAGACAGCATTGACAAGATTGGCCATCCTCGACCTGGTTCGGGAAGAGCTGGACATGGTCGAGGACCTGATGCGTGCTAAGTTGAGGGAGGCTTTCCCGCCGGTCGCGCAGGCTCTGGAGGGGTTGATTACCCGCGGCGGTAAGCGTCTGAGGCCAGCCATCACGATATTGGCCTCCAAATTTCACGCGTGCGATGTTCAAGTGGTATTACCCATTGCCGCGGCGGCGGAGGCGTTGCACACGGCGACGTTGATTCACGATGATGTCATCGATGGGGCTTTGTTGCGACGAGGGCTCCCCACCCTCAACGCCGTCTGGAGCCATGGCGCGACGGTGTTGGCGGGAGATTACTTGTTCGCCCAGGCGGCCGATCTGGCAGCGGAGACGGAGAACCCGCGCGTGATTCGCATCTTCTCGCGCACGTTGATGACCATCTGTGATGGCGAGCTGCGCCAGCTCTTCTCCTCGTTGGATTGGCGGCAGCCGAAAGAGGAATATTATCGCCGAATCTTCGCCAAGACGGCGTCTCTCTTCCAGGCCGCCGCGGAGACCGGCGCGATAATCAGTGGGGCGCCTGAGGAATATGTGCAGGCGTTGAGCGCCTATGGGTATAACTTCGGTATGGCCTTCCAGATCGTGGATGACATCCTCGATTTCGTCGGGGATGAGGCTGTGATGGGGAAGCCGGCGGGAAGCGATCTGCGCCAGGGGACGGTGACGTTGCCCGTCTTCTATTTCTTGCAAGAGGATGCCCGGGCTCCGGAGCTGGAGCGCATTTTGGAGCACGCGCGGGCGAACGGCGGAGACCGCCTGGAGGAGGCGGTGGCGCTTATCCGTGACTCAGATGCCATCCGATTGGCTCAGGAGGAAGCGCGGGACTTCATCGCCCGCGCGCGGGAGGCGTTAAAGACCTTGCCGGATGTGCCAGCGCGAGAGGTGTTGGCCGACCTCGCGGATTTCGTGGTCGAGCGGGGCTGGTAATTCGGTGAGGCAGGGGAGGGGTTAGAGGCAGCGCCTCTAACCCTCTTGCTTTTTGTGGGATCAACGCGCGTGATGGATCTTTCCATCCTAATCGTGAATTGGAACGTGACCCATCTCCTCCGGCGATGCCTGGCCTCCATCGTCGCCTCGCCGGGCGTTGATGTCTATGGCTCCGGCCGAGGGCTGAGAGCGGAGGTCATCGTCGTAGACAATGCTTCGACCGACGGCAGCCCGGAGATGGTGGCCCGGGAGTTCCCATGGGTGCGGCTGATCCGCAATCAGGAGAACGTGGGATTCACCCGGGCGAACAATCAGGCGTTGGACCTGGCGCGCGGCCGTTACCTGTTGTTTCTGAACCCGGACACGGAGGTGGTCGGCGAGGCGTTGCAGATCATGGTGCGATACATGGAGGCACATCCAGACGTCGGCGTGCTGGGTCCCCAGTTGCGTTATGCCGATGGGCGCATCCAGCCCTCCCGACGACGCTTCCCGACATTGGCGACGGCCTTTTTAGAGAGCACCATCCTCCAGCAGTGGTGGCCGGATAACCCCATCGCCCGGCGATACTACGTGGCCGATCGGTCCGATGATGAGGAGCAGGATGTGGACTGGGTGGTGGGGGCCTGTTTCATGACGCGTCGGCATGTGGTCGAACAGATTGGCGGGTTTGATGAGCGTTTTTTTATGTATTCCGAGGAGCTGGATTGGTGTCGGAGGGCCCGCGCGGCCGGCTGGCGGGTTGTGTATCTCCCAACGGCGCGAGTAATCCATCACGAGGGCAAATCGAGCGAGCAGGCCGTGGCGGCCCGTCATATCCACTTTCAAAGCTCTAAAGTGCTGTACTTCCGCAAACATCACGGGGCCTTCGCCGCCGAGTTGGTACGCGTCTTCCTGTTGGCGAGCTATGTCTATCAGTGGGCGGAGGAGGCTGTCAAGTGGCTGTTGGGCCATCGTAGGCCGTTGCGCCGCCAGCGCATGGCGGCCTATATCCAGGTGTTACGTTCCGGCTTACGGGGAGTGAGGCGGTAACCGATGCGTGTCCTATTGGTGACGGGGGAATATCCCCCGATGCAGGGGGGTGTGGGCGATTACACGCATGAGCTGGCGTGCGCGCTGGGCGCGCTGGGCGTCGAGGTCCATGTGTTGACGGCGAGCAAGGCGGCTGGTGGCGAGCATCTAGTCTCGCCTCGTGAGGAGGCCGTTGAGCCCACGGTGCACGCGGTCGTGTCCCGATGGGGGTGGCGTTGCTGGCGTATTTTGCAAGACGTGGCACGGGAGATCCAGCCCGACGTGGTGCATATCCAGTATCAGGCGGCCGCCTATGGGATGCATCCGGCGATCAACCTCGTGCCCACCCGCTTTTTGCAGAGCGAATCTAGGCCGCGTCTGGCCGTTACCTTCCATGATCTGCGCGTGCCGTATCTCTTCCCCAAGGCGGGCCCGCTGCGCCGTTGGGTCGTATTGCGTCTGGCTCGGGCCTCCGACGTGGCGATTACCACCAATGCCGCCGACTTCCAATCGCTCCAGTCCGCCGGCGGCGTGGGCATGCTCGACCTCATACCCATTGGCAGCAATATCCAGGCGCGTCCCCCCGCCCATTATGACCGGATGGCGTGGCGAGAACGGTTAGGCGTTCGCGCGGAGGACATCCTGTTGTGCTACTTCGGCTTCCTCAACGCTAGTAAAGGGGGAGAGACGCTGATCCTGGCTCTGGCCGAGCTCGTCCGCCGCGGCGTGCCCGCCTATCTGTTGATGGTGGGGGGGCAGGTGGGCGCGAGCGATCCCACCAATGTGGCCTACCTGCGACGGGTGCGCCAGTTGATCGAGCGTCTGGGCATGACCCCGCGCGTCCATTGGACTGGTTATGTGCCGGAGGAGGAAGTCTCGGCGTACCTGCTGGCGGCTGATATCTGCGTGCTCCCGTATCGCGATGGCGCTTCGTTCCGGCGGGGCAGTCTGATGGCCGCCCTCACGCATGGGCTGCCCATCGTCACGACCCGAACGCCAGGGGAGCAGCCGACCCCTACGGCGTTCAGCATTCCCCGGCTGGTCAACGGGAAGAACGTGTTGCTGGTGCCGCCCGAGGACCCATCGGAGATCGCCAACGCGGTGCAACGCCTCATCGCCGATCCCGGCTTGCGGGAGCGCATCGGCCGCGGCGCCCGGGAGCTCTCCGAGCACTTCCGGTGGGAGGACATCGCGGCGCGCCATTTGGAGGTTTACCGTGCCCTCGGGGTGGCGTAAACGCGTCGCCCGCCCGCGCGCGATCTGGATCATCCTCCTCGCTTATCTGGGCCTGGCGACGATATACAATGTAACTGTGCCGCTGTTTGAGGCCCCGGATGAGTACCATCACTTCTTCTATGTCAAGCACCTCGCCGATGGCAATGGGTTGCCTGTCCAGTCGCCCGACCAGAAGGCTCTCTGGGCCCAGGAGGGGAGCCAGCCTCCCTTGTATTATGCGCTGGCGGCCTTGGTGATCTCCTGGATCGACACCAGCGACGCCCACGAGTTGCTCTGGTTCAATCTCCACGCGAATATCGGAAACCCTATGCAGCCCGGCAACAAGAACCGCTTCGTGCATTGGGCGCGGGAGCGGTGGCCATATAGGGGTACGGTGCTGGCCGTGCACCTGGCCCGGCTGTTATCGACGATCCTGGGCGCCGGGACCGTGTATCTGACCTATCGCTTGGCCCGAGAATTGCTCCCCGGACGGACCACGATCGCCTATGGCGCGGCCGCGCTGGTTGCCTTCACGCCGCAGTTCGACTTCATCCACGCGGCGGTCAGCAACGATGCCGCCATCGTCTTCCTGGCCACCCTCACGTTGTGGTGGCTTGTCCGTGTGTTGCAGGGACAGGATGGCTGGATCGATCTGGCCCTGGGCGTGACGCTGGGGCTCGCCGCTTTGGCCAAGCTCAGCGGGCTGTTCCTATGGCTGTTGGCCGCGGTGATCCTGGTCGCCCGGGCTGGTATGAACCACCGATGGCGGCGGCTGTGGCGCGATGGGGCGCTGATCTTCGGCACGGCGCTGGCGATCTCGGCTTGGTGGTATGTGCGGAATTGGCGGCTATATGGCGACCCGACCGGGCTGAACGTCATGCTCCAGATCGTCGGATCGAGGCAGCCGCCCCCCACTCTGGCCCAGTTGGGGCGGGAGTTCGAAGGGCTGCGGATCTCCTTCTGGGCGCTTTTCGGCTGGTTCAACGTCCTCGTGCCGACGTGGATCTATCGCGTGCTGGACGCGATCGGCCTTGTCGCCATCGGCGGGCTCTTGTTGGGGTTGTGGCGCCAGGGGATGACGCCGATCCCTCGCCGGGTGTGGCTGCTCACGCTCCCCGCGGGATGGCTGGCCCTCCTCCTGGCCGGGTTGGTGCGTTGGACCAGTCTGACGCCCGGCACCCAGGGACGGCTCCTGTTCCCCGCCATCTCCGCCGTCATGCTCCTGCTGGCGCTGGGATGGTGCCAATGGGTGTCCCGGCCGTGGCGTCGGTACTGGATGGGGGCGTTGGCCTTGTTCATGTTCCTCTTCGCTCTGGCCTGTCCGTTTGGGGTCATTCGGCCAGCCTACGCCAGGCCCGCTTACATCACCCTCGATGAGGTGCCCGCCGCGGCGCGCATGTCCCCTGTGACACATGGGGATCGGATCCAGGTCGTGGGGGCCGAGCTGGAGCGGGAGGATGTGCGCCCCGGCGAGGTGTTATGGTTGACGGTGTACTGGAAGACCCTGGCCTGGTTTCGCCGCGATTACAGCGTGTTCGTCCATGTGCTGACGCCTGATGGTCGTGTCATCGGGCAGGTGGACACCTGGCCGGGCATGGGGACGTTGCCGACACGACTGTTGCGGCCGGGGACAGTATTGCCCGACCGTTATCCTGTGCCGATCCGTTATGACGCGCCGGCCCCGACCATCGCCCGCGTCGAGGTTGGCTTGTTCGATCGTCGGACTAAGCAGGGGGTGCCCACGTTTGATGTGAATGGCAATCAGGTGGACAATATCGTGGGGTGGATCCGCGTTCTGCCCTGGGAGTGGCCGCGGGCCGATCCACTGGAGCCCCTGGACTTTCGACTGGGGAACGTCATTGCGCTGGACGGCTTTGAGCTGTCAGTGGCGCAGGTGCGCCCGGGTGAGACCCTGACGGTGACGTTATACTGGCGGGCGATCGCGCCCATCAATCGCGACTTCACCGTGTTCACGCATCTGGAGGATGATCGCCGCGTCGTGATCGCGCAGCACGACAAACCGCCCCTGGATGGTCTCTGGCCTACGTCGGCGTGGAAGCCGGAATGGCCGGTGGTGGATCGGTATACGTTGAGGGTGCCGGAGGGAACGCTGCCCGGCCGTTATCCGTTATTGGTGGGGATGTACAGCCTGGAGGACGGCATGCGGCTCCCCGTCTCGCCGGTGACAGATGCCGTCGTGGACAACGCGATCCGGATCGCCACTGTTGAAGTCGTGCGCTGAGGTGGTCAAGATCGTCAACAACAGATGCGCTAGGTCATCCTCAAGAGGGCCTTCGAGGCACAGGACCCGAACGACGAACCGGCTGAAGTGCTACTGGCACGCGTCCGCCGCGGGAAGGCCGAGGTGCAGGATTTGCTCTTGTCCCAATCGTAGGGACGGCCCCTACACAATCACAACAATCACAAATGGTGTGAGCCCGATGAACGAACATCGCCGCAAATCTATCCGCCTGAAGGAACGGGATTACACCGAACCCGGCGCGTATTTCGTTACGATCTGTACGCACAAGCGCGCCCACCTGTTCGGCCGCGTCGTGGATGGGGAAATGGAGTTGAACGCGTTGGGGGAAATCGTGCGTGAGGAGTGGTTTCGTACCACCCAAGTGCGCCCTTACGTGGAATTATTCGAAGCCGAATTCGTCGTTATGCCTAACCACATTCACGGCATCATCTGGATTGTGGCGCCCGATGCTGTATTCCGTGATCTCCCTGTAGGGGCGACCCGTCGGGTCGCCCCTACTACAGAGCCGCCGCGTGGCCCTGCTCCTCGTTCTCTTGGCGCCATTATTGGTCAATTCAAATCTCTGGCCACCAAACGCATCAACGTATTGCGCGGGACGCCTGGCGCCCGCGTCTGGCAACGCAACTACTGGGAACACATCATCCGCAATGAACGCACGCTCGAAGCCATCCGTCGCTACATCGTCTACAACCCTGCCCGCTGGGCCTGGGACCGCTACAACCCCGACGCGATTGGCCCCGATCCCTGGACTCGCGATATCTGGCGCATGATGCAGATCCCACTGTCGCCTACCGAGGTGCAGTTATGACCACATCCAACACATCTACCATCGTCCAGCGCGTCTGGAACTACTGCAACGTCCTGCGGGACGACGATGTCTCCTACGGCGACTACTTGGAACAACCGGCTTCCAGAGCCGGATATGTTGGCAGAGCAGATCATCGAGGATTTGCACGAGATCTTAGCCCAATTGCAGAGTGTGCTGAACGAGCTGTTGGATTGGGAGGAGGTCACTGAGTGAAGAGAGCTGCCTATGCGAGGGCTTAAGCAATCGGGCGAGATGCGCTCTTTATCTCCACTCAGGCGGCACTGGGCTCTGATCATCCTGTTCTTGTGGGCCGGGTTCGCGCTGCGTCTGTACCGCATCGACGTGCAGAACATCTGGTGGGACGAGGGTCGCAACATCGACGTGGCCAGCCGCCCTCTGATCGCCATCGCCGGATCGCCCGAGCTGGACATCCATCCCCCGATCTACTTCTACCTCCTGCACCTCTGGATGCGCGCGTTGGGGCGGTCCGAGTTCGCCGTGCGCTCACTGTCGGCCTTCTTTGGCCTGTTGAGCGGCCCGCTGTTGTACGCCATAGGGCGACGGATCGGTGGGAAGACGACGGCTGTGCTGGCCCTGGGCGCCGGAGCCCTGGCCCCCTTCTTCCTGTCCGAGGCCCAGGAAGCGCGCATGTATACGGTGACGTTCGTCTGGCTGTTGGGCGCGGCGTACTGTCTGCTGCGGGCGATGGACCTGGAGAGGGCGCGGGACGGACGGGGGGCCATCCCTTGGTGGGCAGGTTATGCCGTTCTGGCGGCCGGGAGCGTGCTCACCCATTACTCCGCCGTGTTCGTGCTGGCGCCCTGGCAAGTGTGGATCGCGTTGCGGGCGTTGCGTGCCTCCTGGCGGCCGGGCAGGCGCCTCCTCGGCCGTGCCTTCCTCTCCGGCCTGGGGATGATCGCCCTTTTCCTGCCACAGGTGCCGATCGCCCTGCGACAGATCCCGACCTATCGCAACCCCAACCTGACCGTGCCTACCCTGGGCGAGTACCTGTTGTCCTGCTGGCGCTTCTATCTCGTGGGACCGGCTCTGGCGCTGGGCGAGAGCATGCCGTGGCTGTGGGGCGTGGCCGTGGGCGGATTGCTCGGCCTGGCGCTCGCGGCCTGGTATGCCCGACGGGGCAAAGGCGCCCTTGACCTGTGGGGACTCCTGTTCCTGATCATCTGGCTTGTGGCCGGGCTGACGCTGTATTACGTTATCCTGTTGGATCGGGCGACCTTTCACCCGCGATATATCAGCTTCGTGACACCCGCGCTGTACGCTCTGGTGGGGATCGCTCTGGCGGGCTGGTGGCGTCTGTGGCGGCCAGCCGGCCTCATCGCCGCGCTGGCATTGGCGGTCATGGTCGTGCCGGCCGTGCGTGCCGACCAGTTCGACGAGCGATACTTTCGTGAGGACACAGCGGGCCTCGCCGCCTGGCTCATGGAGGCGGCTACCCCGAAGGACCTGATCCTCATCGACGTACCCTACCCTCTGGGGTTCTACTATCCACGGTATGCCCGGCTGGGAGCTCCGCCCCCGGAACCGGCGGACCTGGCCCCGGCGCGCTACCTGTTCGTGGACGTGCACACCGTCGCCCAGCGCCTCACCGAGCTGTGTCGGGGCCGCGAGCGTCTCTTCTGGGTGCGTTGGTTCAAGTCCGATACGGACCCGCGAGGCGTGGTGTCGTTCCTGCTGCGTAAGTTCGGATATTGGGAGGGCGAGAAGGCTTTCCGCGGATATCAGGTGGATATCTATCGGCTACCGCCGGGCGGGCGGTTTGAGCTGGCGCCGGAGCTGGAGCCGGCGGACGTGCGCTTTGGACCGATCAAGCTGACTGCGATGGCCTTCGGCGGGCGTGGGGCCGGTCCCACCAGCACAGTTGAGGAAACCCGGCGCCGCGTGGTCCCCGCCGATAAGATCGCCTGGGCCGTGTTGGCGTGGGAGCGTGTGGCCCCCGTGGATCGGCCGTATAAAGTTTCCCTGTATCTGGAGGATCGCTTCGGCCAGCGGGTGGGACAGGACGATCGGCCCCTGTTGAATGATCGTCACCTGAGCGTGCCGTATTGGGAGGACGGCGAGACGGCCTTAAACGTCTACGCGGTGCCGTTGGCCGTTGGCAGCCCGCCCGGAGTCTATACGCTGAAGGTGGCGGTGTACGATCCTGAGACCGGGCGACGGCTGGATCGACTGGATGCAGCCGGCGCGCCTCAGGGCACCGATGCCACGCTGGGGACGGTGGAGGTCGTGAGGCCCTTAACGCCGCCTCTCGTCGATCGCCTGGGGAGCGCGACCGTGGAGCCGATACGTTGGGGGGATGTCACACTGCTGGGGGCCGACATACCGAAGGAGTCGGTTCCCCCTGGGGCGATCCTTCTGGTGCGCCTCTATTGGCGGGCGGAGGTAGCCGCACCCGCCGCGGAGGCGGTGCGGCTGGCCTTGCGTAGTGCAGACGGCGAGGAATGGAGCGTCCGCCGTTCGGCGCCGGTGGACGGCGATTACCCCTTCTCTCAATGGGCGGCGGGCGAGGTTGTGCGGGATACCCACCCGTGGCGGCTGGATCCGGAGATGCCCGCCGGAGAGTATACCATCCATCTGACGCTGGTGGGAGCCGATGGTCGTGTCATGGGGGAGACGACGTTGGGTACATTGGAGGTGGCAGGCCGCCCGCGCCGCTTCGACGTGCCGCCTATGCAACACCGGGTGGGCGCCCGGCTCGGCGATGTGGCTGAGTTGCTGGGATACGATGTGGTGGAGCCCGTCGCGCCTGGCGGCGTGTTGTCGATCACCCTCTACTGGCGGGCGATCGGGCCATCGGAGGTGCCGCTGACCGCCTTTGTCCACCTGCTGGATAGTGAGAATCGGGTACGGGGACAGGTGGATCACGTCCCCGGCGACGGCGCCTATCCCACCACGGGTTGGCTGCCCGGCGAGGTGCTGGTGGACACCTATCACGTTCCCGTGAGCGCGGATCTGCCACTGGGCCGATATCCCGTTGAGGTGGGGATGTATGATCCGGCCACCGGCGTACGCCTGCCGGTGGTGAACGCGGCCGGTGAGCCCATCGGTGATCGGGTCCTGCTGGAGCCGGTAAGGGTGGAGGCCGGGTCATGATGAGACAGGCGTCCCGATATCGTCGTGGCCTGGGCTTGCCCCTGTTTATCCTCCTTTTTACCTTGTACTTTCTCAGCAGCTCCGGTGGCTTCCACATCGTCGATGAGGTTTCCCTCTTCGCATTGACCGAGAGCGTGGCCAAGCGCGGCGCGCTCGACACCAACGCCATCGCCTGGATGCAGTGGGTGAACTCGCCAGGGGAGGTGTTGGGCGCGTTCGGGCCGACAGGGGATGTCTACTCCAAGAAGGGGCCGGCGCCTGCCTTCCTGGCCGTGCCGTTGTATCTGCTCGCGTGGGCCATCCCCGGTGTGGGGCTGATCCAGGCCACGCTGCTTTACAACGCCCTGGTGACGGCCATCACCGCGTTGCTGCTCGCGCGCTGGGCGCGTCGCCTGAGGCATGATCGCCGCGTGGCGATCGCCGTGGCTTTGAGCTTCGGATTGGGGACGCTGGCCTGGCCTTACGCCACCCACTACTTCGGCGAGCCGACGTCGGCGCTGTGTCTGGTGGGGGCGGGGTACGCGCTGACTCGCTGGCGCGAGGAGCCCCGGCCGCGCTGGGCGTTCGCGGCGGGCCTGGCGCTGGCCGGGATGGTGGCGACGGTCACCGCGCATGCCTTGCTTCTGCCGGTGTTCATCGCTTATGCGCTGTGGCAGGGCGGACGCTCATGGCGGCGTCCGGATCGTGAGTCCGTCATCGCCTTCCTGGCCCCGCTGGCGGTCGTCGGGATGGCGCTCCTCGCCTATAACTGGGCACGCTTCGGCGATCCCTTCGAGACCGGGTATCACTTCGAAGCCGGGGAGGGGTGGACGACGCCGTTGTGGCAGGGACTGTGGGGATTGCTGCTCAGCCCATATCGAGGCCTGTTCTGGTATGTGCCGCTGACGATGGGGGCCGTGTTGGCCTGGCGGGCGTTCCGGCGGGAACATCCCGGTGAGGCGGCCCTGGTGGCTGGGATCACCCTCATCGTCGTGATCCTGTACAGCCTGTGGTGGATGTGGTGGGGCGGCTTCGCCTGGGGGCCGCGCTTTTTGGTGCCGCTATGCCCGTTCCTGGCGATGACGCTGGCGCCGTGGTGGCGGCGGCTCCTCGCCGGCGAGATGAGGCTGTGGAACAGGTGGGCGTTTATGACGCTCATCGGCCTCTCCGTGTTCGTGCAGGTGCTGGCTGTGGTCGCTAACTACGCTCAATACGAGATCGAGCTGCGCGATATCTACCCTACCGATTGGAATGACCCACTGCGATATGGACCGCCGGCGTTATATAACCCCCTGCATTCGCCGATCCTGGGACAGGTACGGTTGCTCCTCCGCGATCTACGCGGCTCTGCCGATCTCTTCTGGCTGCGGCCGGACGCGATCGTGTGGGGCGTGCCCATCGGCGGGGTGATCGTGCTCGCGCTGGCAGGGCTTGCACTATGGCGATCCCTGCGTGGCGCCGATACAGGGCGGCTCCTCCTGCTGCTGACGGGGATGTTCTTGCTCTGGGGGGGATACACTCTGGCGGAGGCATCGCACGATCCGCGTTTCGGGCGGCCGGGCGAGGGGTATCTGGCCGCGCTGGAGGTCATCCAGGCCCGGGCCCGGCCAGACGACGTGATCGTGACCGTGGCTCCCTACCACTACCATGTGCCCATGGCCCACTATCGCGGCCGTCTCCCCATCTACGGGTACGCCCAGGAGGAGTCGCCGCACGCGGAGACGATCCAGGTGCTCTCGCGCCTGTTGAGCCGTCCTCGGAACGTCTGGTTCATCACGGGCGGGTTGCAGCCGGCCGATCCCAGCAACGGCATCGAGCGATGGCTGGCCGAGCGGGCGTACAAGGCCAGTGATGAATGGTTCGGCGACTTCCGATTGGTGCGGTTTCTGACCCCGATCGCAGGGATGACGCCCTCGCCGGCGGCCGATATCTCCTTCGGCGATCAGATCGTGCTGGCCGGGGCGGCCATGGGGCCTGTGGAGATCCGGCCGGGCGGAGGGATACGGGTCTCCCTGGGATGGGTCGCGCTGCGGCCGCTAACGGTCGATTACGTGGTATCCGCTCAGTTGCTGGATAAGCAGGGGCGGCTGCGTGCCCAACAGGATTCGCCGCCGGTGGGAGGCTATCGGCCGACCTCTAGATGGCTGCCAGGGGAGCCGGTGGAGGATCATCTGGGCGTCGCGTTACCGAATGATCTCCCGTCGGGGAGATATACACTGGTCTTGGGGGTGTATGATCCCGGCACGGGAAAGCGCTTGCCCGTTTCCACCGGGGGGGACCTCGTCACGTTAGGGGAGATCACCGTCACGCCGTATCAGGCTGAATAGAGCAAGAGATGATCGGCGCTTCTAGGTGCCTTTGACCGAATGTTGACCAAAAGCGCGATCTGGGGCATATTGGCATGGCAAGAGAGATCATTCGCCCAAACCCTATTTTGTACAAAGTCCAATTTGAAGAGGATAACGTACCCCGAATCGTTCGCCTTCGCTTGTGAGTGGCAGAGTCACGTGAGAGACCTGCTGTTATGGTTAGGCAGATGGAGGAAGGTAGCTGATGAGAAAGTCGATTTCTGTGAGCGAGTTGCAACGTAAGATTCGGGAGTTGACACCTATCCTTGTTGATCGCTATCAGGTAGAGTCTATCGCTTTATTTGGATCATATGTCCGCGGGGAGGAACGTCCTGATAGCGACTTAGATGTATTGGTCACTTTTCGCGAGACACCTAGTTTGTTCAAACTCCTTCGGCTTGAGCACTTCCTCAGTGATGCATTGGGTGTGCCGGTCGATTTGGTCATGAAGGACACATTGAAGCCGCGGATTGGCGAGCGTATCCTAAAAGAGGCCGT
>DUEN01000028.1 GCA_011176545.1 Caldilineae bacterium | reverse complement strand
GGGGTCAGAAAGCTTGTGGAGGCGCCGATGACCGTGGCGAGGACAAAGGGATGGGGGCTGGCCCCGATCCCCAGGGCGAGGTCAATGGCGATGGGCGCGATGAGGACGGTGGCTGCCGCGTTTGACATCATCTCCGTGGTCAACGCCGCGAGCACGTAGACGCCCATCAAAAGCCCTACAGGCCCTAGACGCCCAAGTCCATTGATCAGCAAATCAGCCAGAAACTGCGCCGTGCCCGTCGCCTCCATGGCGGTGCCCAACGGCAACATACCGGCGATTAGGAAGACGCTACGCCACTCGATGCTCTCGTAGCCCTCATCCATGGTCAGACACCCGGTCAGGACCATTAACACGGCCCCGATGACCATCGCTACGGAGATATGAAGGCCAGCTAGAGAGGTCAACGCCAGGACCAGTCCCATGATCCCCACGGCGAGGGGAGCCTTGTCTCGTCGCTGCGGCGCCAACTGCACCGGCTCTAATATCAGAAACTCGTTCGTCTCCCGGAGAACGGGCAGCCGGCGACGCGGCCCCTGTAACAACAAGGTATCGCCAAAGCGCAATCGTACGTCACGCAACCGCTGGGTGATGACCTCGCCGTGGCGCCAAATCGCCAACGCGGTGAACCCATACCGATCTCGAAACCGGATCTCGCGCAGGGTGCGCCCCGCGATGCGAGAGCGAGGTGCCAGCGTGGCCTCCACAATACAGCTTTCACCGGATTCTATTTCCGTCAGCCCAATCAACTGCTCCGCCTCGATCACCAAGCCGAGCGTCTCCTTGGCCCGCAAGAGGTCCGCCGCGGCCCCTGTTACCATCAAGAGATCGTTAGGCTGAAAACGCGTCTCAAGGCGCGGGGGCATGAGCACCTGGTCATCATGGATGATGGCGAGGACGGTCAGATTATACTCTGATCCTAATCTGGATTCAGCCAATGTACGACCGACCAGCGGGCTGTTGGGGGAAACCCGCACTTCGCTCATGTACTTCCGTAGCTGAGAGGTCGCCTGCTGGAGGTCGATGGATTCCCGCACCGGGAGGAGACGACGGCCGATGAACACCATGTACAGGATACCCGTCCCGAAGACGATCAGACCCATGGGGGTGAAGTCGAAGAACTTGAAGGGAGGGAGCCCGCGCTCGGCCAGGATACTGGCTGCCAGGACGTTGGGAGGAGTACCAATGAGGGTCATGTTCCCCCCCAGAAGCGAAGAGAAAGAGAGCGGGATGAGGAGCCGAGATAGAGGTACGCCTGCTCGGCGGGAGATACCAACGACTGCTGGCAATAACACCGCCGTGGCACCGATGTTGTTCATGAAAGCGGACATCACGCCACAAGCCAACATGATCACGACGATGAGCCACGGCTCACTAGTGCCAGCCAAGCGGATGATGCGCTGGCCAAGGATCTCGGCCACGCCTGTTTTAAACAGCCCCCCAGACACGATGTAAACGGCCCACACAGTGATAACGGCCGGATTGGCAAAGCCGGCGAACGCCTCCTGCACGCTGACCAGGCCGGTAAGCACCAGGGCGAGGAGAACCAGCAAGGCCACCACATCCACGCGCACTTTCTCCGTAGCGAAGAGCACTACTGCGACGATAACGATGGTCAGCGTCAGGCTGATCTGGGGGGACACGAGGCACTCCTGATATTCGCGCTATGGACCGAGGCCTATATCGTGAGGACCGACTTGCGGATGGTCTCCTTCATGTGCGTTGATGCTTCTGCCGACGTGCACTCGGCGGCGGATAAATCGCACCGCCTGGGAAAAGGCTCCCAGGCGCCGTCATTTATGCGGCGTCGAGCCGCAAACGACCTCTTGTGAGCTCACCAACATCATAAAGGGAGGCCACCGACTTGCGTCGGTCATCGAGAAGTGTACGCTGAACGGTCACTTAGGGCAAGTCAGAACCCCCGCGCGCCAGGGGCTCATGGCGGGCGTGATCAAAAGGCACATCTACCAGCCATCCCTCTATTTTCCGACCAAGTAAGTTTCTGACAGTTTGTTCATTATCAGATCGCAGGTCACAAAAATGTGCTATAATATGTTGGGCTGTTTCTCCAATTTGACGAACGATAAACGCCCTGGCCGTTATACTTCCCTCATCCAGCCCTCTTCTACACCTCTCTTGCTCTAACGGCCTACCCAATCTACTTACAGGTCAGGCGAGAAACAAAGGGCCAGCTAGAGGTATCTTGATGATCACCTCTGGCTTTTGTACCTCTTGTCTCTCACCGCCAAATGAAAGGAGGTTCTTGTGCGTCCATTGTACATCCCGCTCGCCGCCGCGCTCATCCTCATCCTGCTTCTGCTGATGGTGACGACGCCGGTGAACGGGGAGAGTCTGAGTTCCCTCGACGCCTGTAAAGATTTCGCCTATTCCACGGAGGAGGATTTTCTAACCGCAGGTCCTGTCCCTGCTGACGGCAATCCCATTATCTCCGATGGCGATCTGCTCAACCGCTATCACACCGTATGCGCCCGTAATCGAGAGCTCCTGAGCGCTTGGGACATCGCCGATGATCTGGGTTTAGACGCGGCAGACGTCCTCGACGTGCAACGAGAGCTCGTGGCCTTCTCCACGGAACTGGATGACCCGCGAGGGCGCTTCAAAGCAGGGGACTTGCTTATCACCAACGGAGCCATCATCCCCAATGTCGCGCTTCTCTCCCTCTTTCAGGTGGGCCGCGATCTGGGGCTGGATGCCGTTCACTTCATCGGCGCTGAAGAGAAGATCATCGCCTTTGCTCTGGATGCTGCCCAGCGAGAACCCTCCTTCTGGCTCAATGGTCAGCTGGTCGAGCGCCTGCAACGGTATAACATCGACATCTGGTTCTCCACCGAGGGCACGGAGCTGAGTGCCGCCACAACCCAGATCCTGGACGGCTACCTGCTTTCGGCGCGCACGGGCACGGTGGTGGTGAATCAGGCCACCCTGCTCCCGGCGACAGTTCCAGCTGACCTCCCTAATCGCGGCGTGGACTTTGGGCTCGACGCTGTGACCACCACGCGACGCGGCGATCGTTTCCTCATGCGTTTCTCCACCGAGATCCTCTATCGCAAAGAGCCGGCCTTCAACGATGGTGATATCCTGCGCTTCGGAGACGGGGTGGAGATCCATCACAGCGATCTGGTGGCACCCTTCGAGCCGAGAGCCCGCTTCCTGGGCGTTGATGCACTTTACATGCACGCCGAGCCTCCAGGATTCAACGTCTTCCTGCCCTGGATTCTCCGGTTCTTTAGAGGTATCGCGGGAGGTGACCAATGATCTCCAGGATGCAACGCGATCTCTACTTCCCGCTGCATGATAAGGAGTCAAAAAAATGAACAGAAAAGTCTGTTGGTTACTCATCGTGGCGTTCCTGGCCGTCTTAATGCCTGCGATGCCCGCGATCGCGCAAGGCACCAACTACCCATTGGACGCTTGTCGTATGGGCGCTTTCTCCACAGAGGAAGACTTCATGATGCGGGAGGGGGAGCCATATGATGGCAATCCGTACATCTCCGACGGCGACGTCCTCAGCTCCAGCGGCGATGTATGCGCCCGCAACGCCGACCTGTTAGCCGCCTTCTATGCAACCGCTCGTCCGCCGGATTTGGGGTTGGACGCGCTGGACATCTTAGACATCACCGACCGCATCGTCGCTTTCTCCACTGAATTGGACGACCCAGAAGGGCGATTCACCGCGGGCGACCTACTCTTCACCCCCGGCTTCGTTATCCCTAACGTCGCTCTGGTCGCTCCCTTCGGCATCACCTATGACATCGGCCTCGACGCCGTGCAATTCCTGGGCACCCCGGAGGGCATCTTACGGTTCATGGACGCCATCGCGAACATGTCGAGAGAGGCCTTCCTGGAAAATCCTGGGCTGCTCAAGCAGCTTCTGAGCCGATACGAGATCGATATCCTATTCTCTATCGAAGGGACGGCGTGGCGCCCAGGGGCGACCTCTATCCTGGATGGCGATCTGCTCTCCGCGGCCACAGGTACCGTCGTCGCCGGTAATGACGTTCTACTGCCGTCTTCGGTGCCGGCCGGACTGCCCTCGCGCGGTGTGGACTTCGGCCTGGATGCCGTCGCTACATCTCGCATAGGGAAATTGGATGAGGTCCTCTCCGCGCTGGTCTTCTCCACCGAGATCCTGTATGAATCGGAGGAGTTCAGCTTCACCGATGGCGACGTCCTCAAATTCGGGGATGGAATTCAAGCGACGAACGCATCCCTCATCAGTGGCTTCGCCCCAGCCGCGGACTTCCTGGGATTGGACGCGCTCACCGCCGCCCAGCCGTTGGAAGAGCCCGAGCCGATGATCACGCTGATCGGTAACCGCTCCGTGTGGGACATCGATGGCGGGTTCGTGCCCATCGGCAGTGGCGGCACAGGCCTATATTGGCAGGGGCTCTCATCGGGCACTCCCACGCCGCCGCGCCGCCCCTTCGGCTGGTATATCCCCATCGACGGCTACCTCTCTGACGACATCGTGGAGTTCCGGGTGGCCTTCCGGGAGGCGAGCGATCCAGTCCCGACGCCCGGCACGGCACACGGCATCCAGACCCACTGGCGTACGTGGGAGTGGTACGCCACGCCGCCTTACTGCCAACCTACCGGCACCTTTGACTCAGATCCCGATGGCTGGTTCGATGCGGCCACCTATCGCGCCTTACGCACAGGCGCCACTGGTTGCCCAAATAGCGGATTGGTGCTGGCCGTGTGGGACACGCTGAACGATCCTAACGTGTTGGACAAAGATGGCCACTACGTGATCTGGCTGGAATGGCGTACGACGCCAAGTGGCCCCGTCTTCCGCGAGCCGGTGGATCACCACGTGCAGCTGGACAACACGGCTCCTAAGATCAACAAACTCGAGCTGCGCACACCCGAGGGCACGGTGGTAGAACCGTGCGGCGGTGCGTCAGCCGGCACTCATGTGCTGCAGGTCTTCGGCGAATTCCACGACGACTACTTCCTGGGATATCGGCTGCGGCTCCGCGGCGGCAATCCGCCCGCCTCGGCGTACTACCCCAGCTCGTCCACATGGCATCAATACTGGGATGGAGCGCCCTACGCCACGAACCTAGACCAGCAGGGCACGCAGTCCACGGGGTTACAGTACCTGCGGGACATCGACATGAACGATCTGGGAGCTTCGTTCGTGGAATGCTGCTACGTGCTGGACCTCTGGGTCAGCGACGCGGCCATCCGCCATAACTTCAACCTCTTCTACGCCTATCCGGATCAACCGGGATGGGCGTGGCCCAACAAATTCCTGACCTTCGCCGCCGCACCATAAATCGAGACGGTCATATTGGCATACATGACAAAAACGTAGGGGCAACGCATGCGTTGCCCCTCTGATGAATATAAGGGCGCACAATTGTGCGCTCTACGATAGTCCCGAGCGCCCTGCACGATATGCAGGGCGCTTGGTCTTCTACGCTTGGCCCCTTTGCCCTATACCCTCGTTGGCTCATACATGGTACAAATAGTTATGGAACCTTCCCGCTTTCAATGTCACGGGATGGCTCATCGGGACACAAGGGGGGTCATCCCCGTGCTAGGCTCGGATACTTACCCGCGTGTCCGTTTCGTACCGGTGTATCCCCCAGCGATGGGTATCCTATCCGATACCCCGGACAAGGTGCTCAGCAAGAGCCACCTTACAGTTAAGAGATCGCTGCGGACTCCACGCTTTTCGTGGTGAGATCAGCCTCCAGGCTCGGCTCTGCAGCAGAAGCGTATGGTCAGTCAAAGAGGTTATAGATATGAATCAAATTACCGAATCGCCTCCATATGAAATTCCCGTCATCCCCGCCCGGCTGGGTGATCTCCACCAGGTCACCGAGGTAGCCCTGGATACGGCCATGCATCTGTTGGGGGAAGGTGTCGCCATCTTCTACCTCTTCGAGCCAGAAACGGGGCTCCTGCATCCGGAGACGACACGAGGCATTCCCCTCTCCCGCCTGGAGGATATCCCCCCGGCCGACCTGGGCCGAGATCTCGAGCGAGCCATCGCGAGCGGAGACCCCCTATGCTGGCAGCGCGGCGATGCGACCCACGTCGTACATCCCCTGGACTCGCTATCCCAGATGGCCTCCGCGATCTACGTCCCGGTCCATCTCGACGATGAATTTCTGGGGCTCATGTACGCCGCGCGTTCTCATCCTCGACCTTTCACCGAGCCAGAAAAGTCTTTGCTTCACATACTGGCCAACCAGGCGGCCAGCGCGATCGAGAACATCAAACTGCTCGCCGAGGTACGCGCGTCCGCACAACGCATGAGAGCCCTGTTTGAAGCCAGTCAAGCTCTTACCTCCTCGCTCGACGAAGAGGATATCCTGCGCGCCATCCTGAAAGCCGTTTACACGGCAATGGGATGCGAATACCTCCTCATCTCCATTGTAGATGAGGAAGCTGGCGTGATCGAAACCCGTCACGGCATCTGGGAGGGGGTATATGACGTCTTCCCAGAATGGATTCACCTCAGTCGATATCCTTTGGACCACTCCGATATCTTGGCCGATATCTACCGCACGGGCCGCACTGAGATCATTGCTGAATGGGACGATCGTTTCAACCGAGTGATCTGGGACAAGTTCGGGCATGAGCGCCTCTTGCGGATCTTCATGCCCATCAAGATCCGGGATCGAGTTATCGGCGTAATTGAGCTTGGCTATGACAAACGATCTAAAGGCCAGATCAGCGAAGAGGAAGTACAAACGCTAGCCGCGTTCATGGATCAAGCCGCTGCGGCCCTAGAGAACGCCCGGCTATTGAGAGAAACCCAGCGGACCGCCCGTGAGCTCGCGGAAGAACGCAACCTGTTACGCACGGTGATTGACAACGTACCAGACCATATCTACGTCAAGGACTGCGAGGGACATTTCCTCATCGCGAACGAAGCGTTAGTGAAGTTCCTGCAAGTAGAAAGCCCCGAGGCGATCATTGGAAAAACATGCTTTGATCTTCTCCCTCCAAATGAAGCAGCCCAGTGCCATGCCAGCGACCAGGAGATCCTGCAAACTGGCCGCCCCATCATTAATTACGAGAGCCAAACAATGGTCGGAGAGACGCCTAAATGGCTTTTGATCACCAAAGTGCCTCTGCGTGATCGGGATGGGAACATCATCGGGATCGTCGGCATCAACAAAGATATCACAGAACGTAAAGAGGCCGAGGAGGAACTTAAGCGAGCGAAGGAGGCGGCCGAAGCGGCCACCCGCGCCAAATCCGAATTCCTCGCCAACATGAGCCATGAGATCCGGACTCCCCTCAACGCGATCATCGGCATGACCAGCCTGCTCCTCGACACCAAGCTCGATCCCGAGCAGAAGGAATTCGTGGAGACCATCCGCACCAGCAGCGACACGCTGCTCGCCCTCATCAACGATATCCTAGACTTCTCCAAGATCGAGGCCGGCAAGTTGGAGCTGGAGACCCATCCCTTTGACCTGCGCACCTGCATCGAGGAAGCCCTCGACCTGGTCGCCCCCAAAGCGGCTGAAAAGGGGCTGGAACTGGCTTACTTCATCGCCAACGGCACCCCCCAGATCCTCATCGGTGACATCACACGCCTGCGCCAGATCCTCGTCAACCTCCTCTCCAACGCGGTGAAGTTCACGGAGAAGGGGGAGGTCGTCGTCTCCGTTACCAGCCAACCGCTGGGTGATGGCTACTATCAGATCCACTTCGCCGTCAGGGACACGGGGATAGGGATTCCCAAGGAACGCATGGACCGCCTCTTCCAGCCTTTCACTCAGGTCGATGCCTCCATGACGAGAAAATACGGCGGCACCGGCCTGGGCCTCGTCATCTGCAAGCGCCTGACCGAGATGATGGGCGGCTCGATCTGGGCGGAAAGCGAGGTCGGCCGCGGGTCCACCTTCCACTTCACGATCCGAGCTCAAGCCGCATCAGATCATGTCCAAAGCTATCTCCAATCCACTCAACCGATGCTCGCCGGGAAGCGCGTGCTCATCGTGGATGACAACGAGACCAACCGTTTCATCCTCACTCGCCAGACCAAGGCGTGGGGCATGATCCCGAAGGCCACGGGCTCCGGCGTCGAGGCCCTCAATTGGATCCGCCATGGGGAGCGGTTCGACATCGCTCTCCTCGACATGCGGATGCCCGAGATGGACGGGCTCACGCTCGCCGCTGAGATCCGTAAGCAGCGCAGCGCTAACTCTTTGCCCCTGGTTATCCTGACCTCACTGGGCCAGATTGAGAAAGGTGACGTCGATGTGGAATTCGCCGCCTTTCTCACCAAGCCCATCAAGCCATCCCAGCTTTATAACGTCCTGGTCAGCATCCTCGCGAATCGTACTATCCCTGCTGAGGAGCCTACCCAACGCCCCCACATCGATCCTACCCTGGCGCAACGCCATCCGCTGCGCATCCTCCTCGCTGAAGATAACCTCATCAACCAAAAGGTCGCCCTGCGTATCCTGGAACGCATGGGGTACCGCGCCGACGTGGCTGCGAACGGCCTTGAGGTCCTACAGGCGTTGCAACGACAGCCCTACGACGTCGTCCTGATGGATGTGCAGATGCCGGAGATGGACGGCCTGGAGACCACCCGCCGCATTCGCGAGCTATGGCCTGAGGAACAACGCCCCCGGATTATCGCCATGACGGCTCACGCGCTGCGGGAGGATAAAGAACGATGTCTGGCCGCCGGGATGGATGACTATATCAGCAAGCCCGTCCGCGTGGAGGAGCTGGCCGCCGCGCTCAGCCGTTGTCAACCCCGCGCGGACAGGCCCCTATCCTCCCACCATCAAAGTGCGCACAAGTCCGAAGCGTCAGCCGCGTCGCGAGCGAACGGATCCGCCATCGATGCCACAGCCTTGGAGCAATTTCGAGAGACGATGGGCGACGACGTGTTGGACGATCTGATCGAGAGCTACATCCAGGAGGCCCCGAGGCTCTTCACCCAGATCCACGAGGCTCTCGCAGCCAGGGAGGCTCGTGCCATCGAGCAGGCCGCCCATACGCTGAAATCCAATAGCGCCCTCTTCGGCGCCACACGTCTCTCAGAGCTATGTCAGGAACTGGAGTCCATGGGGCGTGACGGTATATGGGAGGGGATCGAGGAGAAGGTGCAGCAGATCGAGGCGGAATTTGAAAAGGTCAAAAGCGGTCTCGCGGGGATCTCCTCTATAGCCAACCCCTCCTCCATCACCATGGGTAGCTGAAGGGTCCGCCTTCGGCTACCCATGGGCTCTCCCTTTCTTACCGCAGAAACGCCGAAGGCGCAGATTCCTACTCCTTTATTATTTCTCTTCTGCGTTCTCTGCGGCTCTACGGTAAGGCACGGGTTCCTCACTCCGGCAAGAGCTTGTCTGCGACCAGGCTGGCCAGGAACGTCCGCTCATCGCCAGAGGTGAACCGCACGACGATACGGGCGTCATCGCCGTCTGCCGAGACGGCCACAACTTCTCCGGGGCCGAAGGTCGTGTGGGTGACATGCATCCCCGCCGCGTAGCGCGGCGCCCGCCGTCTACCGCGGCGAGGACGTGCTGGCTCCGCCTTCAACGCGGCCACGATGGCCGCCTCGCGATCGCGCCACAACTCCGCATACAAGGCCAGGTCCTCCGGCTTTCGCACACGCCGGATGATCTCCTCACAACGGCGACGAGCCTCCGTCAGCTTCATCGTGAGCTGACGACGCTCCGCTCGCCTGCGCTTCTCTTGGGAGATCCGACGGAGGGCCCGCCCCAGCTCCGTGCTTAACGCGCGCAGCGGCTCACCCGGCTGGTCGCTCACCACCGGTATGCGCACGAGGGCCACGCCGTGAAGCCGACACAGTTCCTCCCGGACGCGATCACGATGCTCCTCCTCCAGGAGCTCCCAATCGCTCGGAGCCCTCCATCCCTTGCCTCGTAATCCCACGAACCGGATCGCGATCCCTATCTCCGGATACAGGACGTCCAGCTTTAGGCGGCGCCCCGTACCCGGGTTCACCAGCCACGAGGGGCTGATGTCCTCCTGGCGATCAAAGCCCTCAAAGATCCGGGTTAGGATCTCACGCCAGGCCATGAGGTTTAGAACAGCCGACACGATCCGACCTCCCGGAGATAAACTTGTCGGCGATCATAATCGCATCGCCTCTTCATGTCAAACCGGGCGTCACAAAAGTGACCAGCACCTCGGAGGTGCTGGCCACCTCACGGGCGTCATGTCGCAGGAAGATCCCTGGTGGGTGCCTGGCGGCGGTGATTACCCGTAGGTGCTGCATACGTGCTTAACCATGCTCTTTCATACCATGGAGATGCCGAGGGCACAGAGATCTCCTCTCGATTTTTTTCTTCCTCCTCTGCGCCCTCTGCGTCTCCGCGGTGAGCTGCGGATCATCACCGCTTGCGTGGACTTGTGCGTTCCTGTCATTGCCGATATACTTGTTCCTTGTGCGTTATAGGAGGTCCGAAGCCCGTGTGGATAATCGTCGCATTGTACCTGATCGCAGCGGTCTGGTTGACCATATACGGGGGCAACAGCCTGTGGTTAACTTTCCGCTACTGGCGAACTCGCCGTATGCGGCCGACCCCCCCTCCCCTGACGAATTACCCTTACGTCACCGTCCAACTCCCCATCTTCAATGAGCTCCACGTGGTCGAACGCCTGATCGATGCCGTCGCTGCGCTGGATTATCCCCGAGACAGGCTTCAGATCCAGGTGCTCGATGATTCGACCGATGAGACCAGCCTGCTGTTACGGGCATTGGTCAGCCAATATCGACGCCAGGGCCTGGACATCGAGCTCATCCATCGCGATCGGCGGATCGGCTATAAAGCCGGGGCTCTAAGCCATGGGCTGGCGAGGGCCAAGGGCGAGTTTATCGCCGTGTTCGACGCCGACTTCGTCCCCCCGCGTGATTGGCTGCGCCGCACGGTACCTCACCTCGTCGCCCATCCTGACGCCGGTTTCGTCCAGACCCGCTGGGGCCATATCAACGCGACCTATTCTCCCCTCACGATGGCTCAGGCCATCCTCCTCGACGCTCATTTCGCCATTGAGCACACGGCACGTCAACGATCAGGCTACTTCATCAACTTCAATGGGACGGCCGGCCTCTGGCGACGCGCCTGTATTGAGGACGCGGGTGGTTGGCGGGGGGACACGCTGACGGAGGATCTGGATCTGAGCTATCGAGCCCAACTGGCCGGATGGCGGGCGCTCTACCTGCCCGATGTGGTGGCACCTGCGGAGATTCCCCCGCAGTTAGCCGCGTTTAAGCGGCAACAGTTCCGATGGGCGAAAGGCTCCGCCCAGTGTCTGCGGCGTCTGGCCAGCGCGGTCTGGCACAGCGAGGTCCCGTTACAGACACGGCTCCAGGGTCTGATCCACTTGAGCGGCTATCTATCCCATCCCCTGATGCTCGTGGTGCTGCTGCTGAGCCTGCCCCTGATCTGGTGGGGGTGGCCCGTACGCCTGCCGTTGGCCCCCCTCAGCCTGGCCAGCCTTGGCCCCCCGCTGATCTTCGCCGTCTCACAGTTCGTGCTCTACCGGGGCGCTCCCCAGGGCATGGCCTGGTGGCGCCGAGCCCTCTACGTGCCGTTGGTGCTCCTGCTGGGGGCCGGCATCGCGCCTAACAACACGCGCGCCGTCATCGAGGGCCTCCTGGATCGCGAGGGCGAATTCCGCCGCACCCCCAAGTTCCGGGTGGAACGACGCGAGGATCACTGGGCGGATAAGCCCTATGCGCTCAGCCTCTCGTCCGACATCTTGGTAGAGAGCTCCTTGGCCATCTACGCGCTGGTGGTCATGATCGCCGCGTGGATGCGCGGCCTCGTGTGGGCGCTGCCCTTTCTGGGCCTGTACGCGGGGGGATTTCTCCTCGTCAGCGTGATCAGCGTGTGGCAAAATCGACAGCGCAGCTGCCTACGACTGGGCGGGCGGACGTCCGCGTGGTCTCCCTCGCCTGGAGCGACCCCACCGCATTGACTTGCCCGGGACGCGCCTCAGCAAGTAGCAGGGGTTTAGCGCTGTTGAACCCTTCGCTCTTGAGGCAACACATGCGTTGCCCACTATGACGAAATGTAAAGGCAACCGACCGATCGCCCCTACGAGAGGACTGTGCTGCTTACTCCGATATGAACGAGGAGGTGTAAGCTGAAGATTCAGGGCTTCCCCAGGACCTCATCATGCTCACCGATGTGTACGAAACAAAAAGGCCCGCCCTTCAACGGCAGACCCTGTCGCATGCTCCTCCTATCGGGACTTCTCGCTCACATCGAGCGCTCGCCCTCCAGGATAGGAATGGAACTCTCCTCCGGCTGCGGGATGACGAAGGGCTCCTCGGGCACTTCGCCCTGCATGATCAACTCGCCGCTGATGAAGCCGCCCTCGTCGAGGAGGAAGGAGACGACCCGTACCGTGCCCCAGATGCGCCCCCCATCTAGCAACTCGACCCGATCCGCCGTGATCATGCCCTTGAACGCCCCGGAGACGGAGACAGTACGCGCGTAGATATCCGCCATCACACGGCCGCTAGGGGTGATGATCACATTCGCGGGCGTCTCAATGGTCCCACCCTCGACGACGCCCTCGATCCGCACGCTGCCGTCACAACGAAGGTGGCCATTGAAGCTCGCCCTGGGCCCGATCACCACCTCGATGGCATCCGGCTCGAACTCTTGATCCCGGTTGAGCATGTGCCGCATCCTTTCTTCACCGGAGTGTCCGAAAGCCTCCTTCGACGCATTCCGTTAAATACTATAACCTTTCACGCGCGTTCTGTCAACTGCCTATCCTGGCGATTCCCTATAAGCGATATCTCCTCCCAGAGACTGGCGATGATGAATCGCCTGTTGGATCGCCGCGCGCTCCTCATCGGTCAATGGGTAGGGCGACTCCCAACTGACCAGGGGCTTGGCGTAGATGCGCGTGCCCTCTCGCGCGTGCAGGCTGGTGATGACCACGCCATGACCCGTGCCATCCGCCAGAGCGATACAGAAACTCTGATCGCCGCCCGTATTGGAGAACGGATTAAACCGCACGATACCGCAATACTGTAAATGGGCCTGCCCCTCCTCGGCGAGCTGACGCACGACATCCTGGGCCTCCGTGGCTGCCTCCACCGCGCGGCGCACGTTCTCCATATGCTGGTTAAGCACGTCCTCAAGAGTACCTCCCTCGGTGCCCTCCACTAGAGTCCGATACTTCGTCTCCATCGCGGACAGACGCCGCCATAGGCAATATACGACCGCCCCCAACGCGACGAGGAGGAGAAGGGTAAGCAGCCAGAGCGGGGCTATGTAGCTCCCAACGAGGCGCCAGAACGCGTCCAAGTCCGACCTCTACTCCTTATCTCATGTGAGCCGCAATAGAGCGCTGATCGAACGCCCGTGATGGATGCGCTCGATCACGTCGGCCAGCAACGGTGCAATAGAGACGATCTGCAATTTGGGGTGCCGCTTCTCCGGCGGCACATAAATGGTATCGGTCACCACCAACTTCGCGATCAGCGGATCGTCCAATCGCTTCAACGCCGTTGGCAACAATACCGGATGGGTGATCGCCAAATAGATCCTCGGCTCGGCCCCAGCCTCCACTAGGGCGGGCAACTGCGTCAACACGCTGCCGCTGGCGATCAGATCGTCGATGACGATGGGGATCTTGCCCTTGATGTCGCCGACGACGTGTGTGGCATGGGCTGACTCGAAGCTATCCCGTCGTTTGTGCATCACGACCAACGGCAGCCCCAGGATCTCGGCGTACTTGCCAGCCAGCTTCGCCCGCCCCACATCGGGCGCGACGATGGCCGCGTTTCGGAACTCGTCCGTCTGAAACTGCTCCGCCAGGATCGGGACCGCGGAGAGGGGATCCACCGGGATATTGAAGAACCCCTGAATGGCCGGGGCATGGACATCGACGAAGAGCACGCGGCTGACCCCCAGGGCCTCCAACATGGTCGCCACGACCTTCGCGCTGATCGCCTCGCGGCCTCGCGTCATACGTTCCTGGCGAGCGTATGGGAAATAGGGGATCACCGCCGTGATGCTATGCGCCGAAGCCCGCCGGAAGGCATCCACATACAAGAGCAACTCCATGAGATGCTCGTTGACCGGCGCGGAACACGGCTGGATGATGAAGATGTCCTCGCCACGCACCGCCTGATTGATCTGAACGTGAATCTCCGTGTCAGGAAGGTGGGTCGTCGTGCAGCTACCCAGGGTCAATCCCAGGCATTTGGCCACCTCCTCCGCCAGCGGCCGATTAGCCGTACCTGAGAAAAGACGAAGCGGATGCTCGCTCATGAGATCATTCCCTATCCCTATCCAGGAAAGTCCTCCCGAGATTGTTGAGATGCCAGAGGGATAGAGGACGACGGATGCGTCGCCCCCGAGAAGGATGCACCATCCATAACGACAGCCTGTTGCTGCGGACCGGATTATATGCTAGGATAATACCCGGGTCAATTTGCGACGCGATCAAGGTCAGGTGACGCGTTCTTACCCAACAGAGCTGGTAAAGTCCCAGGAGCCAGCTCGCCCCGATTTGTCCTATCCATCAGCCGGAGATTCCCATAACTCGTGCCAGGAGGATCGGTGCGTTCCCATCGCACATTGCTGATCGCCACCCATAACCCGGGGAAATTGCGGGAATATCGACAGCTTCTGCGTGATCTACCTCTGGAGATCACGGACCTGGACGCAGAGGGGATCACGGAGGAGATCCCGGAGACGGGGAAGACGTTCGCTGAGAACGCCATACAGAAAGCGACTGCCTATGCGAGGATCAGCGGCCTGTGGACATGGGCCGATGACTCGGGGCTCGAGGTGGACGCCTTGAACGGCGAGCCTGGTGTCCGTTCCGCCCGATTCGGCGGCCCTGGGGCCAGCGACGAGGATCGTTATCGGCTGTTGTTACAGCGAATGGCCCACGTGCCGCCCGGGCAGCGATCGGCCCGCTTCCGCTGCGTGATCGCCATAGCCACGCCGGATGGGCGTGTGGAGGTCGCCGAAGGTCGCTGCGAGGGGGAGATCGCTCTAGCACCGCGTGGCGCCCACGGATTCGGCTATGACCCAGTCTTCTATCTGCCGGAATGGGGAAAGACCATGGCAGAGCTCTCCCCGGAGGAGAAGAACCGGATCAGCCACCGCGCGCGGGCGGCGCAGGCTGCCCGCGCGATCCTGGAGCGGATGTTGCGCGAGCGCCCGGATGAAGATTGAACTTCCACAGGAGGTGAGGAGACGAAGCCCATGACGCCATCTCCATCCCAACGTGAGTATCAAGCCATCACCAAGGGACGTGACCCGCGGAATCGGTTGAACGACCTGAGCGGCGCGGCCTGGGTCCATTTCCTCAACTCCGTCGATGTGACGCATTACCCCACACGCGGTCCCGAGTCCTATGGGCATGATCTCCGACGCGTGCATCCGTCACCCAAGCCACCCCAGTTGATGGCCCGCTATATCGAGTTCTTCACCCGCCGCGGCGGATGGGTGTTAGATCCGTTCGCAGGCGTGGGGGGGACGCTGCTGGGATGTGGACTGCTGGCCCGCCAGGGCCGCGAGCGCTATGCCGTGGGCATCGAGCTCTCGCCTCAATACGTCGAGATATATCATCAGGTCTGCCAGCGCGAGGGGCTACCGCCCCAGACGATGATCTGCGGAGACGCCCGAGATCTCCTGCGGTTCCCCGCCGTCACGGAACGCACTTTCGACCTGATCTTGACCGATCCTCCCTACGCGGATATGATGGCTCGCCCGCGCTCCGGCGAACAGCGAAAGCGCGAGGGTCACACGATGCCGCGTCCCTTCAGCGACTCAGAGGCCGATCTGGGGAATCTCGACCGGGAGACCTTCCTGGATACCCTGCAGCGCATCCTGGCCGACGCCTTGACCCGATTACGCCCCAAGGGACACCTGGTCGTCTTCTGTAAGGACCTGCAACCCACCGAGACGGAGCATAACATGCTCCACGTGTACATCACCGAGCGGCTCATGGCCATCCCCGGATTGCGCTTCAGGGGCTATAAGATCTGGGCGGACCAAGTGCAACGGCTATACCCATTCGGCTATCCCTATACCTTCGTCGCCAACCAGCTACATCAGTTTGCCCTTATCTTTCGCAAGGAACATTGATATGAGCTTTAGGCTTCCCAAACCCCCGTCTCCGTGCTATAATGGTACACGCACGGCTACTTTGGCGTCCATGCACGTTCCTGATGGACCTCATAGGTTGGGGCTGGTATGAAACGGGATTCCTCTAACGATCTTTCGACGACGCAAGGGCCGCCATCCGGCCGCCATCACTTAAATGATCACCCTTCTCTCTTAAGACGCATCAAACGCCCCCCATTTACCTATGAGGACGTTTCCCCGATCCGTCTGGCCTCTCATCTCGCGCTCGTACTCGTAGCCATCTTAGTACTGGGACTCACCCAGGTCCAATGGCCGGATTGGGACATTTCCCGCTGGTTACCCACACCCACCCCCCAACCCACAGCCACCGCAGCTTCCCCCTTCTGGGAGGCACGCGGCGGTCCTCGCGCTGACCTTGGGGGGAGCCTCATGCGCGCTGCGGTCCCCATCACGGAGATCCCGGATCGGCCCCGCGAGGGGATCATCCACTACGTCGTAGCCCCCGGCGACACGCTCACCGGCATCGCCGAGAAGTTCGGCATCAGCGTGGACACGGTGAAGTGGGCCAACGACCTGGAGCTCAATCCCGATCTCCTCCGGGTAGGGCAAGAGCTGGTCATCCTGCCCGTCTCAGGGGTCTATCACGTCGTCGAGGAAGGCGATACGCTAGAGAAGATCGCCCGCAAGTATAAGGTCACGCCGGAAACCATCGTCAACTATAAGCCCAACGGGCTCAAGAGCGTGGATGATCCGCTGCCACGGGATAAGGTGCTCATCATCCCCGGCGGCGAGAAACCTTGGGTACCCCCTTACGTATCCGCATACAGCGGTCCCATCCCACCGGCCTCTCGCAAGGGCACAGGTCGTTTCGTGTGGCCCGTGTCGGGACGCATCACGGCCCTCTTCGGTCAGATCGTACAGGGGAAGATCCACAAAGGGTTGGATATCGGCGCCTGGACGGGAGCCCCGGTGATAGCCAGCGACTCAGGATACGTGGCCTTCGCCGGATGGGATCGGACCGGGTATGGGAACCTGGTGATCATCAACCATGGCAACGGTTATGTCACTTATTACGCCCACCTGAGCAAGATCTTCGTCAAGCGAGGGGATTCGGTGGCTCAAGGACAGCGGATTGGATCCGTGGGAAGCACCGGCAACGCCACCGGGCCGCATCTCCACTTCGAGATCCGCTATCACAACATACACAGGAATCCGTTGGGATTCCTCCCTTAGCCCCCTCGCCACCGGCGAACCAGATCAGGTTTCCGCTGCATGAAGAGCTTGGCTTGCGCCTGTACGATCTCCCGCTCAAATGTGGGCGTGTCCATATCCGTCCCCTCGACGACGGTCCCGGCTGTGCGACCATAGTATAGCGGCGTCATGGCATCGAGGAGCGCCGTCCGATCCAGCCCTCCCTTGTTGAACGCCACGGCGCAGTCAAACAGCACGTCCACCCAAAGGTCTGCGGGAAAGCCAAACTCCTCAGGCGAGCGCCGCGCCGCCTCTTCAACCCGCCGCCAGATGTCCGAGGATAAGGCCGCCTGTAACACGGCCGCGTGTTCGGCCACGCCCGTCTGGAACTTCTCGATCATCTTCGAAAGCGAGACCAAGACGGGCTCCGGCTCGATGGCTTTGGGCGTGCCATACATCTCGGTCGGCCGCACCTGATCCACCCCCTGCCATCGCCGCTCGTAGGTCGCCATCAATCCCAGCAACGTGCCCACGACCTGACGGAACATGGGGCCCAACGCGGCGGCGGGATCCTTTGGATCATGGATCTTGGCCCCCAAATGCGCCTGACACACCCGCATATCCTGATTAATGGCCGTCGTCGTCATCCAGATGTCGATCCCGAAACGGGCCACGTCGGATTCCCACACATCCTGGGCCAGGTAAACGTCTAGGAGCGCGCCGGAGAACCCGAAATCTCCCCCGATGGGCTGGCGCACGTCCACGCCATATAACATGCGGGTCATGGGATAGCAGATATTGTTGGTGATGGTGCCGTCATACTTATGTCGAGTGTAAAACGGGGTCACATAGCCGAACCCTTTTTTGACCACCGGCCCGGCCAGCAGCTCGATCCACTCCGGCGTGATGGAGCGCAGGTCGCTGTCCACGACGACGCAAACGCGCGCGCCCAGCCGTTGGGCCGCCTCGAAGATGGCGCGAAAGGCACTCCCCTTCCCCGGGATTCCCTGGTAGACCGTGGCGATGACCTCTACGCCATCTGGCACCGGCGTGCTCAACACCGTCTCCCGGGTCCCGTCCTGAGAGCCGCCATCGGAGTTCATGAGGACGGGCTTCAGATCAGGGAAGTAGGTGACCATGCCCTGCGCGGCCATCTGTACGACGTGGCCAATGGTCCCCGCGTTGTTATAGCTGGGGATCCCCACCACGATATCCGCGTGGCCGATCTCCTCCAGGCGACGGCGGGCATCATCCCGCAAAGCAGTCTCATAGGCCATTCTCTCTCCTCCATAAATGACTAAGAGTGCACTGGAAAAGCACCGCAGAGACGCTGAGAGCGCAGAGGTCTTAAGGTCTTGTTAGATATTCCCACACATAGGACGCTTGCAGTCACGAAACCTCGTCTCCTGGCAGATTTTCCTCTCTGCGTCCTCCCCGGGTAGCGCCACAGTTAATCGTAGTTGCTCACCACTATGCCATATCTTGTGGTATCTTGCTCGCTCAGACACAGTATATTGGTCTACAAGTAGGGGCGCAGCATGCTGCGCCCCTCCCCTACGGTTCCATGCACACCTCCCCCTCCGCGTCTCAGCGGTCCTTTCAAGTCATTTCGGGATCAGATCCTTCAGCACTTCTCCCAGCAGCGCCTCCAGCGTCTCGAACGAAAAATGACGGCGAGCTACCTCATAGTTATGGGCGACCATCGCCTCACGTCGCACCGGATCGGCCAGCAGCTCCCGCACCTGAGCGACGGCCGCATCGGTGATGACGCCATCGATCTCCACGAAGCGGAATCCCTTGGGGGCGATGTCGGCCACATAGACCGGATAACGGTTCACCAGGAGGAGGCGTCGGAAATACACCGCCTCTAACAGCGCGTTGCCGAACCCCTCGATATAGCTGGGATACGTCACGAAGTCAGCATGCGGGTAGACATCCCACAGAGCGTAGACCTTGCGCCCATCCCGCCAGTCCCGTTGGCTCCCCACGCGATCGAAGGCCCAACGCACATCGATCTGGAGGCGCGCGGCCTCCGCCTGCAGGCGATGGAAATAATCCATGCCCTCATCCCCGGGCAGGTGAGTCACCACCAGCTTGCAACGCGGATCGTCCAACCGCGCCACCAGTTCCATCGCTAGCTCAATGCCCTTGCGAGGGATGACGCGCGTCGGCTGCAGGATCAGGATATCGTCTGAGGACAGCCCGATGGCCTGGCGGAAATCGGCACTGTATTCGTCGATCCCCGACGGCGGCATGGCGAAGTCGAACACGTTAGGGATGACGACGCTCTCGATCCCTCGACGGCGTCGCAGGGCATCCTGGGCCAGCGAGTTAATGACCACGTGGCGCATATTGGGCAGGTCAGGGGGAAAGCAGCGATCCAGGAGGTCCCGCACGCGAGTGCGCTGATAGCGTGGCCGCTCCCAGTAGAAGTCATGGTGATGCCCGATGGCCGGGAGGCCCATTTCCTCCAGCACGTCCGTGAGGGCAAGGCCCAGCGGCAGATTCATGGGGATGGCCAGCGCGTTCTCCACGATGACAAGGCCGATATCGAAATCGCGCAGGAAGCGCCGGATCGCCTCACGCAGCGGGGCCGCCTGGGCCTCGATTTGGGCGTCCAGCTCGGGATCAGCCGCCTCGCCCTCGAAAGCGCGCTGGGCCGTCGCCCTGGCGACGGGATAATGCAAGTGCATCTCCGGGACCACCCGACCCGGCTGGAACTCAGGGCTGAGTTCCCCTGCCAGATAGGCACATGTGTGGCCCATGCGCTGCAACACGCGAGCCCATTTCGCCGTCTCCAGGGAGACGCCATCCGTGCTTGCCAGCCGCTTAGAGATGAAACCAATACGCATGTTCGCCTCGCGAGGAATGGTGAGGGTATTGTCGCGGGTCTGGGCAGCGCTGTCAAACGCGGAAAGATGGTTTACGAGATCGGCGGTGATGCCCCATAAGTGCAACATGCGTGCTTGACTACGCTCTTTCCTATCGCGGAGCCCGGAGAGCGCAGATCCTCTTTTTTCTTCCCCTCTCTGCGTCCTCTGCGTCTCTGCGGTGAGATATAAGTCATTACCGCGAAATTCGCTCTTGACACCGCCCATCTCTTATGCTAGATTGGTATTGCCACCGGTGGCAATCTGTCCTAGAGGGAGGGGCACATCATGCCCCGACGGAAGGTCACCATTTCCGACATCAGCCGGGATGCGGGCGTCTCCAAGCGCACCGTCTCCCGGGTGCTCAATAACTCCCCACTGGTCAGCGAAGCGACCCGACAGCGGGTGCTGGCCTCGATCCGCCGCCTCAACTATCACCCCGACATCATCGCCCGGACGCTGGCTGGTGGTAAGAACCGGATCCTCGGGGTCTTTGTGTATGAGCCGGATTTTCCCCTGGAGCCGCCCGATTTCTACTACCCATTCCTCCTGGGTATTCAGGCCGAAGCGAGGACGTGCGATTACAACCTGCTGCTATACACGCGCCAGCTTAACTCCGAGCAACCCAAAAGCATCTATGCGGAGGGCGTGAACGCCCTCAGGGTCGCCGATGGTAGCATCCTCTTGGGCGTGAGGACCAACCATCAGGACCTCTACCGGCTATGCGAGGAGGAGTATCCGTTCGTGTATATCGGGCGCCGGGATGTGCCCGGATGTGAGATGGACTACGTGACGGCCGATTACACGGCGACCACCCGACGCATCGTCCGTTACCTGTTCGAAAGAGGACATCGACGCATCGCGTATATACAGCCGCAAGTCCTCAGAGAGCCTGATCAAGACCGACTTCAGGGGTTCCTGGAGGGCATGGAGGCTCTCGATCTACCCATGGATTGGATCATCAGGATCGAAGGGGAAAATGAAGGATGGCGGCTGAACGCCGATGAGGAGAGGAAACACCCTTCGATCTGGATCCGAGAACTACGCGATCAGGGTGTGACGGCTATCATCGCGAGTCACGCCTCATGGGCTTTGAGCTGTTTGCAGGCGGCAGAGGAGGCTGGCGTGCGCATACCGGAGGACCTGTCCCTGGTCGCGCTCAGCGATCCCATGGACCCCACTTTTCGCCGATATCCCCTGGTAACCCATCTCTCGGTCCCGCGCCGCGAGATGGGGTGCGTGGCGGTTCAGATGTTGGTGGCTCGCCTGGAGGGGAAGGCCGACGGCCCCCAGTCGCGGTGTTTGCACTGCCGGGTGGTCGAGGGAGCAACGGTCGCCTCGCCGTCTGGCTCGTAGATCATCGGATATCCTCAGATCAGGCTGCATGGGCAGCCCCTTACCTAGAAAGGAGGAAGGAAGATGAAGAGCCTCATGAACCGACGGGAGTTCCTGCGTCTGTCCGCCGGCCTAGCTGTGGGAACGGCGCTGGTCGCCTGTGCCCCGCCCTCCGCCAAGCCAGCCGAAGAGGCCGAGAAGCCGGCAGAGGAAGCACCGAAGCCCGTAGAGGAAAAGATCACCGTCTACTGGATGAACTGGTGGGGCGGTGCTCGCGAGCCGCTGATGCTGGAGGTGATCTCTCGCTTCGAGGAGGAGAATCCCGACATCCACGTGGAGAACCAGCTCCAGCCCTGGGACAATCGAGCGCAGCGGGCAGCTACGGCGATCGCCAGCCGAAACCCGCCCTCCCTCATCATGGTCACACGCATCGAAGCCCAGAAGTTCGCCCATGAGGACCTGATCATCCCCATCGACCCCTACATTGAAGCCAACGACATCGACGTCTACGAGATCTTCTACGAAAGCGAGATCAACAACTGCAAGTGGGCGGATCACTTCTGGAGCTATCCTCTGCCCACGGGCGGCGGCGCCACCTGCATCTGGTTCTACAACAAGAACGTGTTCCGCGATGCCGGGCTGGATCCGGAGAAGCCGCCGCAGACTTGGCAAGAGGTGGAGGAGGTCATCAAGGCCACGACCGTGATCGAGGACGGCGTGATCCAGAAGATAGGCCTTGCCGCGGTGAACAACTATCACTTCCCCGCCTGGCTGTACTGCAACAACGGCAAGTACTACAGCGATGACTCCAAGCAGCTCCTCTTCAACCAGCCCGAAGGCGTGGAGACCCTGGAGTGGATGGCCCACATCATCCATGACTACTACGGCGGCGTGGAGGCCTTTAACGCCTTCTTCGAGGGCGTGAACATGCAGAGCGCCGACTATCCCTTCTACACCGACAAGCTGGCTCTCCTGCCATCCGCCGTCTGGAACTTCTTCCACTTCGAAACGTTCGATCCGGAGATGTACGCGGATCCGGATCAATGGGGAGTTCTGCTCGTTCCTTACAACGGCAACAATCCCCAGGCTAAGTCCACCGGCATCTCCGGCTTCCACTTCGCCTGGAACCAAGTCATCCCCAAGGGCCTGGATAAGAAGGTCCAGGATGCGGCCTATAAATGGCTGGAGTTCTTCACCATGAGGGAGGAAGGCGGCTGCTGGTTCCTCTTCGAGCAGCATCGTCCTTCCCCGGTCAAGGCGTGCAATGAGAATCCGGCCTATTATGAGGGCAACCCATACTGGGACATGGTGCTCAAAGGGCTCGAGATCGACGTCAGCGTACCGGTCACGCCGGTCCAGAGCGAGATCGCGGCCCTGGTGAACGAGGCGCTGGACGAGGTGTGGTTCGGGCTTAAGGAGCCCAAGGAAGCCCTCGACTGGGCATACGACAAGGCCCAACCGATCCTGGATGAGTTCTGGAGCGAGTCATGACGGCCACGAAGGAATTGGCCTATAGGCGCGAGAGCCGGGTGCTCACCCGGCTCTCGCGATGGCGTAATCGCCATCGCCATTGGGTGGGATGGCTCTTCATCCTGCCCTGGGTGATCGGCTTCCTGTGGTTTGATGTATTACCCTTCTTCCTCAACCTCTATCTAAGCTTCACCGACTTCTCGGTGGGCGCCAAGCTCCCCAATTGGATCGGCCTCGCCAACTACAGGGAGATCTTCGGCGGCGGCGACCACCTCATCGGCATCAGCTTCAAGAACACGGTTTACTACATGGGCTTCAGCGTGCCGCTGCTCATCATCTTCGCCTTCTCGCTGGCCCTTCTCCTCAATACCAATATCCGCGGCAGGGGCGTGTATCGCACCATCTATTATCTACCCTCGCTCGTACCTATCGTCGCCTCTTCCATCATCTGGCTGTTTATGCTGCGGACCCGAGGAGGGCTCATCAATCTGGCCCTGGGGCTGTTCGGCATCGATCCTATACCCTGGTTGAGCAGGCCCGAATGGGCCAAGCCGGCGCTGATCCTGATGAGCCTGTGGGGGTTCGGCGGGCAGATGGTGATCTACCTCGCTGGCCTGCAGGGGATCTCCCAGGAGCTTTACGAGGCGGCCGAGATAGACGGCGCCAGTAGCTGGCAGAAGTTGATTCGCATCACCATCCCCCTTATGACGCCCACCATCTTCTTCAACCTCATCATGGGGATCATCGGTTCCTTCCAGGTGTTCACCGCGGCCTTCATCATGACGGGAGGCGGGCCTCTGAACTCGACCCTCTTCTACATGCTGCATCTCTACAACAATGCCTTCAACTACTTCAAGATGGGGTACGCCTCCGCCATGGCCGTCGTCCTGTTCTTCATCATCCTGACGCTCACCCTGATCGTGAACTGGACCTCAGAGCGATGGGTGTACTACGACACCGGCTAGCGCCATAACGATCGTGTACCCTCCCCTGGGTGCCTTCGGGACGCAGGGGTGTCTCCGTGACGTTTCAGACGAGGTTTCGAACCGGGACAGGAGAAGGGGGAAATGACGGTTTCCATCAACCGGGCACGCTTGGTCAACCACGGCCTGATCTACCTCATCGTCACGGCAGGCGCCGTGATGATGATCTTCCCGCTGCTGTGGACGATCTCCACCTCGCTTAAGACGCCCGAACAGCTCGTGTATACCCGGATTGAGCTGATCCCCAGGCCCGTCGCCTGGGAGAACTACGTCAAGGTATTCGAAATAGCGCCGGTATTGCGCTATTTCCGCAACACGATAATCATCGTCCTCTGCGCGGAGTTCGGCTCCCTGGTCATGTGCTCCTTGGTCGCATATGCCTTCGCCCGCATCCCCTTCCCCGGGCGAGATATCATGTTCGTGCTCCTGTTGAGCAGCATGATGCTGCCCGGGGTCGTTACGCTTATCCCCTTCTTCATCATGTTCGACCGCCTGGGCTGGATCAACACCTTCCTACCCCTGGTCGTGCCGCGATTTCTGGCACATAATCCCTTCTATATCTTCCTCATGCGCCAATTCTTCAGAGGCGTCCCACAAGATTTATCCGACGCGGCACGAATAGATGGCTGCTCCGAATTCGGCATCTGGTGGCGCATTGTCATGCCGATCTCCAAGCCCGTGCTGGCGGCGGTGGCGATCTTCACCTTCCAGTGGGTCTGGAACGACTTCCTGTACCCGCTGGTCTACTTGGGAGGCAACAAAGATCTGTGGACCCTCGCTTTAGGGCTGAACAGCCTGAAGGGCATGGAGGGAGATGTCACAACCCATTACCAGATGGCCTTCTCCGTGCTGATGATCATCCCCATGATGCTCATCTTCGCTTTCGGCCAGAAGTACTTCATCCGGGGTATCACCTTCTCCGGCCTGAAAGGGTGACAACAGGCATTGGCCTTGAAGGGACGAGGATGCATAGCAAAGCACCACGAAGGCCTCGCAGGGCAGCGATAAGGCTGCCCTTTTTGCTGCCTCACGCCAGTCTCCGGTAAGGCTGGGGGCCTTGCCGGCCGCAAGACGGCGGTAAACGCCCCGCCTCACATGCTCTTCACGGCCATGTGCGGCGCTGCCGACTCCGGGGACAGTATAGAAACACGACAGGAGGACATTATGGCACAGAAGATCACCGAACCAGCAAGGGAATTGCCCGTCGTCACGGAGGCGGATGTCGTGGTCGCCGGTGGAGGGCCAGGCGGCCTGCCCGCGGCCATCGCCGCCGCGCGGCACGGAGCCCGCGTCGTCCTGATCGAACGCTACGGATTCCTGGGAGGGTTGGCCACCGCCGGCCTGGTCGCGCCTATCCTCGGCCACACAGCCTCGCACAGCACCACCCCCATCGTCGAAGGGCTGTTGAAGGAGGTCACCGAGCGGATGCATGCCCTGGGCGGCGCTCCCACATGGGAGGAGGCCTGCCAGGAGTGGGGCATCCGCTTCGACGCGGAGGCTTTCAAATACGTGGCCGATGAGATGGTCCAGGAGGCGGGCGTGGACCTCCTACTCCACACCTTCGTCGCCGACGCCATCGTGGAGGACGGGCGGATCAAAGGCGTCATCATCGAGAGCAAATCCGGGCGACAGGCCGTCCTGGGCCGGGTCGTGATCGACGCGACGGGCGATGCCGACGTCGCCTTTCGGGCCGGCGCCCCCACGAAGCAGGGGCGTCCCTTCGATGGCCGCGTGCAGTCGATGGGCTCCTTCATCCACCTGGGCGGCGTGCCCAACCTGAACGAGGCTGAACGATCAGCAATCGTGGAGAAGATCCGCCAGGCCATGGAGGAGGGCCGCCTGCAGTTCTATAACCCCAATCTCGCCAGCATCAACACCATGCAGCGGGACTTCTTCTCGCCGAACATGACCCGATGGGCGGGCGATCCAACGAACGTTCGCGATCTGACCCAGGCTGAGCTGGGGATCCGCCGCGAGGCCTGGAAGCTCCTCCAATTTCTACGGGAAGAGGTGCCCGGCTTCGAGGGGGCCTACCTGCGGCTCATCTCACCCCAGATTGGCGTCCGGGAAAGCCGTCAGATCGTCGGCGAGTACACGCTCACGGGACAGGACGTCCAGGAGGGTCGAAAATTCGGAGATGCCATCGCCAGGGGATCCTGGTGGATCGACATCCACTGTCCTATGGGGCTCACCTATCCCGTGCACCTGTGCGTCGTCGAATGTCCCCGGCAGGAGAGGTGTCCCTTCTGGGCCGCCGAACATGACAAGAGCATGATCGCCCAGGATGACTTATATCCGCCCGACGACGACTGGTATGAGATCCCCTACCGATGTCTGGTGCCCAGGGAGGTGGACAACCTGCTCGTAGCCGGCCGATGCATCTCGGCGACCCATGAGGGCATGGCTGGCGCGCGGGTGATGGGCACGTGCATGGCCATCGGCCAGGCAGCAGGGACGGCGGCCGCGCTGGCCGTACACGGCGGCATCACACCGCGGGATGTCGATGTGGATGAGCTGCGCCGGACGCTTCAAGCCGACGGCGCCCTGGTATAGCCTGCTGTGCTCATGAGGTCAACCTAATACAAAGCGCCAGCCAGGGCATCATCCTGGCTGGCGCTTTCATATGAGTGGCACGCGGGCGCCTTTCACAACCGCGAAATCCTACACCGAAGGCGCCCTCATCGACGGTCGTCAGCGGCCTGTGGATATCTCAAAAGCTTTGCCTCCGAAGCCGTCCAATATATAGTACTACATTTTTGTCACCACACAAACCGTAGTCCTCATCGAGTCGCCAGGGGGAGTTATCCACAACTAAGGTCACTTTTCCACAGTTTAAGCCAGGTTATCCACAGGTGGAGCCCATCCCCGGGATAAATCACCCCGCCTTGGCGAACAGCCGTTCACGCAAGGCCATCATCCGGCGATGCACCGCGTCGTCCGTCTCGATGAGTTCCCTCATCTTCTCCACGCCGTGCATCACCGTCGTGTGGTCGCGATTCAACAGGTGGCCGATCTGTGGATACGAGAAATCGTAGTCGTTGCGGAGCAGGTACATGAGCATCTGGCGCGCCAGCGAGACCTCTTTGTTACGCCCGCGCCCGGTCAACTGCTCCGCGCTCAACCCGAAAAACTGAGCGACCTGCGCGATGAGCTGCTCAGGAGGGATCTCCATCTGAGCAGGCTGCAGATCCTCCAATACGGCGAGCACGAGCTCAGTCGTGATCGGCACACCTCTCACGCGGGCTTCAACGACCACCCGGTTCAGCACGCCTTCCAGATCCCGGATGTTGGTCCGCACCTGCTGAGCGATGAGCATGACGATCTCCTGGGACAACGCCACGCCCATCATGGCCGCCTTCGCCTCGAGGATGGCCGCCCGCACCTCTAGGTCAGGCGGCTTAATATCCACGCACAGACCACCATCGAAGCGGGAACGCAGGCGCTCCTCCAACGTCGTCATAGCCTTAGGGGGACGGTCGCTCGTGAGCACAATCTGCTTCTCGGCGGCATGGAGGGCGTTAAATGTATGGAAGAACTCCTCCTGCGTGCTCTCCTTGCCGGCGATGAATTGGATGTCATCAATCAACAAGATGTCGGCAGTGCGATACTTCCGGCGGAAGGACTCGGTGTCATGCATGCGGATGGCGCGGATCAGGTCGTTGGTGAACTCCTCGGAGGTCACGTAAAGGATATCAGCGCCGCGGGCCAGCGATCGGTGTCCGATGGCGTGCAATAGATGCGTCTTGCCCAGCCCCACACCCCCGTAGATGAACAATGGGTTATACTCCCGGCCAGGATAGTCGGTGACGGAGAGCGCCGCGGCGTGAGCCAGGCGGTTATTCTCCCCCACGATGAAGGTCTCAAAGGTATATCGGGGATTTAAGAGGTGTCGCCCGTTAAGGCCAGGCTCCGTCGCCGTGCCCGCGGACCTGCGCTCCTCCTGCAGGAGGGGGGTCTCGAGATCCGCGTCATTGGATCGCACGCCGGGCGGCCGCACGGTGAAGCGCAGCTCAACCGAACGCCCGGCGATGCCCTCTAACACCCGTTTGATCACACCATGCAGACGATACTCCAGCCAGTCCTTGGCATAGGCATTTGGGACGCCGATGATGAAGGTCCCGTCCTCGTAAGCGACCAGATGGCTATCCCTCAGCCATGTGTCATACGTCGCGCGCGCCACTCGCAGTTGAAGCTCCCCCTTGGCGGCCTGCCATATCTCCTCAGCGTGCCGAGAGTCAGGGATGTCGTTCATAACGTCCTCCCCCCGCTTTTCTCGATGTAGGTCTCGATGTCTGGCACCGGCCTCCCCACCCGGTCGGCAAGCCTTTAAGAAAAGAAAACCCCAAAGCCTTTAAGCCCTTGAGTTATCGATAAAGCCCCGAACGGGACGATGGCTTTGAAGTCGTATGCCTGACCAAAAACGGGGACCACAATCGTTAACTACCCGCAACGGCGCTGGCATGGAGACCGCAATGCCGATCTCTCATACCAGCCCGCTCCTCCACATCCCGACGAACAGTTGCCGCAACGGCTCTGTTGATGATCCGGTCGGCGTCACATGCATGCCGGGTCATGCTCTTCCTCACCGCAGAGACGCAGAAGACGCCGAATTATGCTGGATTCCCCACCTTCCCTCCGCACTTCCGCATCTCTGCGGTGAGATGTGGATAACACCGGAATGGCTGCCTTTCTTTTTGACCAAAATATGGTAGAATATTTGAGGTGAGGGACCAGTATCCACCCAGAGTGGTGCGAGATTCTACCAAAGGTTCAGGGAAGGGGCAATCGGTCAAAGAGCGAGTTTGGCCTTATCTTATGTGAAACTTACACCGCTCTCAAAAGGCCATCCCCATGTCCTCACCACTAGCTATCGATGTTCTCTAGCAGCGTAACACTGTATATTGTAGATCGTCCAGTAATTAACGCTTATAAATGTTAAATCTTCCCGGTCGCGAAACTTTAAGCTATTCTTTCCGCGTTGAGGAGGCTATCACGCGCGCTCAATGGCTGCTCTCCTTCCTTCTGATCCTGCCCGGCCTCCTTCTCTGGACGGGCCCCATAGGTCTCTCCCATGGCGCCAAGCCAGGAGTCATGGTCGTCCAGGTCGTGGATGCCTGGATAAACGCTCCGCTATCGAACGCTGAGGTCAGCCTTCCGGCCCACGGGTGGAACACGCTCACGAGCGCGGCCGGCATCGCTGTCCTGGAAAGGCCGCGCCCAGGAGAGATCCTGCTAATTACCCATCCGGGATATCTCCCTCTCGCGCGGGTGTACGCCGGGGAGGCCACACTGGTCGTTGCCCTACGGCCTCAACGCATCTCCGGCCGCGTGATCGACGCGAACGATGGTCGCCCGCTGCCGCGCGCCTGGGTACACGTGAACGACCAGTGGACGCGAACAGACGACAGGGGCTCCTTTTCACTGCCGGTGGAGGGGGAAGGGGGCCATCTCCTGGTCCGAGCGCCGGGCTATGCCCGTGGCCGCTGGTCCCTTGGGCCTTCCACATCGCCGCCTCCCTGGGATGCCGTCTTTCCTCTTCCCGAGGAGGCCAACAGAACTTGGCTCCGCCCGATGGTATGCGCCTATCCGCCCTGCATCGAGATCGCCCTGGCCCCGTATCCCGTGCGCGCCTTCTACATCCCCCTTGCCCTTTTAAGCAGGCCAGACTACATCCGGCATCTGCTCGACATGGCCGCGGAGAGCCCGGTCATCAACGGGGTCGTCATCGATGTCAAAGGGGATACGGGCAAGCTGGCTTGGGAGAGCGCTGATCCAACGGCCATCGCCGTGAAGGCCTATCACAACGGCCAGAAGTGGGTATCTCTTGGCGAGTTCCTGAGCATGAGTCGAAAGCGAGGATTATACGTCATCGCCCGCATGGTGATCTTTAAGGATGCCCAGCTGGCTGCGGGGAAGCCGGATTGGGCGATCCAGAGGGAGGACGGGACCCCGTGGACGGACCGTAAGGGCACGCCGTGGGTAGACCCCTTCCGACGCGAGGTGTGGGCCTATCACATCGCGCTCGCCCGGGAGGTCGCCGCGTTGGGCGTTGACGAGATCCAGCTCGATTACGTCCGCTTCCCATCGGATGGAGATCTGGGAGCGATCCAATACGATCGTGAGAACACGCTGGAAGCGCGCACGACGGCCATCCGCGAGTTTGTGAGCCAGTTCGTGGCATCGGTCCGCCCGTTGGGGGTGTTCATCGCGGCGGACGTGTTCGGGCTGACCGTATGGGTTGTCCCAGAGAGCGACATGCTCATCGGGCAGCGGGTGATGGACATCGGCCCCCTGGTGGACTATTTGAGCCCGATGGTCTATCCGTCCACCTTCATCCCGGGCAACCTCGGGTTGGATGATCCGCAGGCTTATCCGTACGAGGTTGTGCGGCGCAGCACGGAGCAGGCGATCTCCCGTCTCCCGTCGGGGGTTCGCGTCCGCCCATGGCTGCAGGCCTACGGCTACTCTCTGGCGGAGATGCTGATCCAACGCCACGCAGCGAACGACGGAGGCGCGGCGGGGTGGATGTTCTGGAACGCGGGCGGGGTCTATGATCCTCACCTATTCGGCTCCCTGCCCGACCTGGAGACGTTACAAAAGCAGATCGCGGAAGGGCGGGCAGCCCCGTGAGAGGCTGCTCCCACAGGGTATCCACGCGTATGTTGGCAGCCTTCCAGCTCTCACCGCGGGGGCGCGGAGGTAAAGAAGAGAGGAACATCATCAGGTCTCGTCCGATGTTGTGTACGACTGGGTTCAGTGGTATACTTTTGCCATGTCAGGCGTTATGTTATGGTGAACGCGCCTGGCCGGCCGTCCTCATAGCCTGGCGCGGTGATCCTCATAGCCTCACGATGAACATGTAGGAGGTCAAGCCGTGCGTGTGTCCTGCCTGCAAGAGAACCTGGCCAAGGGGCTCTCCATCGTCGGTAGAGCGGTCTCCTCACGCAGCACGCTACCCGTCCTGGGGAATATCCTCCTAGCGACGGATCAGGCGCGTCTGAAGCTCGCGGCCACGGATTTGGAGATCGCTATCAATTGCTGGATCGGGGCGCAGATTCAGGAGGAGGGGGCGACCACCGTCCCGGCCCGCCTGCTGGCCGATTTCGTGAACTCGCTACCGTCGGAGCGCATCGACATGGAGCTTAGCGTGCGCACGCAGAGCCTGCACATCCGATGCGCACGCTACGAGGCGAGCATCAAAGGGATCGACGCGAGCGAATTCCCGTTGATCCCCACCTCCGACGGCGATGGCGCGGTGGAGATCCCGGTGAACACGTTGCGCAAGATGATCGATCAGGTCGCTTTCGCCGCCGCGACGGATGACAGCCGCCCGATGCTGACCGGGGTGCACGCGCGCTTCCAGGAGGACCGCCTGATCTTCGCGGCTACGGATGGGTTCCGCCTGTCCGTACGGCTGACCAGGCTCAACAGGCCGGTGGCTGAGGAGATGGCCGTGATCATCCCCGCGCGCTCGTTACAGGAGATCGCCCGCATCAGCGGCGATGCCGACGAGGAACATCCCGTGGAGATTCGCGTCGTGCACGCTCGCAACCAGGTGTTGTTCCATCTGACGGGCAAGGCCGACGGCTCGGAGAAGGGCGGGTTCCAGCAGGTGGACGTCGTCTCGCAACTGATCGACAGCAAGTTCCCGGACTATGAGGCCATCATCCCTAAATCGTGGACGACACGCACGGTGTTAGACACGGCCGAGTTTCTCAAAGCGGTGCGCGTGGCTTATCTGTTCGCCAGGGAGGCGGCCAACATCGTGCGCCTGCAGATCCGTCCCGGCGATGCGGATCGGCCTGGCGTTCTCACGCTGACCGCCACCTCGCAAGAGTACGGGGAGAATGTCACCGAGGTGGAGGCCCTGGTGGAGGGGGAGCCCATCGAGATCGCCTTCAACGCCCGCTACCTTATCGACGTGCTCAGCGTTATCGACACGGCCCAGGTGGCCCTGGAGACGACGCGTCCGGGAGCGCCCGGTGTGATCCGTCCGGTCGGCGTGGGGCCCGAGGAGTTCACCCATGTCATCATGCCGATGCATATCAGCCGCTGATGACCCTGTCGAAACGCGGTGATGACATCAAGCGGCCCTCCGTTTCACGGAGGGCCTTTCTCAACCTTTAGGGACGCGGTACACCTGTCCATCGGAGATCGCTCGGGCCCGGCGTTGCGTTAACGACGACGCCAGGGGATCACTACCTGGGACAGGGGAGATTCCATGATCTTGCCCCGGCAGTGCTCATAAGGGAGCTCACCAGAGAGGGAACCTCGGCTCCCCGAGCAGCTTCCTGCCGATTTAGCTTGTCCATTAGGAAAGGCTTGTGCGACTGTTGCACCTCTCGCTGGTCAATTACCGGAACTACGTGCGGTTAGAGCTGGATTTTCCTACCCGGATCACCCTGCTTCAGGGCGCCAACGCGCAAGGCAAGACCAACCTGCTGGAGGCGATCCACTACCTGGCCACGGGCCGGGCGCTCCAGGCAGGTGCCGAGCGGGAGTTGGTGAACTGGCTGGCCCTGGAGGAGCCATTACCCCACGCGCGGGCGGCCGCGGAGATCATCCACGACCATCAGAAGGAGAAATTAGAGATCACCTTGCTGCCGGTCAACGGCCCGGGCGCCCAGATGAACTTCCGCAAGCATGTCCGCATCAACGGCGTCGCCCGCCGCGCCATCGATCTGGTGGGACATCTGCGCGTGGTGCTCTTCGTCCCCCAGGACATCGAGCTGGTGGCTGGGGCGCCGGGACACCGGCGGAGATATCTGGACATCGCGCTCTGCCAGATGCACCCCGCCTACTGCCGGGCGCTGGCCCAATACAACCAGGTATTAGCTCAGCGGAACGCGCTGCTGAGGGCGCTACGAGATCAGGGAGGCTCCCCCGGGCAGCTACGATTCTGGGACGAGCAACTGGCGGAACATGGGGCGCTCATCATCGCGGAGCGTCAGCGCTTCATCGCCCATCTGGATATGGAAGCGCGGGCCCGACACAGGGAGCTCACCGGGGGCCGCGAGCATCTGCAGCTGCACTACCTGCCCAGCTTTGACCCGATCTATCAGCCAGGGGGAGGTCAACCGCCCCTGGCGTTCTCCGAGGGCATATCTTCGGACTTCCCTCCCAGAGAGGAGATTGCGTCTCGCTTCCTGACGCATCTACGCGCCAGCCACGAGCGCGATATCGCGGCGGGGATGACGTTGACCGGGCCCCATCGAGACGACATGCGGTTCTCCGTCGGGGGACGTGACCTGCGAGTGTACGGATCTCGCGGGCAACAGCGCACAGCCACGCTGGCCCTGAAGCTGGCGGAAGTACAGGTGATGACCCAGGAAACCGACGAACCACCCGTGTTGCTCCTGGATGATGTCATGTCGGAACTGGATGACACCCGACGGCAGGCCCTGCTCGGCGCGTTGGACGGCGTCGCCCAGGCCGTGATCACCACGACCGATTGGGACGATTTCACGCCCGCGTTTCGGGCTCAAGCGCGCCTGCTCCGGGTCTCCAACGGGAGGGTCGAAGAGCTATCGCCGGACGACATCTGAGAGCGCGTTTGAAAATACATCACGAAGTCACTAAGGCGCTAAGGAAAGCGTCTGAAGCGATGCACCAGGACTCTCTCTTTAGCCTGGCAGGCCCTCTATGCGCCCTTTCTCTATGTCTATCTTGGAGTCTTAGTGCCTTGGTGGTTCCTTATCCGTGCTTCTCAGACACGCTCTGAGAGCGCGTCCTATGGGGTCACAGGGGCTTGCGGACGGGGATCCCAGGTCGGCGGGGGAATCGCTCCGGGGTGGGGCGCACCTTTCGTACAGCGACGATGAAGCGCTCCTCAGCAAGATAGGGCACTTCGACGGGGATCACCCGATGGAGTTCGCCACCCAACACGGCGAGCGCGCGCTCCGCGGCCATGACCTCGGTCGCGACGGCCGGACCTTTATAGGCCAACAGCCATCCTCCGATCTGCAGGAAGGGCAGCGTGAGCTCCAATAGCGGGGCAAGGGGGGCGACGGCCCGGGCGAGAGCCAGGTCGTAAGTCTCGCGATGTTCCGGCTGATGCGCCAGCTCCTCCGCGCGAGCGTGGATCGCGGCCACCTCCCGAAAGTTCAGCTCGGCGATCACGTGTTCCAGGAAGCGCACCTTCTTGGCCGTGGCCTCCAACAGCGTCAAGCGCAACTGCGGCCAGACGATCTTCAGGGCCAGTCCGGGTAGCCCGGCGCCCGTGCCCACGTCGATGACTCGCGTCATCCGGCCCGACCGCGCGGCCTCCTGGCAGGAGACGAGTCCCCGCCACACGATCAGGCCGCTTAAGGAATCCAAAAAGTGGCGGATCTCCACTTGATCCGGGTTGTCGATGGCCGTCAGATTGAAGCGCTTATTCCATTCCAAGAGCAATGCGCTATACCGTCGGAAGAGGTCAAGATGAGCCTCCGTGAGCGCGATGCCCATGCGTTCAGCGCCGCTCTTTAACCGTTCCATGAGCCTCCTTGCGTTATCACAAGATCCGTCATGCGAGGAAGCACCGCTTCACTGATCGGATTATAGCAGGACTCCCGACAGATGAGTAACCACGACGAGAGGTATGCCATGAGCGAACGATCTCCTCACATCGCCATCGTGACCACCGGCGGCACCATCGCGATGCGATATGACCCTCAGGCGGGCGGCGGCGTCCCCGCGCTGGAGGCAGATGACCTGATCGGCTTCCTGCCCGATCTCCACATCTCCCTGGAGAGCAGGGCCGTATGTAATCTTCCAGGGCCTCACATGACCCCGAAGACGATGTGGGCGACCCGAGAAGCGGTGGCGGAGCTACTGGCCCGGCCGGATGTGGACGGGGTCGTCGTGACCCACGGCACCGATACGCTGGAAGAGACGGCTATCCTGCTCGATCTCACAGTGGACAGCCCCAAGCCGGTCGTGCTCACCGGGGCGATGCGCCACTCGTCCTTGCTCTCCTATGATGGCCCCGCCAACCTGGCCGCGGCCATCCGCGTCGCCGCCTCACCAGAGGCGCGCGGCCTGGGGACGCTGGTCGTCCTGGACGATCAGATCCACGCCGCCAGACACGTGAGCAAGATGCACACACAGGCGCTCTCCACGTTTCGCTCAGGGCAATTCGGCCCGCTGGGCGTCGTTGACGCAGTGGGAGTCCATATCGCGCAGCGGGTCACACCGCGTCCCGTGCGGTGCCCCCGGCTGGAGACGGACGTGGGACTGCTGATACTGGGCGCGGGGAGCGAGCCGGAGCTGTTCGAGTACCTGGTCCGACGGGGCGTCAAAGGGATCGTGCTAGCGGCCATGGGCGGAGGCCGCGTCCCGCCTTCCTGGCTGGAGCCGATCACCACGGCCGTACGTTCGGGTATTCCCGTTGTCATCGCCACGCGCGTTCCCATGGGCCGCGTCGGCGATCCATACGGGTTCCCCGGCTGCCACAGCGACCTGAAGCGCCGCGGATGCCTGTTCGCGGGTGAGCTCAACGCGCCCAAGGCCCGCATCGCG
>DUEN01000027.1 GCA_011176545.1 Caldilineae bacterium | reverse complement strand
TGGTCCGCCAGGTGGCGGCCAGGGTAGGCCACGCCCCAGCTATCCTGATCGACTGCGCAGATCTGTTGGAGAAACTGAACGCCCTTAAGGAGGCTGAGGCCCTCTATACTCAGGTTATCGATCCCGAGGACTGGGCGAGTCACTACCGCTATCAGGCGGGCTTTTACATCCGCCGGGGCCGCTATGCCGAGGCAGAAGAAGACCTGGCCCACGCCGCCGAGGAGGAGCCGTGGCATCCGGATACCCATGGCCTGCAGGGGCAGCTCATGCTGGCCCAGGGGCAATTCGCCAAAGCTAGACCGGCTTTTGAGCAGGCCGCCCGCCGTGATCCCCACAACGTGGTCTGGCAGTACGGCATCGCCTTCGCCTACCTGGGGCTAGGGCAGACGAAAGAGAGCATGGCCGCGCTGGAGGAGGCGCTGGGCCGCACGGAGTTGCACGAGGACGTGGAGGAGGCGCTACAACTGCTGGCACTGTTGGAGCGGGCGCGGCCCGAGCTGCCAGATATCGCGATAGCACGAGAACGTATCCTGGCCCGCAAGGCGTTGCTGGATCAACTGGCGGCCCAGGGTGATTGAATGCAAGGACGCCGAGCGCTGAAGCGCACGGCTTATCTAGGTGGAAGCCCTGCGGGCTTTCACTTGATCAGCCGGCGGCTTCGAGCCGCCGCTCATCTCTATACCCAAGCTCGCAGACTCGACGGAAGGGCCACGAACGGTTATAATCCGCTGGCAAAGTAGAATTGGAATCCGCCGTCAGCGCCCAGGGCAAATGGCGATGGATGAATACGATCTTTCTTAGGGTATGCAACTTGCTTTTTGGGCCTGTCGGAAGCGCGAGGAGGGGAAGTCCATGACACTCGATCGAATCGAGATCAACCCTAACGTGATGTTGGGGAAACCCGTTATCCGAGGCACACGGATCCCTGTGGAGCTGATCATTCGTAAACTAAGTGAGGGAGCCACAGAGGAAGACTTATTAGATGCCTACCCGCGCCTGACTCGGGAAGACATCCGTGCCGCGCTGGCGTACGCGGCGGAGGTACTGGCACACGAGACGATTGTACTCCAGACGGCCCCATGAAAACCATCCAACTGCGCTTCCTGGCGGATGAAAGCTGCGACTTCGCCGTTGTTCGCGCCTTGAGGGCAAACGGCTATGACGTTTTCGCCGTGAGTGAGGTCATGAACCGCTCCGATGATCAGGAGCTAATCGAACAAGCTTACCGCGAGAGGCGCATTCTTCTAACAGAGGATAAGGACTTCGGCCGACTCGTTTTCGCAAGCCACATGAACTCTCCCGGTGTTATACTCATTCGGTTCCCCGGGAACGCCCGTAGTGCTTTGCCCCAACATGTCATCCGGCTGGTGCAAGAACACAAGGAAATGCTCCTGGGCTCCTTCGTAGTTATCCAGCCAGGGCACACTCGGATCCACCGAAAGGTGGACGACTCCTCCTCTGAGCTCTCTTAAGGATGCCTATAGCATGTTCGATGACGTCGATCTGTTCTATGAGCTGGTAGAGGAGTTGTTCCGCCGCCTGATGGCCCGGCCGGGCGTGATTGAGCAGGCACGGCAGGCCGGGCAGGTGTTCCGCTTCGTCAGCCGCAAACTGCTGGCCCAGGTCACTGTGGACGTGCGGGACACGGAGCCGCGTTTGATCCTAGGGCCATCCGAGCTGCCCGCGGATATCACGGTCACGGCCGATGCGGAGACGCTCCATCACGTCTGGCTGGGCGAGAAACGACTACGAGATGCCCTGTTCTCTGGCCGGGTTAGCGTGGAAGGGTCCCTCTTCAAGGCGTTGGCTCTAGTGGACCTGTTCCGCCAGGCCGAGGCGCTGTATCCGGAGATCCTGCGTGAGCGTGGGTTGCTGAGGGAGAAAGATGAAGGACGATAGACGGAGGACGACGGCCGTTGTCTTTCGTCCTCCGTCTACTGTCTTTTATCTAGCCTCCGTATGTACTCCCCAAATGCCTCCCCTAACGGCGTAATGGTCCGCGTCTTCGGATCGAACAGGTTCGACGTGGGGTAGACGGTGTCCGCCAGCGAGTACCAGCACCACCGCTGCACCAGCCGGTAGTCATCCTCTGGGTAGCCTAACTCCTCATCCCGGGCGCTCAGGAAGAAGTCAAAGGTCCCCCACATAAAGTCCCGCACGGCCTCGGGCGGGAACCCATACTCCGGCGGCATCAGGATGCCGTATTCCGATACGATCAACGGCTTGTCCCGTTGGCCACGCATCCACATCCAATAGCGGAAGCCGATGATCTGCCGCTGGAAGATCTCCAGATCGTCGTGATCCTCGATCTCGTACAGCTCCCCGTGCGTATCATCGAACCCGGGCGGGATGCCCACGCCCCAGGAGTTCGCCTCCTCTCGCAGGATGAAGCCATGGACGTTCCATACATCCACCGGCATGGGCTCGCCGTACATCTCCTCGTAGGCCGCCAACACTCGGTCGAGGTAGCGCAGTCGCAACGCGGTAGGTTGCGATACCCCAGCGATGGCGATGCGTGCCGTCGGGTCGCGCCCCTTGATGAGCGTGTACAGCGTGTGGTAGTGACGGGCGTAGGCTTCCGGCGTGGTGTTGTCCTGCCAGCGCACGTCCGGCTCGTTCCCCAACAGCCACAACGCTCCGGGCATGGCGTCCACCGCGGCCAAGATCGCCTCCGCGTCGGGGCGGAAGCCGTCCTCCTGTATGCGCACCATCGGCGCGTACTCGACCCCCGGCGTCTCCGGCGGGGGGTTGGCCACCCGCCAGTCCAGATACCATCCGGGCAACAGCAGGCTCAGATCGTAGTTGGTGATGTCTCCCAATGCCACGCCCACGCCGAAGCGCCATCGCTCTGGAAGGGCCTCATCCAAAGGCATGGGCGTCAGCCGGACAGAGCGGGTGGGGACGGGCGTGAGGGGATGAGCCACGAGTGGTGTGGGCACCAGCGGCTCGGGCGTGGGCATCGGCCGCGGTGTAGGCGTCGGATATGGCGTAGGAGGATAGCATCCGGCCAGGAGCATGAGTGTAATCAATACGATCAGCGCTGTAGGGGCGCATGGCCATGCGCCCCTACGTGGTATGGACATGTTCATTGTCTCACCAATGTGCCGGGTTGACACTGTCGGCAGAAAGACGTGATGCGGTTGCGCGCCGTGATCTGGGAGATGGGCGTACCGCAGCGAGGACACGGTGCGCCACCCTTATTGTGCACCGCCAGGAACTCTCGTGGCTTCAGATGGATCTCATCGCCGATTTGAGCGCGCACCTGCTCAATGGCTTCCGCGAGTGTGTCGCGCATGGCGTGGTAAAGCCGGGCGATCTCCTCGTCAGTGAGCTCCGGGCGGCGGCGAAAAGGATATAACTGGGCGTGCCAGCAGATCTCGTCCGCGTAGGCGTTGCCGATGCCCGCCACGAAGCGATGGTTAACCAGGATGCCTTTGATCTCACCCCGGTGCCGAGACAATCGCTCGCGAAAGACCTCCAAGGTCAGGGCCGGATCCAGAGCGTCAGGTCCTATCTCGTCCCAGGTTGGGATGGTGTGCAGATCATCGGTCAGATAGACCTTGCCCATGTCCCGGCGATCGGCATAGCGTAGTTCCCGTCCGTTATCCAGGCGCAAGATCAACGCCGTCCGGGGAAGCCGCTTGTCGCCCGACGCGGCCAATTGCAGTCGTCCAGCCAGCATGGGGTTGATGGTCAGGTGACGTCCGGCCTCCAGGTCCAGCACGATGAACTTCCCTCGTCGCCACACGCCCGAGATAGCCCGCCCGCGCAGTCCTTCGACGAATCCTTCCTGGGTCAGGTCCCGCACTACCGTGGGGCGCAGGATATCGACACCCATGATACGCCGTCGCGTTACCTCCCGTTCTAGGACCTCGCGCACGACCTCCAACTCGGGCAGCTCCGGCATGAGATGCTATCCTCTCTCCAGCTTGCGACGTAGCCGGCTAATGCGGTGATCCAGCTCGCCCAGGGTGACGTCGCGGCGGTAGCCGGGCGGCCATCCCTCGACGATCTGCCGCGCCCACTGGCTCCACATCAACGCCGCTTCCAGATCCCGTTCATGCCACTCACAATGCTTGGCCAGCTCCACAAAAGGCGTCACGTCATCGCCGGGCACGCTGGTGATCCATTCCTGCCATAGCGCGGCCGCCTCCTCGCGGCGACCCTGACGCTTGAGCAACGTACCCAGCCGGGAGAGAGCGTAACAACGCACGTCGTCGGGCAGATAGTCGGCCAGAGCCCGACGATAAGCTCGCTCCGCGGCGGACCAATCGCCGGACTGCTCCAGGGCCCACCCCAGCGCCGTGTAGTCGATGGGGTGCAGGGCATCATCCTCCTCGGGCACGCTACAAGCCCGACATAGGACCGCGGCCAGCGCCACCATGGAGAGCACATCCTCCCGGTTATGGTAGAACACGCGGGCCATAGGGATGACGTCGCCCTCCCACAGATATCGCTGGTACAGCGTGGGGATGAGCCAGCCCGGCACATCGTCCGCCGCACGCGAGTATCGAAGGATCTCACGCTCAAGGTTCGTGAGCGCGCATGAATCCAGACGGCGACGCCACACCCGGCGGGCGGCGGTTAACAGATCGAAATGGGGGACGTCAGCCAGTGGCACCTCCAGCCGGGCCAGGCGAAAGCGCGTGGTCAGCAGCGGCAGGTCAAAACTGCGGCCGTTGAAGGTGACCACCGCGGCGGCATCGGCCACCGCGTCCATCACCCGATCCAGCAGGGCGCGCTCCTCATCGGGCCGACGCATGAAGAACTGGCGCACCACGAAACGGTCGCCCTCAAAGCGGCCGACGCCTACCATGAAGACCAGGGTACCGGCCCCACCGGACAGGCCCGTGGTCTCCGTGTCGATGAAGGCCGCCGAGCGGAAGTCCAACGCATCCAGCCCGGGATACGGGTTAAGCCGAACGACGGCCACGCCAGGGAGATGAAGCAGATCGCCCAAGCGTGCGGGGCCGCGCCGTTCGTCCAGGGGATAGCGACGCTCAACGACCAAGCACGAGCCATAAGGAGTGGCCATGACCTGTCCGCCGACCAGCCGCTCCAAAGGAGGTCCTTCGGCTGGGGTCGAGACAGGCGGGATCACCAGGGCGCGCGGCCGCGTCTGGTGAGGACGTAAGACCCGATTGAGCCGCTCGCGATCTAGTTTCATTCTCCCGAGAACACCTCTCTCACGTGGTGCGTGCCTCGCGCATTCCGTACCTAATCACTTCGCTCATATGGGCTGCAGACTCCCTGTAGGGGCGACCGGCCGGTCGTCCCTACAGTTATGTAAAGAAACTCGCGCGTTTCCTGTATTTTGTCGCGTATGCCAATCTGCGCCCTCGGCGTCTGTGCGATGTCTTTCCAGCGTACTTTTAGGCGACCCAGATGGGCGAGCTCCACGCCCATTGATCGTTCTTCTGGCGGACGCGGACATAGTAGAAGTCATACCCATTCGTCCCCGTCGCCGTATCTTGGAATGAGATGTGCCACTCGTACTCTTCAGGCAACGGGCATCGATGGAAACGATACGCGGGGGTGAGGAACCCGCCCAGATATCCCGCCCGACCGCCAGCGAGCAGATCACGGAGCGAATAGACGATCCTCTTCCCATTGATCTCCGCGACAACTTTGCCATCCACTGGCATCTCGACCTCCAACGCCATTCCCTGGTTGGCGTTGGTATAGCTGGTGGGATTGCCGCTCGTCCAGGTCTGGAACCGGAGAGCCTGATCGCCCTCCCGCCACCACGAGCTGTAGTGATGCTCGCCTTTGGTCTGCCCCCTGGGAGCCACGACATGTCCGCCCCGAAATCGCGGTTCAATGGCGAGGATTTCGCCCCGATCGATGCCCAGATACACATCCCATCGGTGCTCGATCCTCTCGCCCCAGCCGACTTCCAGGAAGATCAGCGTCCTAACGACCTCGCCTGGCCCTGGAATCGTTCGATCCGCCGCGTCCACGCGATGAATGACCTGGTTGTTCTTCACCAGCTCCACATAGTCGATCGGAGCGCCGCCCTTAACGAACAGCTCGATGTGTCGCTCCGGCGTGTGCTCGGTGAGCACGGATCCCATGGGGTGTCCATTGATCGCGAACTGGACCTCGATCCGGTCGCCCGTCAGAGCATAGGTCCGGCGCGCCTGGAAGGCCTCCCATATCCCATCGCGGGTGAGCGATTCGGCCCAAACCGCGGTTCGCCCACCCCCATAGCTGCCAGGGTGAGCGCCGTGATGATCGGTGTTGCCCACGAACCCGAAGATATGGCCCAAGGCCAACCCATGCTGAGCGGTGCCGTTATGGTCACGCGGGCCCATGGTATGGAACGGCGGATACGGGGCGTCGTCGCTCTCACTGCAACCGTGCATCGACACGATCTCTACGATCGGGGTGAATTCCGGGGTGAAATCCGCCCAGTTAATCCCGCGGTAGCCCGCCGGGTAGCTGATGTGGTGAGGCATGGCGATGGCGTCGATGCCCCTACGCTGACGTTCAGCCAGGGCTCGCTTGAGCTCGGCCAGCGTTGCCGCGGGGATGATATCCCCTTCACTGCCCTTATAGACAATCGTATAATCGCCCGACCGCATGCAATGCCATTCGTAGCTGAGGAAGGTAACGAACCTGTCGTTCTCGTTATTCGCCTCCGTGACCTCTTGCGCGTGCTTCCAGTTCTCGCGGAGCTTGGCAAACCCTTTCTCGTGATAGGCGACGAGATACTCCAGCCGCTCCTCACCGCGCGGCATGTCGGGCCAGTGTCCATGTCCGGTGACGGAGCAGAAATCAAGTTGCATCCGGGCGTTAGCGAACGCATCCTCAATGGATCCATGCCCATATGAGATGCCGCAGTGATTGTGGATGTCACCATAATAAACGTGGAGGCTTTCATATCCGCGGATCATCTGGCTCTCCATCCTCTGTCATGAGGTTAACAGCCGTATGGCCGTCAAAGCATAAATTGCCGTGCAAGTATAGATGTCCTCAATCTTGACGAATTCATTGGGGCCATGTGAGACCGATAGAAGCCCCGGCCCGTAGGCGAAAGCCGGGATGCCTTGTTGGGCGTAGAAGCGAATCTCGAGGAGTCCAGGGCACATTTCAAATGAAGGGGACTCGCCGGTGATCGTCTGTACACTCTCTGCCAACGCTTGTGCTACAGGGTCTTCCTCCGAAAAGCCTGCGGATTCTCCTTCCTGGAAGATCTCGACGTCAAGATCAATTCCGTCCCTTCTTAGCTTGTCAAAGAGCGTGAGTAGTCTTCCTTTTTCCGTCTCTAAGTCCTCCTCAGGATTAATCCGTCGGTCCACCGTGAACGAGCACTCGGAAGGAACAAGGTTGAAGTTTGTGCCACCCTCACATCGTCCGCCTATCAAGAGGATGGAGCGTCGGGCCGCCTCCGGTTCGATCTTGAAGTCAGTCCTTCTGGATTCCACCTCGGCCTTTAGTTCGAGCAATGCATTCGCCACGACGAGCATCCGCTCAAATGCATTGACACCTTGATAGTGGAGGCCAACGTGGGCGGGCTTGCCCTTCACCGTTACACGCAGTGAAATAGCGCCGCGATTTGCATTCCAGATCACGCCGCTCGTCGGTTCCGGTGTGAGCATGCCGATGCCATCCTTCCCAAGCAAGCCTACTTCGACGAGATACAGCGATCCCAGCACACCGCCGGTCTCTTCATCCGGTATGATAGTCAGACCAATCCTGCCGTCAAGATCGATACCACACTCCTTTATGGCTTTGACGGCGTAGATCATAGCCGCCAGACCACTCTTCATGTCCGACGCGCCGCGCCCGAAGAGGTTGCCGTCCTTAACGTACGGAAGAAACTGCGCCTCGCTTGATGCAGGCACAACGTCGTAGTGGCCGTGGAAGTAGAGCGTTCTTTCGCCTTCGCCATGGAAACTCAGGAGGCAATAACGAGGATAAAGTCCCCTGTCGTGGTTCGATGCTTCCGTGATTTGCTCTGTAGCATTGGGGACTTCGAGGATCGTGTAGTCCAGTTCGATCTCACGCAGCTTACTCGCAATCGTCTCGATGCATGTTTGATACGATGTCCCCGGGGGATTCTCAGTTCGTATGGCCACCAATGCCTTGGTGAAGTCGAGAATGTCATCGCGGTACGATGCGATTGTGTTCAATATCTGGTACTTTACTCTCTCTGACATTGCTGCCATGACTCCGTAGAGTGGGTGAATTCTGGATGGTAGGCCCGCTCATGATGATCCCTCCGAAAAGAGTATACACGAACTTGACTTATCTGCATGTCTACTCTTTCGGAGGAAGGTCAAGCGTCCTGTTTGAGAGGAAGACTGGCGAATATCACAGTGACAGGCAGCGCGTGGGCCTCTGCGGAAAGCGGGAAATCCTAAAATTTGAGGCCGGAGAGCAGAAGGAGCGGGGCAGACTACTGTTACAGGACAGTGATCGAATCGCTGGTCTCGAGGTTTGACTCGCTGTCGTAGGTCCATCTACTGAGGACAACGTCCTCCGCCGTGAAGGTGAAAATCGTCCCACCAGGCGGATCCTTCACTCTATCAGATTCAAGTGACACTTTTCCATCGGCACCAGTGACTCCAGAATCACCATCGCTGGCTGCCCCACTCCAATGGCCAGACACGGTTGCCCCTTTAACTGGGACGCCATCGGTATCGACGATAGTAACCATAGGGCCTTTTGTCAGAAGGAACTCAGGGCCTAGGCTGTGGTTCACCCTGCCTAGGCCCTGGAACTCGCCTACAAGCTGGCCCATCGGCCTGGTGGCGGGATCACTTAACCTCGAAGCTGATGACGTCCTCCTCCCACAGGATCACAGGGTATGCACCCGGCCAGGTTCCGGGGTCCTCTTTTACCCAGACTTTGACGTTGTTGTAAGTTCCCGCTCGGAACGTGACTGTGTACTTGGCGTTCAGGTTACCATCCGCATTGGGGCTAAGCCCGATCCGAACATTGTAGAAGCCTTCACTGCTGGGACTTGTGCAACTTACTGAAGTGCCATCCCAGTAGCCTCCTCGGAAGAGGTCGCCAGTGTCACACGCAGAACCGGCCAATAGGTCATCGGTTGTAGTTTGGTTCTGGTGGTCTCCTTCATTAAAGGAGAGCTGATACTTCTTGCTGGGATCGAGCCCATGGATGTTCACTCGAATCTCGAGCTCACCGGGTGTCGATCCCTCCAGCTCATACTTCATCCTTCCGTGTGGTGGCCCGGGGATGATCTCCCATGTGGTTGTGTCTTTGCTTACCAAGCGAACGTGCCCCACGTTGCTCTTACCCCGCGGGCCACTGGGACCAGCCAACACAGGCACAGCGACTCCCATTACCAGCACGACCATCGCCAGCACAAACAGTAGCTTCTTCATCGTTCGTGTCCTTTCTCTTTTACACGTTATTGCCCGTCCATCTCTGAACAGGTAGCCACAGCTCGGCGATTGCCGAGCTTCCAATCAGACAATGTGGCATAGGCAACACCTTCTTTCAGGGTAGTGACGCTGATCATGTTCGCTCACTTTTAGCGCTTCCGCAGCGAGCGAGACTTCTACCGATACGCACAAGCGCATTTGCGAGCGCTGTTCCCACGCTTGCCGAACCTTTCGCAGTTCAATCGTCTGGCACATCGCCATTACGAAGCTAAGGTGGCGTTGCACAACTTCTGCATCTGGCTCAACCTGCAGTATGACCGACAGCCATAGGCTTTCGCCGACTTGCTCGAATGGCACCGTATTGTTCCACTCCGACAGAACCCATTATGCGAGAGGAATTTCAGGAGCTATGTCTTCATAAGGCAGTTGCTGTGTCCCGTTGCATGGTATGGACAATTGTCCGAGGATCACCTCGCTTTTTTATCGTGGGAGCACAGCGATGGCTTCCATCTCACAGAGCCACTCAGGCCGGCAGATATCAGCGATGGATATACAATTAGGGGCATCCGCCGGGAAGGAACACTCCTCATAGATTTTATAAAAGGTGTCAAGGAACCCCGGCTCTTTAAGATAGGTGATAAGAGAAACGATGTCGTGGGGGGTAAAGTCGTAAGCCCCCAATAGGCTTTCCACGTTCAGAAGCATACGGCGCACTTGACCTTTTATATCTCCAACGTGGACGACTTTGCCCTCGGTATCTATGCTGGCAGTACCCGACACATAAGCGACATTCCGATTCTCCCAGACCACTCTTATGCCTCGGGAGAACAACACGCCATATTGGGGGGCTTCGTTCATGGTAGGCGCATGCATGACCTCGATCTCCAGGGGTCGGTCGGCCGTCAGCGCATAGAGATCCATGACGCAGCCTTTTTTCCTGGGAGGATAAGTCGCGCCCTGGATGCCAGTACTAGCAGGCAGACGGGTCACCCCATGTTCATGAAAGAACCCGGCCCGAACCCGGTTCAGATCGAGATAGTCCCGTTCGATATTATCGATGTAGATCCAGGTTCGGATCACATCATGAAAAGAGAATCCTCCCTTTCGGAGCAGAGCTTCAGCCCGTCCGAACATATCCCTAGCCTGCGCGGCAAAATCAAGCTCGTCGGTTTCCTCACCTCCGGTGAGGTTTGCTAGATAGAGATGTCGAATCCCGCGATATTCCACTATCCTTCCCGAAGCGAGTTCTGGGGTCCCGCGCAGGGAGCGCACTTTCACCTCATCCTCTCCAGTCGGGAACAGGGCATAAGCCCGAAGTTCACACAGCCGACCCGGAGGACACGGAGGCTGATGCAGGAAGGAGATCGCAGGGAGAAGCTCGACGGAATGACGATTGTACCAACGCTTCCGAATTTCTCTAAACTCCTGAAACTGACGTTCCACATCGCTGAAGAATACTTTTTCGATGATCACATGATATGGGCTCGCACCCTGTTCGGATAAAACCCTGAACAAATTCTCATATATCGAATGGGCTTGTTCGGCGAATTTACCCTTATCCTCTGTCGGCCGGGCACAGATATATAGTTCCGTAATCCCTGCACCCTCGATCCGCGCAACCTGGGTCGCGCTGTCCCAGGCGCCGAACCGCGATATCTTCAACTCCATTACCACCTTTCTCTTTTTCCTCAACAACGGCAGAAGCATGATACACAATGGAATATCAAAACGCAAGATAATGAAGGATCAACATCCTCACCTTGGGGAATCCGCTACACGACCTTGAGCTAGGCGTGGAGGATACCCTGGTAACACGTTAGATAATGAAGTGATCATCATCAGCGCGGAGGATGCTTCGAATACCAGGCTCGCCCGCTTCGGCGGGACAAGGAGAAGTTTGCCTGAGACTGGAAGTTCCAGGCTCAGCAAGCTCAAGTGCGCTCAAAGCGCACTCCTTCATACGACATCTTGAACACCGTCGGCTTCCAGCCGACTTCTATGACTTAGCCCGCGATTGATCCGCGAGCGAAGCTGTAGAGAGAAAAAAGTCCGGTAGCCAGGCGACACATTAACAGGCGGTGAGTGGGCGATCCCCACTAGAGTGACCACAGGGTACATAGAGAATATCCGATTCGCTTGTACCCCGGATAGAGTGTGCTATTCACCCGCAAAGTAGACGCTGCCGCGAGCACCCTATATGCACATACCGCCCCTAGCCGGGGATCTGCGACCGCCTATGACAGCCTGTGGCCACAGGAGCCTGCCCACCCGCCGCCCGATGAGCCGAAGTTCTATCTTAACTTTATCCTGAGTTTCGCTTACTAGAAGCGCCGCCTATCGCCCCTCCCTCCTCCTCGACGGCCTTCGGAGCGGGGACGAGCCTCGTTCACGTTAAGTGTTCGTCCTTTCAACTCCTGGCCGTTAAGGCCGTTGATCGCGGACAGGGCTTCAGCCTTAACGGGCATCTCCACGAATCCGAATCCCCTTGATTCGCCGCTGAACCTGTCCTTAATGATGGTAACGGATGCGACCTGCCCGAAGGCTTCAAAAGCCTGCTGCAGATCCTCTTCGGTGACATCGCGTGAGAAATTGCCTACGTAGATGTTCATTCTGATCTCCCTGAAACAAAGAAGGCGGGCCAGTATCAACTGGCCCGCCAAAGGGGTACTTACTGATCGAGCTCCATAAGCCGCCTGGCGCATTCATTGGCAACCTTACGATCAGGCGACTCATCGCCTGGCATCGTCGCCCAGCCTCCTTCCTCCACATTACTGCGTCTCTTCCAGGAGTCTGCTTCTTTCAGCTCCTTGAGTCGCTCGTCCCTGTCTGGATCCTGCTGAAATTGCGCGACACAAATCGCCGCCAAGCGATCTACAACGGCCTTTTCAGCTATCTCCTCAGCGGTAGCATGGGCAGAGCTGCTCGTCACTACCCATCCCGCCGCGAAAATGACGATAAGCAACACCACTGTGCCAACCGCCATACCCCACACAAACGGCTTTATCGATTCTTTCCTCATCAGAATCTCCTCTAGGTTAAAACCTGAAATGCGAATCCCAGCGCTTGAGTGCTGACGTGAGCGTATCGCCGGATCATCCGTGAATCCCTGTATCCCAATAACTCCTGGCAGATCGATTCCCCCTTCCTGCAAGTGGAGCACAAAAGGAATGCCGCAAGGTGTGCGCCGTCACCCGCTTGCGGATGCTGCCTTTTGCCACGCTTGCTCAAACACGCTCTGAATTGTCCGGGATAAGATGTGACATCCAAGCTTAGCTCCTGGCCGGGATGCCACCACCGGCGCCCGGAATCGTTTTGATCCTCGCCACCCACCCCGGTGCATATGACGATACCACCATCAATCCACCACTAGCACCTGGCCGGGTCACGAATCACCTGCGCTCCTCTCGCCAGGAGCCACCAACTCTTTATTCTTATGCTCATTCTTCACTAGTATACACCCGGCGATTTTGATTGTCAACATTGATGCCTAACAGGGATATGAGCACCCTGATATGAGACCTTGACACGTGTTCGATGAGGACGCGCTCATAGGGCAGCCATTGAACGCGAGAAGTATCGTCTCCCTCGCCACAATCATGCGGCGATACGATCTCGACAATGGAAGCGATGCCTGGGATGAAAACCGCTCGCGGTAACCCGCTGTCCTGGCCTGGGTGTGCAAGCCGCCATATGCCCTCTTCATGATCCGAATGGTGGCTGCACATCAAAAACGGATGGCGGAGGACGATGTCCTCCGCCATCCAGGCAGCCCAACAGCGGTCGCGCAAGCGCCACTTGGCTCACTCCTCGCGAAGCAGGCGCAACAGGCGCCCAGTAAGCTGAGCCCCAAGCCCGGCCAGCCCTGCCGCGTCCAGATAGTGTCCAGAAGCCGCATCGAAGAGGACTCGGGCCTGCGGAGGGACCTCCTCATCACCCAGCCAATACGCCAGGGCCAGCCATACGCGAGGCAGGGCACGGAAGCGGAAGCCGACATCGCCGATGGGCTCTCGTTGCCCACCCAGCTTAAAGGCTGCCCGTTGCAGCCGATCGACAGCATTGCCCACGGCTCGAGCCAGGGGTTGCCCCGTATAGCTATTGAACGCCTGATGATAGAAGGTGCCGTCAGGCATCTCACGAAAGCTCAACCACCGCCCGGTGAGCAAGGTTCCATCGGCCCGATGCAAGTAGAAGAGGATGATCAGGCGGATGTCCGCCCGGGCGGGCTGCCCTTCGGCGTCTGACACGGTCAGCTCTGGCCATGTCACGATGTAGGGCGCACTCCAAAACGGTAGCTGGAGCTGACCTCGCTCCTCATCCCAGGTGGCGCCAGCTAACTCTGCGATCTGGGAACCGGGACGTTCCCGGAGCGCTGCACATATCTCATCAGCGGCTACCGCCAGGCTATCCAGCCACCATTGACGGGCGGCCGCCGCGCGGGGATCCTGTGAGCTCATGTCACCTCTGTACCCCGACGGAGGCGGATCAGATGAGCGAAATATCCCAGGCCCCCCAGGAACAGGGCCACCCCCATCGCGATGTACAGGACGGCGAGGTAGTGCTTGGGGATAGCAGAGCGACGGAGGATAATGCCCATACTCACCATGATGACGATGACCAGGTAGCTTTTGCGCGCCTGGAAAGCGAAGATACACAACGGATCAGGTTTCGCGGCCAATCGGGCAATGTTGCGGGCGACGATGCGAGAGAAGCCGAATCGATAGATGAGCAACGCCGCGATGAACCCGCCCAGGCCCAGGAGAAGACTATGGCGAAGCTCCAATGGCCGCAGCCATCCCCAGGCCAGCCGGCATAACATTACCCCGACGGCACCCCACATAAGGCCAGCCAGCGCATACAACACGGTTTTCGGGACGGCGGGCTCCCAACGTTTGACGAGGTCCGTCATGAACCATCCCTCCATGGGCTTGATGTATGCTCGATGTTATAAAAATCGCTCATATTGGGATAGGTAGCATCATCCTCTCGTAGGGGTATAGCGGCGCTGCGCCCCTACTGAATTTACTTTTTGGTCGTGTATGCCAATATGAGCGTATAGAGCTAAGATCGCCGACGGGCATACATGTCCTGTGGCAGGGTGTTGACAGCCCAGCTGCAGAACGCCCAGACATGCTCGGGATTGAAGGAGTTAGGCGTTAAGGAGGCCAGCCCCGTATAGATGCTATGCGCCCGCTCCAGCAGGTCCTGCCAGGCCTCCGGGAACGTGTGAAAGGCCCACTCCAGGCCGACGAGCTTGGAGGCCAGCCGGCGGTGCCGCAGGCCGTACAGCACGCGACAGGCGTTCAGCACTGCCTGTAACCGCTGCAGAGGCGTGGGGCGCGCCCGCACGAGGGATACCATGTCCAACAACTCGGACACCATGGCCCGCTGGATGGCCGGCCACTGGCTGGGAGCGAAGAGCCGCTGAGGCTCAGGACCGGAGAGCCGCAGCCCCATCTCATGAAGCTCGTGCCGCTCTAAGGGCCATTTCTCGTACCGGCTATCTGGGTCAAACTCGCCATGGCGCACGCGATCAGCCACCAGCGCGCTCTCACATTCGTTCATCCTCCCCTGCACGGGGAAGGTGCCTTCCAACGCGTTCCCATATCGCCCCTGGCCCCGCAGTTCATCGAAGAGCTGACGAATGCGGAGTCGCTGCACCGAGGTGAGCGGCTGTTTGATGACACACGTGAAATCCACGTCGCTGGTATGTGGGTTGAAGCAACCGTAGACAATGGAGCCGCAGAGATACAGGCCCACCATCTGATCCTGAAGGAGATGGCTAAGCCGCTCTCGTAGGGACGTGATGACCTTGGTCGCGTCGGCAGGCAAGGATTGAAGCGGTTGTATCCTGACCATCATCGCCACCCCTTTCTCAATCTCTGGTAATGAAGGGCGGCGCAACATCGCGCGGGGTCACCCCCTTTGAGAGAGAGCCTTTCTCCCTCGCCCGTGCCCATCCGATCTGAATCGCCGGTCAAACTCACGTGTCACCTGAGCGACACATGGTGGGGGAGAAGGACGACTTGATGGTTTGATGATACGCCATTTTACCGCCGTTTGCGGAGTTGATCAAGCGCCATTTAAAATTAGGAGCGCAGCATGGGGTGTCCATACGTTTAAGAACCACAAGGGGCGAGGAAAGATCCCCGCCCCTTGGTCACTGCCTTGTCAGGCCGACGTCGCGATCGTGCGATAGCCGGGCTATCGCACGTCAACGCTCGCTCAGCCTATTCCATCTTGAACTCGAAGGCATCCTCCGGTGGCTCCCAGCCCTCGGTGGTCCACTCGTGCGGGATACCCTTGGCGTCGAGCTGGGCCTCATAGTCCTTCAGATTGGCCGCGGTGATGACGTCCACGCCGGTGTCGATGACGCCGTTCTTGGCGCCCATCTCCGCCAGCGCGGCCTCCACGCCCTTCTCCGCCATCAGCTTGATGATCTGGACGGACTTGTAGCCCATATCGAACTCGCGCTGGGCTACCGTGGCGTGGATGACGCCCTCCTTGATGAAGTTGATGATGTCGGTCGTGGCGTCGAAGCAGACGATCTTGATCTCACCCGCCTTACCCGCTTCCTTCACCGCGGTGGCCCAGGCGGGGCCGTTGTATGCGTACACGCCAAAGGCGCCGGCCAGATCCGGATTGGCGGAGATCACGGAGTTGGCCAGTTGTAACGCCGTGGCCGCGTCCTCCTTATCGTTGACGGGCTCCAGGGCGATGATGTTCGTGCCCTCGATGGCCTTCAGGAAACCGTCCGTGCGCTGGAGGGCGTTCAGAGCCGTATCCGAACCGCGGCCGATGCCCACCTTGCCCCCCTCGGGCAATAGCTGCTTCATGGCCTCACCCGCGATCACGCCAGCGCTGTAATTGTCCGTGCCGATGTATACCAGCGAGACGCTGCCCTCCACCGGCGGCGTGTCCAGCGTAGTGACAAAGATCCCCGCCTCGGCCGCCTTCTTCATAGTCGCTTCCAGCGCGTTGGGATCAGACGGCGCGATGGCGATACCGGTCACGCCTTGAGCGATGTAGGTCTCCATAGTCTGGATCTGAGCCGCCACATCCTCCTTCTGCGGGACCCAGAAGATCACCTGGTCATCGGACAACCCCAGGTCCTTGGCGGCGGCGCGCACGCCCTTCTCCACGTTGGACCAATACGGATGCACTGACTTGCCGATGACGACGATCTTGAGAGGTTTGGCTTCAGCCGGCTTCTCCGCAGGAGCCGGCGCGGGCGTTGGGGGAGCACATGCCGCTACCACCAGGCCAGCCAACACCAATAGCGAGAGCATGATCATCCAATACCGCTTCATGGTACCTCCTCCTTAACCTCATCATTGGGGGAGAGAGACGGCCACCACCATGGAGGCCATCGATCGGTGTGCCATAACCAGATAAATCCTGCGTCACCTCCTTTCGAGGGCGGGCCATCCCCTTCGTCTCGGGGAAGCCCGTCGCATTCCAGATCGCGTCATGGAGCCACGGGAGCTGCCATGGGCTCGGCGAAGTCGTCGCGCGCGCCTACCATGTAGGCTACGACACGCTCGCGGAACTCGTGAATGTCGCCTTCCACGGGTATATCCGCGACCTTGCGCCCGTGGCGCAGAACGATCACTCGATCACCTACCTTGTAAATATCCTCTAGTCGGTGGCTGATGATGATGACGGAGGTGCCCTCTCGCTTCAATCGCTCGATCAACTCCAACACCTGTCCGATCGCCCCTACGCTCAGCGCGGCCGTTGGCTCATCCATGATGATGACTTTGGCGTTGAAAGCCGTCGCCCGCCCAATGGCGACCGCCTGACGCTGGCCACCGGACAAGGTCTCCGTCTTCTGCCGCACGGACTCGATATCAATGTGTAGCCGTTTCATAAGACGCTCGGCCTCCTGAGCCATGCGGCGTTGGTTCATAACCCTGAGAGGGCCTATCTTGAAGCGAACGATCTCTCGCCCCAGGAAGATATTGGCCGCCACGTCCAGATTGCTGGCCAGAGCGAAATCCTGATAAACCATCTCAATGCCCAGACGGCGGGAATCTTCAGGCTTGGTGATGTACACGCGTTTTCCTTCGATATAGATCTCCCCTTCATCCGCCGTATAGGCCCCGGAGAGGATCTTCATCAGCGTCGATTTTCCCGCGGCGTTATCTCCGACCAGCCCCAGTACCTCATTATGACCCAAAGTAAGATCCACACCGCGCAGGGCCTGGACCGCTCCAAAGCTCTTGCGGATACCACGCATCTCAACCAGAGGGACTTCGTCGCCCACGCGTTGCCTCCCTCATCAACGCCGCGTCCGTCGCCGCAGCGTGTCATAGGTAACGGCGATCACTAGGACCACGCCCAGGATCGCATCCTGGAGATAGGAGGAGATGTTGATTAGGACCATGCCGTTCTGCATCACGCCCATGATGGCCGCGCCCAGAACGGCACCCAGCACCGTCCCCTCGCCGCCAAAGAGACTGGTGCCACCGATGACCGTAGCAGCAATGGCCCATAGCTCGTAGGCCGTGCCCACCGTCGGCGTCCCCTGCCCCAACCGGGAGGCCAGCAGAAGGCCGGTCGTGGCCGCCATGAACCCACTGGTAGCATAACAGAAGACGCGCACCCGGTCCACCCGTACGCCGGACACCCGGGCAGCCTCCAGATTGCCACCCACAGCATAGATGTGGCGCCCAAGCACGGTGAAATTGAGGATGAAAGAGACGATTAAGGCCAGGATCACCATGATGATAAAGGATATGGGGATCGAGGCGATGCTACCCTGTCCCAGCGCGAGGAAGGTCGATCCAGAGGGATATACGATGGGATATCCACGGGTGATGTATCCCGCCATACCACGGGCTATCAGCCAGGTGCCCAGGGTGATGATGAACGGGGGAATACCCAGCTTGGTCACGAACAACCCATGCCAGACCCCAACCAGCGTACCGACCACCAGGGTGACGAGGATGGCGGGAATCATACCGATGGGTGGCAGCCCGGCGACGCCTTTAAGCATGAGCGTGGCGGCGATAACCCCGGTGAGGGCCGTCAGCGAGCCCACACTGAGATCGATCCCCCCGGTGATGATGACCAGGACCTCCCCGATGGCCAGGACTCCGAACGTGGCCATGAAGCGCATGATCACAGCGAGGTTCGCTGGTTTGACGAACGTCTCCGGCTGTCGCCAGTAGAAATAGAGACACAACAATAAAAGAGCGATGAGGACGTTAAGCTCACGAAATTGTCCCAATGTGATGCGTCGTCCCCGTTGTGAGCGAGTGGCCACGGCCATTTCGTGTCTCCTCAAAGCCTCGTGGTCGCCGAAGCGGCAAAGGCTCGCCAAGTTTGAACGAGGGGGAAGCTAAGGAGGACATCAAAGACAAAAAAGGAAACCCCACAAAGCACTTTCATTATATCGTGTTCACCTGGTCCCGTCAATTCTCGAACAAATTAGGCAACGTATCCTTTCCGGTCACATCCCAGCCGCCCATCTCCCGGGCCGTGGCCCATTCCTCTGGCGTGTTGATGTTGATGAACGATCTCAGGTCAGGATCAAAGACGGCAATTTCTGAGGGGGAGACGGGACGCACGTGTACGGCGGGATAAAAGGCGAGCAACCGCCGCTTCCCTTGGGCCAGACAGCGCTCGATCTCTGGCAGGCAGCGACGATGGTAGAAGGCGTGCAACGGCTCCGGCCGGCCGGCCGGATAAGGCACCACAGCGTCGGATGCGGGACGCAACAAGGCCAAATATTGGATGAGCGAAGAGACGAGGAATGGCATATCACAGGCGACCGCGAAGGCCCATGGAGTAGATGCGGCATGGAGACCAGCGTGCAGGCCGGCCAGCGGGCCCATGCCCGGGTATCGATCCTCCACGACGCGGCCAGGGAGCTCGGGCAACTCCGCCGTTGGGGAGGCGCGCACCACTACGATCTCAGCGGCCAGCCCGGCCAGACGCTCCGCCACCCGCGCGATCAGGGGACGGCCCCCAGCATCCAGCCAGAGCTTGTCCACCCCCATACGCAGGCTTCGCCCGCCAGCCAGAATGATCCCCGTGAATGGCTCCATGCTAACTTTGCGTCCTTTGCGCTCTTTGCGGTTAGGAGGACAGATTGCCCAAAAATCAATAGCGGATACCGTACGGTATCCGCTACTCAGCCCGGTGAACTATGGCTGCGCCTGGTTCACTCGACGCCGTGCTCCTCCAGGTACCTCACGGCATCGCCCACCGTGGTGATCTGCTGGGCCTCTTCGTCAGAGATCTCCCCGCCGAATTCCTCCTCGAAGGCCATGATCAGCTCGACCAGATCGAGCGAGTCGGCCTCCAAGTCCTCGCGGAAGCTGGCCTCCATAGTCACCTTCTCTGGGTCAACGCCTAATTGTTCCACGATAATGTCTCGGACACGCTCGAAGACGCTCATCTGTTATCCCCCTTTCGCTCGTGGTGAATGTGGTTTAGGACAACTCGTATGAGTCGTGATAACGACCGCCATTCTAATCGCGCAACCTGGGGGTGTCAAACTCGCATCGAGCATGCTCTGGAACAGGTTTGACACCACACGTACGCGCGGGTAAGATGCCGTGGCATGAGCTCATCCTGGCTAGACATAGAAACACCACCAGGTGTTTGAAGTTACGCTCACAAGCAGGCACACGGCCCCGCGCGGAGCCGCGCCACGCAGTAGGGCGCTCCGTGCGTTGGCAGGCCCGGCGAGGGGACGCATGATGGACGCGAGTTCTCACGAGCAACGGAAGGCGGACCACATCCGCATTAATCTGGAGGAAGATGTCCAGTTTCCTCACCTCTCCACCGGATTGGAGAGGTATCGCTTCGTTCACGTCGCGCTGCCGGAGTTGAATCTGGAAGCGATAGATACCTCGGCGACGCTGCTAGGCAAGCGGTTAGCTGCCCCTCTGCTGATCTCCTCCATGACGGGGGGTACAAGCCAGGCAGCCCAGATCAATCGCCGCCTGGCGCAGGCCGCTCAGACCTGTGGGATCGCCATGGGATTAGGTTCGCAGCGCACAGGGTTGGAGGTCGCGACGACAGAGCACACTTTCCGGGTTCGCGATGTGGCCCCGGACATCCTGCTCCTGGCGAACCTGGGAGCCATCCAGCTCAATTATGGTTATACCGTTGAGCACTGCCGGCGCGCGGTGGAGATGATCGAGGCAGACGCGCTGATCCTGCATCTGAACCCGCTGCAGGAGGCCCTTCAGAGCGATGGCAACTGGAACTGGGTGGGCCTGCTGCAGAAGATCGAACAGGTATGTCGGGAACTCCCCGTCCCGGTGGTGGTCAAGGAAGTGGGGTGGGGGATCTCTGGTGATCTGGCACGTCGTCTGGTGGATGCGGGCGTCGCGGCCATCGACGTGGCTGGCGCCGGGGGGACCTCCTGGAGCCAGGTAGAGATGCATCGGGCGCGCACGCGAAAGCGCCGACGTCTAGCTGCCGCCTTCGCCGATTGGGGGATCCCCACGGCCGAGGCGCTGGTCGCGGTCCGGCGCAGCGTGCCTGAAGTCCCCGTCATCGCCTCCGGAGGCATCCGCACCGGCATCGACGTGGCCAAGTGTCTGGCGTTAGGCGCGGATGCCGTAGGGATGGCGTCGCCGTTCTTGAAAGCAGCCATCGTCTCAACGGAGGCCGTCGTGGAGGAGATCGAGATGCTCACGGCGGAGCTGCGCGTGGCGATGTTCTGCGCCGGCGCGGGAAGCATCGACGCGCTGCGTCAGCCAGGGCGGCTGATCCGCGTAGATGGAGGGAAGGTATGGCCTTGAGGGAAGCGATGGGGCGACTCCTGCCGCTGATCGAAGAGGCGTTGCAGGAGGCAGTCAAGCCCCCTGACCCCGCGGTAAAGGCGCATTACGGGATGATGGCGTATCATCTGGGCTTCGCCGATGTGAACCTGCGTCCCGCGCGCGCGAGCGCTGGCAAGCGTATCCGCCCGCTGCTCTGCCTCCTGGTGACCGAGGCGACCGGCGGGTCCATTGAACGCGCCATGCCCGCCGCGGTGGCGTTGGAGCTGTTGCATAACTTCTCCCTGGTTCATGACGACATAGAGGACGACTCGCCCACGCGACGTCATCGGCCTACGGTGTGGAAGGTGTGGGGGATCCCCCAGGCGATCAACGTGGGAGACGGCCTGTTCGCCCTCGCCCATCTCGCCCTGGAGCGCCTGGCCGACCAGGGCGTACCCCCGGAGATCGTGCTGGAGGCACTGAGGGCGTTTGACGATACGTGTCGCCTGCTGACCGAAGGACAGCATCTGGATCTGGCCTTTGAGGAGCGCGAGCAGGTCAGCGAGGAGGAATACCTGCAGATGATCGCGGGGAAGTCGGGGGCGCTACTGGGCCTCTCGACACAACTGGGTGCGTTGGTATCTGGCGCCGAGCCTGCGAAGGTGGATGCCTACCGGCGGTTCGGGTTAAGCATAGGCCGCGCGTTCCAGATTCGGGATGACATCCTGGGGATCTGGGGCGACGAGGCGGTAACAGGGAAATCGGTCCAAAGCGACATTTTGAGTCGGAAGAAGTCCCTTCCGGTGGTATACGCGCTGATGCAGGAAGGTGAGGCGGGACAAACGCTGCGGGCGATCTACACACAACCAGAGATCGCGCCCGAGGATGTGCCCGAGGTATTGCATTGGCTGGAGGTCGCAGGCAGTCGTGCTTACGCTGAGAGGATGGTCCGGGAGGCGCACGCCCAGGCCATGAGAGCGCTGGAAGAGGCCCAGCCGCTTGAGCCAGCGGGCGCCGCCTTACGCGAGCTGGCAGACAGTCTTGTGGCGCGGGCTTATTAACGGCACCGTGCAGCGGCTGGCGGAGCCAGTCCGCTGTGCGACTCTAGTCGGTGGAGAGTTCCACCTCGACCGGGCGGCCGTTCTGCCGATCTGGATGGGACGCCGGACTGGGGATAGGCGCGCGCAACGGCGGCAGCTCCGTGAGCACAATCCGTTCCGGCCGACGTCGCCACCATATCCACAGGAGCACCCCACCGATCACCAGGAGCCCGATGAGCCCCCCTAAGCTGATCCACCCGCTTCGCCTCATGATATGATCCCCCAGCTCATCCTACATTCTTCGTGGCTTTGTGGACCTTTTCCTGGATCAAAAATCAACCTTTGGTGGCTACCTGTAGGGAGAGGCGATTCATGAACCGCCCCTCCCCTGACAACACTCGTGAGGGAGCTACCGAGGAGCCCACATATGGGGGGCGAGGTATACCTCGCCCCTTCAAACCTCGGCGTCTCCGCGGTGCTTCCTCAGCACTCCCATTAGTTGGGGAGAAACCGGGCGAAGACCTGATTGCCGACGAGACGGGCCGGATATGTCAGGCGGACATGTCCGTCCACGCGCTCGATGAGCCCCATCTCGCACAACTCGCGCAGCTCCTCTCCAAACACCTCATCCAGAGCACGCCCCCATCGTCTCCAGAACCGCTCTTCAGAGACGCCCTCGCGGATTAAACGCAGCCCCAACATCATCATCTCGCCCATGCCCAGGCGCTCATCGATCTCCTCGTGTCCCTCCTCCAGGAGCTGGCCGGAAGCGACGCGTTCGAGGTAGACATCAAGGCGACGCGGGTTCCACCAACGCCGTCCCGGGATCATGGAATGCGCGCCTGCACCGAACCCCAGGTAAGGCTGATAACGCCAGTAGATCAGGTTGTGTCGGCAGGCCAGTGGAGGATTCGCAACGGGCGGCAAAGGGACGTCGCCATGCCATGCCCAGTTAGATATCTCGTACTGTCTGTAGCCAGCCGCCCCCAGCCTCTCGCTGGCCAGCTCATAGAGATCAGCGGCCAGATCATCATCAGGATAAGGGAAGCGCCCTTCGGCGATCCATCGAGCCAGCGGGGTGCCCTCCTCGATGGTCAAAGCGTATAGGGAGATGTGTTCGGGCTTCAGGGCGATGACCTGATCCAGCGTGTGCAACCAGGAGTTTGGATCCTGCCCCGGCAGGCCGTAGATGAGGTCCACATTGATGTTGTCGAACCCCGCGGCGCGGGCGGCTTCAAAGGCTGCCATCGCCCCCGCGGCATCATGGATACGCCCCAGAAAGCGCAATTCCGCGTCGTTAAGGCTTTGAATCCCCAGGCTCAGCCTGGAAATGCCCAGCTCGCGTAGCCTCTTGAACCGGCGTTGATCGACGGTGCCTGGGTTGGCCTCACAGGTGATCTCAGCATTGGGAGCTACCGAAAAGGTCGTTCGACAGGCCATCAATATCTCGGCCAGGAACTCGACGGGTAAAACCGTGGGAGTCCCCCCTCCGATGTAGATCGTGGCGACGGTGGGATGCCCCCACATCGCGCCGGCCCGGGTGATCTCCTCTCTCAGCGCGGCCGTATAAGCGTGAAAGGACTCCTCAAGCCCAGCGTAGGAGTTAAAGTCGCAATAAGGGCATTTGCGCTGGCAGAACGGGATGTGGATGTACAGCCCTACAGGCTCCGTCGGCTCACTCCCGATTTTCCAGCCGGAATCCATGGCCGCGCACGGTGACGATATACTGATGATCGGGATCCAACTCGGCGATGCGTTCCCTCAATCGCCGCACCAGGGCGTCGATGGCCTGCTCCGAGACGCCCTCCTCCACCGCCTCGGGCCACACCGCGCGCACCACCTCATCTCGGGTGACGACGCTGCCCTGCGCGTTAATCAGCAACTCCAAAAGGCGGTATTGGGCCACCGAGAGCGGCGGGGTGAGCTCGCGGCCGCGCACGAAGACCTGGCGTGTGGCCGGCTCCAGACGCAACCCGGGCTCCGTCACACCCTCTAGGGTGAGAGGAGCTGTGGCTCCCGCGTCCACGAAGGCCAGCTTGAAGCGCAAGGCGATCTGGATCTCGTCACCGTCCTCCAGCAGACGAGCGTCGGTGACTTCCTGGCCGTTGACGTATGTGCCGTTCTTGCTCCCCAGATCCTCGACGTAATAGTGCCCATCGATCCAGTAAATGCGCGCGTGGTGGCGGGAGACCACGCGATCGGGCAGGACGATATCGCAGTCGTCCGCCCGGCCGATGGTCAGACTCTGCTTGTCCAACATCCATCGGCGGCCGGCCTCAGCCCCTCCCCGCTGCAAGATCAGCATGGCGGTCTCTGCAGTATTGATCGTTCCCATACGCTCCACCACCTCTCTTGACAGAAAAAGGAGATACGCAGATAATCATCAAGGCATCATTGAGTTTCGCGCTTTCCAGCATAGATTATAACATAACCACCGGAGTTGCCCGTAAAGGCCCCCATCGGGGTTCATGTATCCTTTTCGGCGAGAAAGCCTATGAACCAGACCCTGCCTGAGGGAACGATCCTGCGCTCCCGTTATAAGATCATCGAGCTGATCGGCCACGGCGGTATGGGCGCCGTCTATCGGGCCGAGGATCTGCGCCTACAGGGGCGGCAATGCGCCATCAAGGAGGTGTTGCCGGAGCTTGGCCTGCCGCCCGATATGTTGCAACAGATGCAGGAACAATTCTATCGGGAGGCCAGCATCCTGGCCCGTCTTGACCACCCCAACCTGCCGAAGGTCTCGGACTACTTCTCCTATCACGGTCGGGAATATCTGGTCATGGATTTCGTGCCCGGTCGTGACTTAAAAGAAATCGTCGATGAGGCCCGCCGCCAGGGCTCGTTCCTCAGCGAGCGCCGGGTGCTGGGCTGGGCAGCGCAGCTTCTGGATGCGCTCGAATATCTCCACGGCCAGGACCCGCCGGTCCTGCACCGTGACATCAAGCCTTCCAACATCAAGCTGACGCCGCGAGGCACCATCAAGCTGGTTGACTTCGGACTGGTCAAGTTGATGGCCCCGGATGACAGCCGAACCGTCACCGTCGTCCAGGGGCGCGGCACGGTGCAATACACGCCGCTGGAGCAATACGGCGGCGATCTGGGACATACGGACGTCCGTTCGGACATCTACTCCCTGGGCGCTACGTTATACCATCTGCTCACCGGGACGCCACCCGCCGATGCGAAATTGCGTTTCCTCAAGCCCGGCACGCTGGTGCCGCCCCGAAACATCAACCCGGCCATCTCCGTGCGGACCGAGCGGGCCATCATGGCCGCGATGTCCATGCATCCGGATCAGCGTCCAAGCAGCGTGGCCGAATTTCGCGCTCTGCTGTTCGGCACCGGGGACGCGCGCGTCGGCACGCTGGGCAATCCGACCTTCTCCGAGGAATGGCAGGAGGCGATTCACCTGAATAGCTGGCTGGTCGGGGCCGCGCTGAGCCTCATCGCCGTCGCCTTGACCGTGACCCTGCTGGCTCCTCCCCTGCCTTCTCCCTAATCTCTAATCTCCAGTTCCCCTTTAATCAATCCTCTAACTGAGAACTCCCCAACCTGACCAGGAAGGTGCGTCCCCGCACGATGATCAACGGCAACAGCCCCGCGATTAGGGTGACCAGGGCCGCTCCCCACGGCCGGGCGACCCGTTGGAGATACGTCGCGCCCGGGAGCCAGCCAAGCCCGTAAAGCACATACGCGGCCATGGCGATCACGATGCTCCAGAGCGCGGTATTCACCACCTCATGAAGCGCGAGCCCGTTGCTGACCTGCAGGGCATATGTCACGCCGCTGGCGATGACCGCGGCCAGCAGGGCCATGACGAAGGCCGCCCCATCCACCCTGGGGATCCGACGCCCCCCTTGTCTCGGTCCTTCGGCATCCTCGCTGGCCGGGATCGTGGGCACGGGAGTGGGCGTCAGCGTAGGCGTGGGAGAGGGCGATGGCGTGGGCGTTGGAGTGGCGGCCGGCGTAGGCGTGGGTGCCGCGATGATCACGAGGAGCGTATCTGATCGCGTGGCCGGGCCGGTCGCGGCGGTGATGTGCAACTCGCCGGGGCGCTCAAGTTTCACCGCCACCTCGGCGACGCCATTGACGGTCGTCGCCTCCTGACGAGGCAGCTCGATGGACTCCCCCGGATAGGAGAGGCGGAAAGTCACCGGCGTGCCATCCGGCACGGGATAGCCGTTATGGTCGAGGATCGGCCCGGCGGCGATGCGCAACGTCTCGCCGATCTCCATCACGATCGGCTCTGCTCCCGGCTCCGAGAGTCCGGCGACGCGCACGGGGATCGTCTGCTGAGGATCAGGCTGCACCTGCCTGGACAGGTCGTAGTTGATGCCGGGGATGCTCACCGACGAATGTCCCTGAGGGGTATACTCCCGGAACAGGATGCGCACCGCGGTCTCCAGGAAGGGCGTCGTCTTGCTGTATAGGCCGAAATACGCCGTCAGCTTGCTGATCTCGGTGGGATCCAGGTAATACGGCGCGTTAAACGAGAAGACGACCAGCTTCTTATCCCGCAAGCTCTCCGAGCGCGCGCTGAGGAACTCCTTCAGGCTGGCGGATTCCGGATACGTCGAAGGAATGATGTCCAGCACGGCGAAGACGATCCACTCCGCCTCTTGCAGAAGCCGCTCGATCTCCTCCTGGGGAGGCTCCTCCGCTTCTCCCTGCAAGAACGCCTCAAACTGGGCGAAGCTCAGGCTGTGCACGCGCTCCGCGGCGACCTGACCGCTGGCCTGGGGGCCATACAGCCGCAGGATGATCGTCTCCAGGGCCAGGGGATCGATGTACTTAAAGGACGGACACGCCTCACACTCCTGCCCCTGCCGCGCGTCGGTGATGATGAGGATATCTTCATCGGGCAGTGGGCCCGTCGGCAGGCGGTCGGCCAACTCCTCGGGGCCAGGATCGATTAACGTCGCCGCGGCCTGAGCGATCTGGTTGATGCGCTGTGTGCCCTGCCCCACCACCACCAGGCCATCGGGCGAGACCAGGGCGTTCTCCAGCGAGAGCGTCGGGTACAAGTGACGCTTCAGCCGCAGGATACGGAGCAGGGCCGTATCCACCCGCTCCCGGAACACCTCGTCAACGGTGTAGCGCTCCTGGAAGAAGAGGATCGTGTCTTTGATGTTGGCGAGCTGGGTCTCCCAATCATCCGTCAACGCGAAGTCGGTCAGGAGCAGGAGGTCATTCCCGCCGGTGATGAAGGCGTCCAACGCCACCTGGCGGTGGGGGAACTTCTGCAGAGTAGGATCGTAATAGCGCCGAATGGAAGGCACGCCCAGCCCATCGGAGACCAGGATCCCCCCAGCCTCTCGCCACGCCTTGAACTCATCCAGGGCCAGGATGGTCTGCAGTTGGGGTGCCAGGCTGATGGGCGGGGTGAGCTGGCGGGTGGTATCCTGGAAGCCACGATATCGGACGTGCGACGACATGAAGGCTTCAGTGACGGCAGCTGCGTCATCGCCGTGGGCGACGGCGGCAAAGGGGGCCAACTCGACCTGGCGCAGGACCTCCAACGGCTTCTGAACCGTGGCGATCTCCTCCTCGGGGCGGCGGTCGCTGGCGCCCTGGCCAGGGAAGTGCTTGGCCACCGTGGCCACGCGGCCGGCGCTTCCCTCATGCACGCCACGGATATACGCCTGGCCCAGGCGTCCAACCCAGAAAGGGTTCCCCCCGAAGGTGCGCGTGCCCAGATCGCCGGGCTGGTTGGGGCGCGGGGTGTCCAGGACATCTAGGGAGGGCCCGAGAAGCAGGTTGACGCCCACAGCCGCCAACTCCTGTCCGACGATGTAGCCAACGATCTCCGCGGCGTCGGGATCCCAGGTCGCCCCGATAGCCATGTTGTTAGGGAGGGGGGTGAAGCCGCGGCGAAGCTCAGTGTAAGGGAATCCATCGCCCTCCTGGTTCACGGCGATGAGGAGCGGGAGGCGCACCGGATTTGTGATGGCCGTCGTGCTGGAAGGCGGGAGAGGCTGGACCTTGGCGGCCTCCTCGGGAGCCAGAGCCTGCAACGGGCTCAGGGCGCGATCGAAGGCCAGCCCTTGTAACCGGTTGGTCAGGATGAGCACCTGCGCGGGCGTGTCCAACAACTGGCCATCGGGCCCTTCCACAGGGTCATTGCGGAAGTTCCCGTTCTTGGCCTGCAGGATGACGCCGCCCACCCGATACGTGCGGATGAGCTCGGCGATCTCGGAATCGGGGCCGATGTCATCCCCCCGAAAGGGGACGATGAAGAGCTGTCCTACCCTATCGGCGACGCTCATCTGCTCGATGAGCGCGCGCAACTCCGCGTCGGGGTCGGGCGTCTCCTGCGCGCCGGGGAGTGGCGTAAGCGTCAACGACAAGAGGAGCAAACCGAATAGGATGGGTTGAAAGCATAGGCGGGGCCTCGCGCCGGCCGACTTCACATCGGGCCTCCACAATGGCTCGTATCCTGCAAAGAAAGTATACTGCCTTCACGCGCGGCCGTCAAACCCATGCATGCAGTGATGACCACTTCTCACCGCGGAGACACAGAGAGCGAAGAGGAGGAAGAATAAGCAAGAGTGAATCTCTCCGTCCTCGGCATCCCTGCGGTAAGAAAGAGCGGAGTTAAGCACGCATGTAGCACCTATGGGTGATCACCACCTATATCCAGCGATCTCGGCCTCTACGGAGGCTATCGGCGCGAGGACGTCCCGCGACGTATGGCATCCAGCTTTGCCATCACCTCCCGTACCTGGCTCGTCCGCTCTTGCGCTTCCGGCCGCGGGTGCAGGGTAGCCAGGGTATGGGCGATGATGATCAACACGATCAGGGTGCAGATGAGCGAGGAGGACAACGGAGGGTCCGCCTGCGGGCAGGTAATGGTGATCTCGGCCGCGCGCGCGGGAGCGACGTTGGGAGCGCGAACGATAGCTACCGTGAAGGCCCCTCGCTCCCTGGCGAACTGAATGGCCGCCGCCGGATCCACGCCTTCCCCCTCCAATAGCACGCCTATGACGATATCTCCCTGACCGACGTCCCACAGGGCCTCTGCCATGGAATATAACCCTGGAGGGATCTCCCTCGCGTCCAGCCCCTGTCCTCGTAACAGCGCGCCAAACAGGCCAATGACGTAGGCTTCGGGCCCTTCCCCGAGGAGGTAGATATGCCGTGCCTCAGCCAGACGTGTGACGATTTGGGAGATCTCCTGAGCGGCGTCCAGGGAGATCATCTGCGTGAGCAGCTCTCGCGTATTATGGATGCCGCGTCGGAACAGCTCCCCCGGGGTTCTCTCCTCCGTAATCGGCTGATAGCGCGCGCGAATCTCCTGGCGGACGAGCTCCTGCATCTCCTGTCGGAGCTCAGGATATCCGGAGTACCCCAGGCGCTGGGAGAACCGGACCACCGTCGCGGGATCCACCTCCAGATGCTGGGCCAGTTGCGAGCCGGACATGAAAGCCGCCTCTTGATAGGAGTTGAGGAGGAAGTCCGCGATGACGCGATGGCTGGGCGGCAGGATAGGGTAGATACGGCGAATCCGTTCCCGAAACATGTGATCCCCCTTTCATATGATTGGGAGGTATTTAAGATGTCGATCTTCAGCTGCGAACGCGCTCAACCCGAACGCCGGGAACCCAAGGCAAGAGGGCAGGGGTTTAAGGCGACGATGTGGGAGCGAGCGGCAATTCCTATTGTACCACGAAGCCGCCAGGAGCGAAAATGATGTGAAAGGACGGAAGAAGAACCCCGGCTTCTCGGAGAAGCCGGGGTTCTTTGGGTATAAGCGTCGGGGGGAACCCCCTCCGGAGCTTATCCTCGTCACGCTCGTCCGATTACTTGTCGCGCTCGGCCTCGCCCAATGCCGCCTGCGCCGCCGCTAGCTTGGCGATGGGCACGCGATACGGCGAGCAGGATACATAGTCCAGGCCGACCTTGTAGCAGAACTTCACCGACTCGGGCTCACCGCCGTGCTCACCACAGATCCCCACCTCCAGATCCGGGCGGGTCTTGCGGCCCAGCTCCGTGCCCATCTGCACCAGCTTGCCCACGCCCTTCTGATCCAGCACCTGGAACGGATCATCGGGGAGGATCTTGCGCTCGACGTAGAGCGGCAGGAAGCGACCCGCGTCGTCACGGCTCATGCCGAAGGTCGTCTGGGTCAGGTCGTTGGTGCCAAAGGAGAAGAACTCGGCCGTCTGCGCGATCTCGTCGGCCAGGAGTGCCGCGCGCGGCAGCTCGATCATGGTGCCGACCTTGTATTCGAACTCGACGCCGGTCTCCTCCATGACCTCCTTGGCCACGCGGTGGACGATCTCCGCCTGTAGGTTCAGCTCATTCACATCGCTGACCAGCGGGATCATGACCTCGGGGAAGACGTTGATGCCTTCCTTCTTCACTTCCACGGTGGCTTCGAAGATGGCCCGGGCCTGCATCTCCGTGATCTCCGGATAGGTCACGCCCAGGCGGCAGCCGCGGAAACCGAGCATCGGGTTGAACTCATGCAACTGCTCGATGCGGTCGTAGATCTTCTGGGCCGGCACGCCGATCTTCTTCGCCAGCGCCTCGATCTCCTCCTTCTCTCGCGGCAGGAACTCATGCAGAGGCGGGTCCAGCGTGCGGATGATGACGGGATACCCGTCCATCTCCCGGAAGAGGCCGGCGAAGTCGCTCCTCTGCAGCGGGAGCAGCTTGGCCAACGCCTTGCGCCGCGCCTCGGGCGTGTCGGCCAGGATCATCTCGCGCATGGCGTCGATGCGATCGCCCTCGAAGAACATGTGCTCCGTGCGGCAGAGGCCGATACCCTCAGCGCCAAAGCCGCGGGCGACCCGGGCGTCGCGCGGGATGTCAGCGTTGGCGCGCACGCCCATGGTGCGGAACTCGTCGGCCCACTCCATCAACGTGGCGAAGTCGCCGGTGAGCTCGGGCTCAACCACCGGCGCCTGCCCCAGGATCACGCGGCCGGTGGAACCGTCGATGGTGATGTAATCGCCCTCGCGGACGACGACGCCGTTGGCGCTGAACTGCCGCTTCTCGTAATCGATGAGCACATCACCAGCGCCGGCCACGCATGGCTTGCCCATGCCGCGAGCCACCACGGCCGCGTGGCTGGTCATGCCGCCCCGCGCGGTGAGGAAGCCCTGAGCGGCGGCCATGCCATGGAAGTCCTCTGGCGCGGTCTCTACACGCACCAGGATGACCTTCTCGCCCTTATTCCCTAGTTCCTCCGCCTCGTCCGCGTCGAAGACCACCTTCCCCGTTGCGGCGCCGGGGCTGGCGGGCAGGCCGGTCGCGATCACCTGCACCTCCGCGTTGGGGTCGATCATCGGATGCAGAAGCTGGTCCAGGGCGTTGGGATCCACACGCTGCACAGCCGTCGCCTTATCGATCAACCCTTCCTTGACCATGTCCACGGCGATCTTCACGGCGGCGAGGCCAGTGCGCTTACCCGTGCGGGTCTGGAGCATGTAGAGCTTACCACGCTCGATGGTGAACTCCAGATCTTGCATGTCCTTGTAATGTCTCTCGAGCCGGTCGGCGATCTCTTGCAGCTCCCGATACGCCTCTGGCATCTCCTTGGCCAGCTCGTCGATGGGCTTGGGCGTGCGGATACCGGCCACCACGTCCTCACCCTGCGCGTTGGCCAGGTACTCGCCGTAGAGCTTCTTCTCGCCGGTGGAGGGGTTGCGGGTGAAGGCCACGCCGGTGGCGGAGTCCCACCCCATGTTCCCGAAGACCATGGTCACGATGTTGACCGCGGTACCCAGATCATCGGGGATCTTGTTGATACGGCGATAATCGCGAGCGCGGCGCCCATTCCAGGAGTTGAACACGGCCGCGATGGCCATCTTCAGCTGCTCGTAGGGATCCTCAGGGAAATCCTTGCCAGTCTCCTCCTTGATGATCCGCTTGAACTCCTTGACGATCTCCTGGAGCATCTCGGTGGTGAGGTCGGTGTCCTGGCCGCCCTCAGTCTTCGCCTTCCACTCGTCCAACACATGTTCGAATTTCTCGCCATCCACGCCCATGACGATCTTGCCGAAGAGCTGGACGAAGCGTCGGTAGGCATCCCAGGCGAAGCGGGGGTTGCCCGTCAACTTGGCGAGGCCTTCCAGGGTCTCCTTGTTGAGCCCCAGGTTGAGGACGGTGTCCATCATGCCCGGCATGGAGAACTTGGCGCCGGAGCGGACAGAGACCAACAACGGATTGCTGGGGTCCCCGAACTTCTTGCCCGTCTTCTCCTCGATCTTCCGCAGGGCCTCCAGGGTCTGCTCCCACATGCCCTCGGGGAACTGCTGGTTGTTCGCCAGGAAGGCGTTACAAGCCTCTGTCGTGATGGTGAAACCCGGTGGAACGGGCAGACCAGCTCGGGTCATATCGGCCAGGCCGGCGCCTTTACCCCCCAACAAGCCGCGCACGCCATCCCATGAACCTGCATACTTTTCTGCCTCTTCTACCTCCTCGAAGAGGTAAACCCACTTCTTGCTCATGGACCTCAATCCTCCTTGCAAAAGATATACCAGAGATACATCGAATGGAATCATCCCAGGCATCAAGCACCCCGGCCAGGAGACGCCGCGGACTCCCTGTGCCGGGGCCGTGCCAGCGCCTATTATAAGAAGGGGGCGTCATTTTGGCAAGTCCTCTTACAAAGGTTGTTAGGGAGCTTCAGGTTATCTCTGGTGATTGGACGTGATCTCCAAAGACGTGACGCACCTCTGCCAGGCACATCGCACCTCAAGCGATTGACGCCTCCAGACGAGCCGTCTATAATGCGTCCGATCGACAAGAGGCTAATCATGGGGCGCGTCCGGCAGGCTTCGTATCCACATCCTGAAAGGCAGACCAGGGCGCCAACCATTTCTGGAGACGCCAGGGGAGGCTCCCATTGAGCGACGATCCTGTTATGCTAGACGCGGTGGTGACCGCGGGTTTCGATCCTCAGCATCCGGATCCGCTGGCCGCGGCCGTGGGCGTCCCTCAAAAGGCGTTGCTCGACGTGGCGGGCAGGCCGTTGGTCTGGTGGACGGTGCAGGCCCTCCGCGCCTGCCCCCTGGTGGACCGTATCGTGGTCGTCGGGATCGATCCCTCCCTTGAGCTCGACCTGGGGGAAGGAGTGGAATGTCAACCTAATCATCCCGATCACCTGGAGAACATCATCAACGGCATCAACCACTTGCTGGCCCAAAACCCGGAGATGACATATGCCCTGCTGGTCTCCGGCGACGTACCCCTCCTGCGGCCGGAGACGGTGCGATGGTTCGTGGACAGGTGTTTGCAGGAGGAATATGATTTCTACTACCCGATCGTGGAAGACCGGGTCATGGAAGCCCAGTTTCCCGGAGCAGGCCGCTCTTATGTGCGCATGCGGGAGGGACGCTTCTGCGGGGGCGACCTTTTCGTGCTGCGGACCAGCGTCCTGCAAGCCAATCTCTCGTTGGCCCGCCGCCTGTTGCAGGAACGCAAGAACCCCCTGAAGCAGGCGATGATGTTCGGCTGGGGCACCCTGTTCAAGCTGTTGATAGGGCGCCTGACGATCCCGGAGGGTGAGCGGGTCGCCAGCCGGGTGTTGCACTGCCGGGCCAAGACGATCATCTCGCCGTACGCCGATCTGGCGATGGACGTCGATAAGCCACACCAGCTGGAGATGGCTCGTCGGTTGTTGGCGGAACGGAGGGGATAGGGGTGGGATGAAGCGAACGCCTTTAGGGCGATGGTTGATCGCTAAGGACCGGGCCATCAGTGCGTGGTGCCGGCGCACCGCTCAGGGGCATGCCCGGCGGTGGGCCGTGCTGGGAGCCCACCTGGGCGATGGCTGGTTGTGGATCCTCGTGTTGATCCTGGAGTGGCTCTTCGTGCCTCCCGATAGGCGGCCCCTCGTCGCGCGGTGGGGCATCGCCATGCTCCTCGCCGGAGGGATCACCACCTCGATGAAATTCCTCTGGCGCCGTCAGAGGCCCGTCCAGATCGGTGGGTTCTACTCGCAGACGTATGATCAGCATTCCTTCCCCTCCGGCCACGCCACCCGCATGGGCACGGTGGTCGTCTTCATGCCAACACTGAATCCGTGGTGGGGCTGGCTGGCCCTCCCCATCGCTTTGTGGGTTGCCTGGTCCCGGGTCGCGCTGGGTGTCCATTTCCTATTAGATGTCGTCGTCGGCCTGGCGTTGGGTATGAGCATCTCGCTGATCGCCCTGGCCGTGTAGATAGGGACACATGAATGTGGTATAATGCGCTCGGCTCATCCATGAAACGTTCTGACGTTGGCAGCATACCTGCCGTGTCCTCGTAGACCTACATATTCGGGATGAGCCGTAGCATCAACGCCCCGGGGCTCATCTCCTGAAAGTGTGCAACTGGCAGGAGCTCAGCATGCTGAGCCTCTACCGCCAGCACACATTTTACAGATGAGCCACGTCCCGGAGTGCATCACCATCCGTACGTCTAGATCATGTCGCGATGAAGAGGAGGCAAACATGGCTCGTCCGGTGACTTTGTTTACGGGACAATGGGCTGATATCCCGTTGGAGGAGCTGGCCGCCAAGGCCAAGGAGATGGGGTACGATGGCCTGGAGCTGGCCTGCTGGGGTGACCACTTCGAGGTGGATAAGGCCCTCTCCGACGATGCTTATTGCCGCAATCGTTGGGACATCCTGGAGAAGCACGGCCTGAAGTGCTTCGCCATCAGCAATCATCTGGTCGGACAGGCGGTGTGCGACCGCATCGACGAGCGCCATAAGGCCATCCTGCCCGATTACGTGTGGGGCGACGGGGATCCAGAGGGGGTGCGACAGCGCGCCGCGGAGGAGATGAGGAACACGGCGCGGGCGGCCGCCAAGTTCGGCGTTAAGGTCGTTAACGGCTTCACGGGCAGCTCCATTTGGCACCTGCTCTACTCCTTCCCGCCCAACCTGCCAGAGCAGATCGACGCGGGCTACAAGGACTTCGCCGACCGATGGAACCCCATCCTGGACGTCTTTGAGGAGGCGGACGTCAAGTTCGCGCTGGAGGTCCACCCCACGGAGATCGCCTTCGACATCGCGTCGGCTCAACGGACGCTGGAAGCCATCGGGCATCGCCCATCCTTCGGTTTCAATTACGACCCCAGCCATCTGGGCTATCAGGGGGTGGATTACATCCGCTTCATCCGCATCTTCCGGGACCGCATCTTCCATGTGCACATGAAGGACGTCTACTGGTCGCCCTATCCGACGGAGGCGGGTGTGTTCGGCGGCCATCTGAACTTCGGTGACCCCCGCCGCTATTGGGACTTCCGCTCCCTGGGGCGCGGCTGCATCCGATTCGAGGAGATCATCCGAGCGCTCAACGAGATCGGCTACGATGGCCCGCTGTCGGTGGAGTGGGAGGACAGCGGCATGGACCGCTTCCACGGCGCGAAGGAGGCGGCCGAGTTCGTGAGGCGGCTGGACTTCGAGCCCTCCAAGGTCGCGTTCGATGCCGCCTTCGCGGAGCAGTGATCGCGGGGAAGCTTTTAGCGATGGGAGATATGGGAGGCACCCCAGACCGGGTGCCTCCGCCTTTAGTGGGGACGAGGCATGCCTCGCTCCTACCAGAATGGCCGAATTGTAGGGGCGCACGGCCGTGCGCCTACAACGGGGCCAAATAAGGGGCACGGCGGCGCCGTGCCCCCTACGCATCAAGTTAAGCGAAGTGGTGCGTTCTGTGACCCAAACAGCCTGACGTCACATTGTGCCCCACCCCCCTGTAGTCCCCCCTCCCCAATCCGCTTCGCTGGGGAGGGGGGACCGGGAAT